>JAUZPZ010000070.1 GCA_030705675.1 Bacillota bacterium
TGTCGAGGGATATACCCTTAAACAGTACATTGCCCGCAAAGGGGCAATAGAATGGCATGAAGCGTCTGAAATAGCTCTTGGCATATGCGCCGCAATAGAGCAGGCACATAAAAATAAGATTGTCCACAGGGATATAAAACCACATAATATTATGATAACAAGTGACGGAACGGTAAAGGTAACAGATTTCGGGATTGCCAGAGCGGTTTCCAGTTCGACAATTGTGCGCGGCGGAAATATAATAGGTTCTGTTCATTATTTTTCGCCTGAACAGGCGAGAGGCGCGGCGTCAACCTATAAATCGGATATATATTCGATAGGTATCGTATTTTATGAAATGCTTGTCGGAAAAGTACCTTTTGATGCGGAAGATCCCTTTAAAGTAGCTAAGATGCAGGTCGAGCAAATGCCTATTGAGCCAAAGAAAATGAATCCGGAGATTCCTAACTCTATAAATGATGTTGTACTGCGGGCGCTTGCAAAAAAATCCGAAGACAGATATCAAAGCGTAACGGATATGATTAAGGATATAAAGTTTGCGATGGCGGGTGCCGAAGAAGGCGAAGATGACCAGTCAAAATACAGGACTCGGCCTGTGGCCCCGGTTCCTGATTATTCGCCGGAAGATGATATTCCGGAAACAATTGAGCCTGAAGAGAAAGAAAAAAGTAAGCCTAAAAAGACAAAGAAAGACAAACATTCTGCGGTAATGGGTATTGTAATAGGAGCTATTATTGTGCTTGCAGCAGTTATAGGAATGGCCTTTGCAAACCACGAAGTAGGCAGAAACAAAGTTGAAGATTTTGTCGGAAAAGATTATGAAACTATTGCCGAAAAATATAAAGACAGCGATATTTATAACATTGTTATCAAGGATGAAAAATACAGCAAGGAGTATAGCGACGGCATAATAATTGAGCAGGATCCGAGGGGCGGAAGTTATTATACAAAAAAACAGCTACCTATAACGATAAGTGTGGTGGTAAGCCGCGGTGATGAAAATCTTATGCCCGACTATGTGGGAGAAGAAGCAAGCGGTGCTGAATATGAGTTAAAGAAGCAGGGATATGATGTTGAAATTCAGGAAAAGAATTCATCAAAATACGATGATGGAATTGTCATGAAAACTATCCCAAGCGCGGGTAATGCGTTAAGAAAAAATGATACGGTAGTTATTTGGGTAAGTAAAGGAGAAGCGGTCGAAAGTGAAGATGATACTGCAAAAACTCCTGCCAATAACGGAAATACCACTGAAAACCAGACGCCAGATACGACAAAACCCTCACAAACACCAAACAATACCGAAACTCAGACTCCCGGAAGCGGAGATACAAAATCGGACAATCCAGCAAATAATCAGAATAACAATTCCACAAAGCCGGATAATTCTACAACAAAGCCAAATAATTCTACAACTAAGCCGAGTACTGGCACTAATACATCTACAGATCCGTATGAGGGATTATAATATATGACAGAAGGATTAATAATTAAGGGAAATGGCGGTATATATACGGTAAGAACCGAAGAAGGCGATATTGAATGCAGCTTGAGGGGGAAATTCCGCATAGGAGAGATTGTTCCCACCGCAGGCGACTTATGCCTGGTGGAAAATACCGAAACCGGTAAGGGCATTGTTAAAGAAATATTGCCCAGAAAAAACAGTCTTATAAGACCGAAACTTGCAAATGTCGATAATATGATGATCATATTTGCCGCCGCAAACCCCGAACCTATTTTGAGTGTCGTGGATAAGCTTACCGTAATTTCAGAAAAAAATAAGATAAAACCTATTATTATAATAACGAAGGCCGATGTGGGAGAAGAAGAAAAGATTGATGAGTACCGCACAATATATGAGTCGGCGGGATATAGGGTAATAGTTACCTCAAAAGATGAAGACGATGGAATACAGCAGCTGTTGAAAGATGAATTCAAAAATAAAATAACTACTGTCGCTGGCTGCTCCGGCGTGGGAAAATCCACACTTCTTAACAAATTGTTCGGAGGAGAAAATTTACAGACCGGAGAAATAAGCTCAAAGAGCCACCGCGGAAAGCACACCACTACCTGTGTGGAGCTTTTTGAAAGGTGTGGAGGGTACATTGCCGATACTCCCGGTTTCAGCTCAATTGAAATAAACGAACTGGAAAAAGAGGAATTGGAAAATTTATTTCCTGAAATAAAGAGGAATTTGGGAGACTGCCGCTTTAAAGGCTGCTCTCATATAAATGAGCCGGACTGTTCGGTTAAAGAAGCCTTTGCAAAAGGAGATATTACCCCTCACAGATATGAAAATTATGTGCAATTTTATACTATGCTAAAAAGTATAAAAAAATATTAAGGAGATCTGCAGAATGATAAAAGTCGCGCCGTCGCTTCTTGCGGCGGATATGTCGGAACTGGGCAATCAGGTGAAAATTATTGAGGACGCCGGGGCAAAATATTTGCATTTGGATATAATGGATGGGCATTTTGTCCCTAATCTGACATTTGGACCTGCTACTGTTCAATCCCTAAGAAAAAAGTCCAACCTTGTTTTTGACGTACACCTTATGCTTACCGACCCTGTAAAGTATATCGAACCTTTTGTGAAAGCCGGGGCGGATATAATAACCTTTCATGTTGAGTCAAACAGCAATATAGATAAATGTATAGAAAAAATACATTCATTTGGCATTAAGGCGGGCATTGTGTTTAATCCGGATACAGGGACCGAACCCTATGAAGCCTATCTTTCAAAGGTGGACATGGTACTCATTATGTCGGTTTATCCGGGCTTTGGCGGTCAAAAGTTTATTGAGGATGTTTTGCCGAAGGTTGCCCGTATAAGGGAGATTATGGGTAATAATTTTGATATCGAAATAGACGGCGGAATAAATTTGAAAAATGTCGGGGAGGCAGTAAAAGCCGGAGCCAATATAATAGTTGCCGGTTCAGCTGTCTTTGGAGCAAAGGACCCTGCACAGGCTATAGCTGAAATGACAGGTGCACAGTCATGAAGGGGATTATTATCGCCGGAGGTTCGCTTTCCGGAGTAAATGAAATAAAAAAATATTTAACCGCAGACACGATTGTTGTATGTGCAGACGCGGGATATAACCATATAAAAGATTCTGATATTAAGCCGGACGCCGTGATAGGGGATTTTGATTCCATGAAACCGGATTTTTCAGGTAGGCTGACGGATAAAAACAATTTTGAAATTATTACATATAAGATAGAAAAAGATGAAACCGACACACAGCTTTGTATAGATTATCTTGCAAAGCGCGGCGTAAAAGAAATAACTTTGCTCGGAGCTCTCGGCGGGAAGCGTATAGACCATAGCGTTGCGAATATTCAGCTGATTGAGTATTCTATGAACAAAGGGATTTTTATGAAGATAGCGGACGGCATGACCCAAATTTTTATGCTGAGCGGTAAAAATGAGACGATTATAACCGGAAAAGCAGGGGATATTGTTTCTGTATTCGCTTTGGACAAAGCGTCGGGTCTTACTTACGAAGGGCTTAAATATCCGCTTACAAACGCGGTGGTTATGCGCAATTTGCCTTATTGCGTAAGCAATTCCATGATAAGTAATACTTGTAAGATTTCAGTTGAAGCAGGGAAAATACTTATAATGCATATAGGCGGTGAAAATAATGGCTGATGATATAAATAATATAAATGACGGAGAAGAAAAATCCCATAAGAACGAACGCCATCTTTATAATAAAAACGCGGAAGGTAATGAGGGGTTAGGCGACGCGAACGAAATGGACGACGAAACAGAGTTTGAAAAACCCGTTAGGAAAACAAAATCACGCAAAAAAAAGGGAATTCTCAAATATATAATTGCGGCAATTGTACTCCTTGCGGTTATCCGCGCCGGAATTGATTTTTTCGGTGGCAATAAAAACGGTCCTGAAAAAGAGGAAACCGTTATAAATGACCAGATAGATCTTGATACATCTTCTAAGTACGACTTTAATATATTTGAAAACTATCTTATAGTATGCAATAAATACGGAGTTTACGCATATAACGCAAGCGGCTCTGTAAAATGGAAATATGAGACAAACATAACCGACCCTATATCGAGCACATGCGGAGATTATCTGCTTGTTACTGACACAACGCAGAATAATTCGATTATGTTTAACAACCACGGAGAACTTAAAAATAAGGTTTCCTATGAGACTGACTGTATTACAGCTGAGCCGAATAATAACGGATGGATTACCGCTATTGTGCGGCAGAAGGGATATAAGGCACAAATAAATGTTTATAATAGCGAAGGCAAATTAAAATATAGCTGGAGTTCCGCAAATAATAATGTTCTTGCGGCCTCTCTTGCCGATGATAATAAAACCCTTGCCGTTGCCCAATTAGACAGTTCCAGCTCTGATGAAGCTAACGGGGTGGTGTCGCTTTTTGATATAACAACAGCAGGTAAACCATATTTTGGGAAAAATACAGGCTCAAATATAATTACATATATAAGATGGAACGGCGAAAAGCTTACCTGTGTAGGCGGAAGTAAAACTTTCAGAATAAATAAAAACGGAAGTGATTTGTGGAAATATTCCTATCCGAGCGGAGACATGGTTTTATATAACGCGAAAAGTAACGGGGTTTACGCTTATGCAATCAATAGCAATTCTACAAGTGCTTCAAAAATCACTACTATATACACTATAAGTGACGATGGTAAACAGTTGGGTAGCACAAAAATAGAAGGTGATGTGCACAGCATTGAAACAAGGGGAAATAAAATAGCTGTTATCACGTCAAACAGTATTATTACATTGCGCCGTAATGCCACCGTCAAAAAAATAAATAATCTTAGCAAGGATATAAGCAAAGGTCTTGTGTTTGACTCAAACGCATTTGTGGTTTCGGGAACAAGTGCGGAAATAATTCCAATAAATTGAGGTGATATTTATGGTCATTGATATTATTACAATAGCCGTTTTTGTTTTTTGTGTACTGGCAGGAGCAAAAAGAGGCTTCGCAAGGGCGATATTAGGGTTTTTTTCATATTTAGTTTCATGTGTAATCGGTTTTATATTTTATAATAAAATTTCCGAAATGCTTTACAAGTGGGATGTTTCCTCGGGAATAATAAAACGTTTTAAAGAAAATATTTCCGACAAGGTGATTAACTATACGCAGTCACACGAAGGAAACATGCCGGTATTCTTTAACAAAACCGTTGAAAAATTTAACGGAAATGCCTCTGAAGCGATCAGTAATGCAGCTTCCCATATAGCAGTTTCAATAGTAGTTATAATTGGGGTTATTGTTGCGGTAAAGATATTGTCAATTCTTTTGGCGGCAGTTGTAAAGCTGCCTGTTCTGAAACAATGCAACAGTATTTTGGGAGGAGCCGTAGGCGCGATAAACGGAGTGATTGTGTGTTACATATTCGGCGCGCTCATATTATTTTTTCTTATTAATGCAAATAATACATGGATAGCGGGGCAACTTGACAAGTCTGTACTCGGCAGCTACTTTTATAAAAACAATCTCATACTCAATTTAATTATAGGGGTTTGATGAAAGGATAAAAGATGGGGATTTTTAAAAAATATGAAGATCACAGACCTGAGATCACGGGAGATGAACGTGAAAAAAAGGGGATATTGCTTTATTTTGAATTGATTAAAAGAAAATTTTGGAATTATGTGGAATTGAATTTGCTTTATTTTACAACAAGCCTCTTAAGTATGGCTGTTTATTGGGCTGTGCTGGCAGGAGTAATTATTCCTGTCATTATAAGTACAATTTCGCGAGAAAGCTGGAAGGTTTGGTCTGATATGAACGGCGGGATGCCTATAGATAAACTACAGGGATCAATAATTTTTTATGTTGCGACAATAGGATCAGTTTTGCTTGTAATGCTTTTCGGCGGCGGAGTGTGCTCTGCCGGGTATCATTATGTGCTTAGAAATTATACGCGTCAGGAAAACGCATTTATATTCAGTGATTACTTTGAACAGACAGGGAAAAATTTTTTTCAGGCGCTGATAGTATCAATAATAGATACTTTGCTTGTTTGCGTATGTTTATTCAGTATTGCGGCATATTATACAATGATGAAAAAAGACGGAAGTATGGTCAATATTTTAGCTTTTGCCGTCATGCTTTTTGTGTTTTTCATATATGCGGTCATGCATACCTATATATGGACTATGATGATAACCTTTAAGATCAGTATATGGAAAATTTACAAAAATGCCTTGCTTCTTACATTCGGCGCCGCACTGAATTCCATAGGATACATAGTATGTGCCTCTTTATTTTGCGCTTTGATGATTATGTTTTTTGCGTATATGTGGATCGCGGCAATGGGCGTGCTCCTTTTCATAGGCATATCTGCATTTAATTTACTGGGACATATATTTTCCTATCCTGTTATAAAGAAATACATGATTGACAATAATAATGAAAACTGAAAAGGAAACATAGTGAATTATGGAAAAATTTAAATTAAAAAATGGAATCAATATTTACGCAAACAAAGAGAATAAGTTCAAGACATGGTCGGTAAGTATTTATATTTACCGTCCTTTAAATGCTGCCGAGGCATCTCAGGATGCATTAATGTCGAAGGTGCTTAAAAGTGCAACAAAAAATTATCCTACAAGGGCGGCGATGGCGAAAAGACTTGACTGGCTTTACGGAACAAGTATTACGACAGGGGTAATAAAATATGCAGATGTTCATATTACCATAATTACGCTCAAGGCCGTATGCGACAAATATCTCCCCGAAAAAATTTCTACCGACGTTTTGAAATTCGGAAAAGAAATTTTGCTTGAGCCTAAAACTGACGGAGAAGGGTTTGATAAGGAAATAGTTGATATAGAAAAAGAAAATTTAAAGAAGCTTATTGAATCCTATGTCAATGAAAAGGCACTGTATGCGGATAAACGCTGCATTGAAATAATGTGTGCCGATGAACCTTTTGGTACTGATGAACGGGGAACAATAGAAGAACTCGAAAAAATAGATGAGAAATCATTATACAAACATTATGAGGATGTATTAAAAAACAGTAAAATAGATATTTTCACCAGCGGAGATATTGACGAAAAAGAAGTTGAAGAAGTTTTCGGAGATATAACTTCAAACGGAGCTATCCCTGAAGTGACTATCGGCAAGCCTTCCGAAAAGGTTAAAGAAGTAACGGAAAGTATGGATGTTACCCAGGGAAAACTTGTAATGGGTTTCAGAACATCTCATACCGCGGCGCAGGATAAGTGCAAAGCTATGGTGTTCAACGCGCTTTTTGGCGGCAGTCCTACATCAAAGCTGTTTAATAATGTGCGTGAAAAACTTTCTCTTGCCTATTATGCCAATACCAGAATGTACTTTTCAAAAGGTATAATGATGGCGCGCAGCGGAATAGAAATTGACAAATATGATAAGGTGCGGGAAGAAATATTAACACAGCTTAAAGAAGTGTGCGACGGGAATATTACAGACGCGGAGATGGATAATGCAATAGCCCATATAATAAATGTTTACACTTCTCTAAGCGACGACCCTGAAACGGCGGAAGCCGTAAAGGCGGGTCAGATTATCGAAGGTGACGAACGCTCTATGGAAGAGCTTATTGAAGGAATGAGAAAAGTTACAAAAGAAGATGTTATTGAAATCGCAAAAGGTATTACTCTGGATACAGTGTATTTTCTTAAAAATTGAGGAGGAAAGAGAATGGAAATAAAAAAATATGAAAAAATTAATGAAACTCTTTACTTCTATACACATTCTACCGGAGTAAAGGTTTATATGGTTACAAAGCCGGGTTTTGCAAAGTTCAGCGCGAGTTTTTCCACACATTTCGGTTCTATCGACAACACCTTTGTGCCTATAGGCGAAAGTGAAATGATGACAGTGCCGGACGGAGTCGCTCACTTTTTGGAGCATAAGGTTTTTGAACAGAAAGACGGCGGAAACGTTTTTGAAATGTTTGGTCGGCTGGGAGGTTCGGCAAATGCGTATACGTCGTTTAATATGACAAATTATTATTTTTGGGCAACCTCAAATTATGAGGAAAATTTAAAAACGCTTATAAAATTTGTCCAGGCTCCGTATTTTACAAAAGAAAACGTTGAAAAGGAACAAGGTATTATAGGGCAGGAAATAGGCATGTATAAAGATAATCCCGACTGGCGTTGTTATTTTAATATGCTTCGGGGAATATATAGCAAACATACTGTAAGGCTTGATATTGCTGGAACAGTTGAATCGATTTCCCAAATTACGGACAAAACTCTTTATACCTGTTACAATACATTTTATCACCCTTCCAATATGTGTATATGTGTTGTGGGAGATTTTGACCCTGAAAAAATCGCGTCTGTGATAGACGCTTCATTAAAACCTCTTGAGTGCGAAAAAGAAATTCCGAGAGAATATCCCAATGAGCCTGACGGTGTGGCAGAGCATATTGCCGAGCAGCATCTGCCGGTTTCCGCGCCTATTTTTTGCGCCGGCTTTAAGGATAGTGTGAAAACTGACGGAACACAGCTTATAAAACGCCGCGCGGCTGTTCAGATTGCCTTAAAACTTCTTTTCGGAAGCAGCTCGGAGTGTTATAACAGTCTGTATAACGAAAAAATTATAAACGGATATTTGAATTTAGATTATACGGCAGAGAATAGTTATGCTTTTGTCGAAATTTCAGGAGAGTCTTCCGACCCCGAGAAAGCAGGGGAGAGGCTGCTTGAAACTGCTGGTAAAGCGCAGTTTACGCAGGAGGAATTTTTGTGCGCTAAGCATATGATGTACGGCAGAGCCATGCTGACACTTGACGATTCGGAAGATTATATGCAGAATTTGTCACGTCATGTAACGTGCGGACTTGATATGTATGAAATTTTTGATGTGTATGAAAATATAACCGCAGAGGATGTAAGAAAAGTGTGCGGAGAAATTCTTACAAAAGAGAATTATTGCTTATCGGTTGTAAGATAAAAGCTAATATTTCCCCCGCTTTGCGGGATACATAGAAAGGATGTTTTGGAAAAATGGAAAATGTATTTGACATACTTAAAGAAAGAGGGCTTATAGCTCAGACTACTCATGAGGAAGAAATACGTGAATTACTGGGTAAGGAGAAGGTCACGTTTTACATAGGTTTTGATCCTACAGCGGACAGCCTTCATGTGGGGCATTTTTTACAGATGGTAGTAATGCGTCACATGCAGCTTGCCGGACACAAACCAATTGCTCTTGTGGGCGGCGGAACGGGTCATGTCGGAGATCCGAGCGGCAGAACTGATATGCGTCAGATGATGACTCTTGAAACAATTCAGCATAATTGCGAGTGTTTCAAAAGACAGCTTTCAACTGTAGTGGATTTTTCAGAGGATAAAGCCATAATGGTAAATAATGCGGATTGGCTGCTTGAACTTAACTATGTTGAATTTTTGAGGGATATAGGCGCGCACTTTTCAGTAAATAAAATGCTCACGGCAGAGTGCTTTAAACAGAGGCTTGAAAAGGGTTTGTCTTTCCTTGAATTTAACTATATGCTCATGCAGAGTTACGATTTTCTTATGCTTAGCCGTAAGTATGACTGCAA
>JAUZPZ010000071.1 GCA_030705675.1 Bacillota bacterium
GATAAAGGAAACCGAGGTCGGGGATAAAGCCGAGGAAACTAAAATCGACGAAACTATAGCTGACGAAACTATAACCGACGAGGAAAGCGTCTTAGAGACGGTTGTTGATATTGATACTCTCAAAGAGAAAGCGGAGAAGGCAGATGAATATCTTGATAAATATCAGCGAATCCTTGCGGAGTATGATAATTTCAGAAAGCGCACAACAAAAGAAAAAGAACAGCTTATGGCAGAGGTAAAGGTTTTCGCGGTGAGCGGGCTTATACCGATACTTGATAGCCTTGAAAGGGCCGAAGCGGCGGCAAAAAATGAAAGTGATGAAAATCCTCTTAAAATTGGCGTCGAAATGATAATGCGCTCTGCTAAAGAGGAATTTGAGCGGCTCGGAGTGAAGGAAATCGAGGCGTACGGTCAGGAGTTTGATCCGAATTTTCACAATGCGGTAATGCATATTGAAGATGAAAGTGCTACGGAAAACACCATTGTGGAGGTTTTCCAAAAAGGATATAAATTAGGAGATAAAGTAATAAGACCAAGTATGGTCAAGGTTGCAAATTAAGTAAATAAGGCGCGTAATTAAGCGTACATTAAAGAACAGGAGAGAGATATATTATGGGAAAAATAATTGGTATTGATTTAGGAACGACAAATTCATGCGTAGCCGTGATGGAAGGCGGAGAGCCTGTTGTAATTGCCAATCCAGAAGGTAACAGAACAACCCCTTCGGTAGTTGCATTTACAAAAAACGGTGAAAGACTTGTAGGGCAAGTGGCAAAACGTCAGGCTATTACAAATCCGGAAAATACAATCAGTTCAATAAAAAGGGAAATGGGTACCGCGCATAAGGTGGAAATTGACGGAAAATCCTATACACCGCAGGAAATTTCGGCTATGATTTTGCAGAAGCTGAAAGCGGATGCCGAAGCTTATCTCGGAGAGACTGTAACACAGGCTGTAATTACAGTTCCGGCTTATTTTAATGATAGTCAGCGTCAGGCAACAAAAGATGCGGGTAAAATAGCAGGTCTTGAGGTATTAAGAATTATAAACGAACCTACGGCGGCATCGCTTGCATATGGTATGGATAAGGGTGGCACTCAAAAAATTCTTGTTTTTGACTTGGGCGGAGGTACATTTGATGTTTCAATACTTGATATTGGAGACGGTGTATTTGAAGTTCTTGCCACAAACGGTAATAACCGTCTTGGCGGAGATGATTTTGACTCCAAAATCATGAATTACCTTGCAGATGAATTTCAGAAGGAAAACGGTGTAGATTTAAGACAAGACAAAATGGCTTTGCAGAGACTGAAAGAGGCGGCTGAAAAGGCTAAAATTGAGCTTTCGGGCATAACCTCCGCAAACATCAATTTGCCGTTTATTACTGCTGATGCTACAGGTCCCAAACATTTTGATACAACACTTACAAGAGCGAAGTTCAATGAACTTACGACGGATCTTGTTAAGGCTACAATGGAACCTACAAAGAAGGCTTTGTCCGACGCTGGACTTTCTGTAGGACAGATAGACAAGGTATTGCTTGTGGGCGGTTCAAGCCGTATTCCTGCGGTTCAGGACGCAATAAAGAGCCTTATAGGAAAAGAACCTCATAAGGGAATTAACCCCGATGAATGTGTTGCGGTCGGCGCGGCAATTCAGGCAGGAGTACTTGCGGGAGATGTAAAAGACCTTCTTCTTCTTGACGTAACACCACTTTCTCTTGGAATAGATACATTGGGCGGAGTATGCACGAAGCTTATTGAAAGAAATACGACTATTCCCGCAAAGAAGAGCCAGGTATTCTCAACGGCTGCCGATAATCAGCCTGAAGTTGAAATTCATGTTCTTCAGGGTGAAAGAGAAATGGCAAAAGACAATAAGTCATTGGGACAGTTTAAGCTTACCGGAATTATGCCCGCTCCCCGTGGAGTGCCGCAGATCGAGGTTACTTTCGATATTGACGCAAACGGAATAGTACATGTAAGTGCAAAGGATTTAGGCACGGGTAACGAACAAAAAATTACCATTACAGCAAGCACAAACCTTACAGACACGGAAATAGAAAAGGCTGTAAAAGAGGCAGAAATATTTGCTGATGAGGATAAAAAACACAAAGAAGAAATCGAAATCAGAAACAATGCCGAGAATATGGTATATCAGTGTGAAAAAACATTGGGTGAGGTGGGCGATAAGATTTCTGCCGACGAAAAGAAAACTGTTGAAGATGAAATAGCAAAGGTTAAAGAGGCTCTTAAAGGAACAAACTTCGATGCTATTAAAAGCGCAACCGATGAATTAATGAAGAAGTTCGGTGAAATTTCTCAGAAAATTTATGCTCAGGCAGCGCAGGCCCAGCAGGCGGCGCAGGGAGCTGAGCCAAACGAAGCAAACGGCGGCGATGATGACTTTAAGGTAGTAGACGACAATAAATAATTAATTTATGGGGCGGGGCTGTGCCAAAGCGGCACAGCCTGCAATCCGTTATATCGGGGGACAATATAGTGGAAAAAAGAGATTATTATGAAGTTCTGGGTGTTAATAAAAATGCTTCGGATGATGAAATAAAAGGTGCGTACAGACGGCTGGCAAAAAAATATCACCCTGATCTTAATCCCGACAACAAGGAAGCAGAGGAAAAGTTCAAGGAAGCCAGTGAAGCTTACGCTATACTTAGTGATAAAGATAAAAAAGCGCGCTATGACCAATTCGGACATGCGGGGGTCGATCCAAATTACGGAGCCGGCGGCGCCGGCGGGTTCGGCGGGTTCCAGGATATTGATCTCGGAGATATTTTCGGAAATATTTTCGGAGGCGGTTTTGGTGGAACCACAAGGCGCAATGGTCCAAGACAGGGTAGAACGCTTGAAATGGGACTTACAATTACTTTTGAAGAAGCGGCATTTGGCGTAGAAAAGGAAGTATCCTATCTGCGTGTTGAAGATTGTAATGCGTGCGGCGGCACGGGAGCAAAGGCAGGAACATCTCCGGAGACCTGTCCGACCTGCCGCGGTACAGGACAGATTAAGTCTGCCCAGAATACGCCTTTCGGTCAGTTTATGACAACAAGAACCTGTACTACTTGCGGCGGAAGCGGCAAGACAGTAAAGGAAAAGTGTGCGGAATGTGAAGGTAAAGGTAAGGTAAGGCGTAAAGTCAACAAGAAAGTTAAAATTCCGGCGGGTATAGCAGATGGTCAGGTCATTCAGAACAGCGGCGGCGGTGACTGCGGTGTAAACGGCGGCAGAGCCGGAGATCTGTATATACAGATAAGCGTAGGAAAACATCCTATTTTCGAGCGTGAAGGTCAGAATATTCATTGCGAGGTACCTATTACATTTATTCAGGCGGCTTTAGGTACGGAAATTGAAGTTCCAACTCTTTACGGCAAGGAAAAAATAAAGATTGCCGAAGGAACGCAAAGCCATGAAGTAATAAAACTTAAGGGAAAAGGAATTCCTTTCCTTCACAGTTCCAGCCGGGGAGACCAATATATTACTATAATGGTTGAGGTTCCCAGAAATTTAAGTTCAAAGCAAAAGGAAATACTTCAGCAGTTCGGCGAAAGCTGCAATAATAAAAATTATAACAAACAAAATAGCTGGTGGGAAAAAATAAAGAAAACATTTGATTAATAAATATATGAAATACTCAATAATGCCGCCTTTTAATTTGGCGGCATTAGCAATTTTAAGGGTTGTTTTGTGCGTAGCTTAATATATAATTTTAAAAGATTTTGGAAACAAAATCTTTTTTTCTTTTTTAAATTGTTAGTCATAAACATGCACTTGTCCTAATAGGATTATATTAGAGGTGAATAACGTAAAAGATAAATCTTTTGTGTGGAGAGTGATGAACTCCGAAAGAAAAGCACGCCCTGCTACCACTTTTCTTTCGAACAAGAGCTTACGCTCACGCACGGCTCACCGCCGCAGCTCTTGCAAGGAGCGGGTTTCACGAGCAAAGCCCGCAAAACCCGCAAATTTAAAAAAAGAGGGACACCCCCTTTAAATTCCCCGGCGAGTGGTTTATCAGCGGTCTGAACGAAAAGATAAATCTTTGCGTGGGTTTTGTGTTTGTCCGCACCAAAACAAAGGCGCGAATTTCGGCAAAGTCGAAAACCGGCACAATTCCCTGAGTTTACGAAAGGAATGGTGAATTATTATGATATGTGCAAAAGAGAGCAGAGGAATAATAGGACTTTTTAAGTATTTCCCCGCAAAAATGTACGAAACCATGGGACGTGTGCAGCTTGGTCTGCTCACAAAAACGGAAGAGATAAGAATAGGAGCAGGCAAACCCATGATTCTTTATTCGGACGGAAAATGCGTTTATATTACGGCTGACGGAAAAGTAACGGATAATATAAAAGACGCAGTAAGGACAAGCGCAAGTGAACTGAATGAAATTTTCAGGCTTTTATGTGACGGCTCTGTTTATGCTATGGAGGAAGAAATAAAGAACGGATATATTACGGTTGAAGGGGGACATCGCGTAGGTTTATGCGGAAGCGGCGTAATAAGCGATGGTAAAATATTGGCAATAAAAGATATTTCTTACATAAATATCAGGGTTGCGCATGAAGTTATAGGAGCCGCCGATCCTATTATAGATGAAGTGGTAGACGGCAGGCTCAGAAGCACGCTTATTGTATCTCCGCCCGGATGCGGAAAAACTACTATGCTGCGCGATATATGCAGAATACTCGGTGATAGCAGAATGCTTGACTGCCGCGTGGGAGTTGCGGACGAACGGGGAGAAATTGCCGCAATGTATATGGGAGTGCCGCAAAACAATGTGGGTGCGCGTACTTGTGTAATTGACGGATGTCCGAAAGATAAGGCGATGGAAATGTTGCTTAGAACAATGGGGGTTGACGTTGTCATCACCGATGAAATAGGGGGAGAGGCGGACGAAAGAGCAATACGCTCATTGCTGAATTCGGGAGTATGTGTAATAGCTTCGGCACACGGCAAGGATTTAAATGATATTAAAATACGGGAACATACAAAAGAGCTTATAGGCAGGGGCGGTTTTGAAAATATAATTGTACTTGAGAAAAAAAGGGTTAAGGAGATGATAAGACTTGACGCTTAAAATAATAGCGGCGGCAGTTATAATAGCGGGCGGCTTTTTTGCGGGCAAGTCAGTAGCGGATACAATGAAAGAACGGCGGGACTGCCTGCAAAAACTGGTTTCCGCTCTTTTGCAAATGGAAAATTACATCGCGGCGGTGGCGATGCCGCTGGGTAGAGTATATGAGCGGCTTTCGGATGAAACAAAAGTAGGAAAAATGTTTGATAAAATGATGAAATCTTCTGAAACAGACCAGAAAAAATTATGGGAAGAAGCGACGAAAACACTTGACTGTCTTAAAAAAGAGGATATAAATCCACTTATTGAATTGTCGGAAGTGATAGGCGCAAGCAGCCGCGAGCATCAAAGCGCGCAAATAGATTTGTGTATAATCCGGCTGAAAAAACGTCTTGAAGAAGCTGAACACGCTTATGGACAAAACGGTGTATTATGCAGAAAAATGGGAATATACGGCGGTATTCTCATAGTAATACTGCTTATGTAACGGGAGGGGCACATGGAAGTAGATTTAATATTTCAAATAGCCGCGATAGGAATAACCGTGGCGGTAATATATCAGCTACTTGTAAGGGCAGGACGAGAGGATCAGGCAATGCTGATTTCAATAATGGGACTTATTGTGGTAATGATGATGGTTATAACACAAATTAAAAATTTATTTGATACTGTAAAAAGTCTGTTTGATTTATAAGAGGCAAAAGATGAATATTTTACAGATTTTCGGAGTGGGACTTATCGTTGCGATACTTGCGGCGCTATTAAACGAAATAAAAAAAGAATATGCCCTTATTGCTGTAGTATGCGGCGGCGTAATTATAATGCTTGCCGTTATTCCCGGACTTGCACAGCTTATGGCTTCTGTAAAGGAGGCGGCGCAAAAGGCGGATATAAATACGAGGTATGTAATAATTGTGATAAAATGTTCGGGGATAGCATGTATAGCTTCCATTTGCGGGGCAATGTGCCGTGATATGGGACAAAGTGCCGTTGCGACAAAGCTTGAACTTGCCGGAAGAATTGCAATAATGATAACCGCACTTCCGGCTATAACCGCTTTGCTTGAACTGATAGAACGTACAATATGAGGAATGATGCTATATGAAAAAGCTACTTCTGCTTGTGGTTTTGATGTGTTTTACCGCGTTTGCGGTGCACGCAACGGAAATTGACGAACAGATGGATACAGCGGGCGTAGGAGAATTAAATTCGGTTTCAAAGGGCGCGCAGGAATTTGAGGGAAATTTTAATTATGAAGAACAGGTACGGAAATCAGTTTCCGAAGGGGTAAAGGTAAACGGGACAGATATAATACAAAAAGCCGGAGAGCTGTTTTTTGGAGAAATACGCAAAAGCATAGCGGATATGGGAAAAATAATACTTACAATAATAATTTTTGCTATTATACTTCGTTTTGTGCCTTCGGAATCAACAGTGGCAGAGGCCGCGTTTTACGTTACATATGCTGTGGTTTTTGCAATGGCGCTTTATATGTTCAAAGAAGCGGCACAGACGGGAACGGAACTGATAGATGAGTTAAACTTTTTTGTAAAAGCGGCGGTACCTGTAATGTGCACACTTGCGGTACCCGGCGGGCAGATAATTTCATCTACGGCTACGGCGGGAATAATAGCGGGAATATGTGTGGTGTGCGAGGCGGCCGCCTCGGTGCTTATGCCCATGACTTATCTTATGGCGTCGTTATCCGCGGCAAACAATCTTTCTCCGGAAATATCCCTTAAAGGTCTGGAACGTACTATACGCCGGGTTATAATGTGGAGCATAGGAATAATAATGACTGTTTTTGTGTCTTTGCTTAAAATTCGCGGAATTACGGGAGCATCACTGGATAATGTAGCGGGAAAGACGGTAAAGTTTGCTGTGGGGAATATGATTCCTTTTGTGGGCGGCATAATTTCCGATTCACTGGAAAATATCGTAGCATACAGCAAGGCAATAAAAAGTGGGTGCGGCGCCGTGGGCATAATAGCTATAATATACATGATAATTCCTCCGCTTATAAAAATTGCGGGTATGCTTGCCGCCATGCGCATTACAAGCATTGTTACATCTCCGGTGGCAGATACGAGAATATCGGGCGCAATTGATAATTTTTCGGACATACTCGGTCTTGTCCTTATAATAACTGTAGTGGTAAGTATTTTATTTATAACAGCGATGGGGAGTCTTTCAGTATGACATTTTTAAGAGGATATGTTTATACACTGTGCAGCTGTCTTATAATATCTTCCGTAGTATTTACGGTTGTCCCAAACGGAAACTTAAGAAATACACTTAAAGCCGCAATAGGCATTATAATAGCACTTATGGTCGTTTCTCCTTTTATAGGGAAATCAAATGTTAAATCCTTTAATTTTAGTAAGGAGAGCAATCTTGTAGACTATGACAGAGTCAAAGATATGGAAGATCTCACCCAGAAACAAATAAAAGACAATGCGGCGGACAGCGCAACATCACAAATACGAAAAACACTTGAAGAAAACGGCAGAAATAACGCGGCTGTGAGAATAAGCCTTACAGCCGACGGGGATATACAGAAGGTGGAAATTGAAAATGTTTCAGAAACTGAGAAAGAAATTATTTCAAAAAAATTCGGGATTGACAAAGACAGGATCTGTGAATATGAAAACTGAATTAAAAAAACTTTTTGAGAAAAAAGAAGTACTCATTATCATAGCAATTGCCGTAGCAGTCATGGTGTTTGCCGGAGCAAACAGAGAAATAAAAAAATCACCGGCACAGGGGACCGCAGAAGAGACAAAAATCGAAAAAAAGCTTGAAGACGTTTTATCAACGGTAAAAGGCGCCGGCAAGGTAAAGGTAATGATAGTTTTTCGGGATGACGGAAAGGATAATTTTGCAAAGGATAAAAAATATTCGACAGGAACCGACGGGAAAAGTCAAAGTGAGGAAACAACGGTTATGGGAAGCGGAAAAGAAGCGGTAATCGTGGATAAGGATATTCCGCAGGTTCAGGGCGTAATAGTAACGGCAGAGGGGGCGGGTGACGAAACTGTAAGAGATGAACTTAAAGAGGCTGTTGAAGCGATACTTCCCGTTTATTCTCATAAAATAGAAGTGTTGCCACAGGAATAAACAAATCGGGTCATGCATATATATAAATAAAACACAGGTTTTCGGAAAGGAAAGGATAAAATGGAAGTTAACAGAAAATACATAGTGCTGACAATTCTTGTTGCCATGGTGGTGGTTGCGGGTTACCTTAATTGGAGTTATAATGGAACTGGCACAGTTACGGAAAAAGTTTCCGAAAGATTGGGTGAAGCCAAAATGGTGAGTACGACTGTGGATAGCTCAAAGGCGGAAAATGATGCCCTTAAAGAGGCGCGGGAAAGCCGCAGTACGGCGCGTAGCAAAGCAATGGAAATGCTGAACACCGTTATAAACGATGAAAATACAAACCGTGAAAACAAGGATAAAGCCAGTACCGAAATGATAAGCATGGCAAAAAATATGGAGTCGGAAGGGTTAATAGAAGGAATCCTCAAAACCAAGGGCTTTGAGGACAGCGTTGTATTTATAACAAACGGTATCGCCACGATTTCCGTAAAATGCAGCAATAACCTGACCGCATCAGACGTTGCGAAAATTCAGGACGTGGTCAAAAACAATGCTGATGTCTCCGGAGAAAAAATCACCATAACGCAGGTGAAATAATTAGGGTATTTTTCCAACACGCCCTAATACAAATCAGCGGTAAAACAATTTTTTGCGCTGAAATATTTTTCAAGTATATCATTATTTTTGCGGCTGCAAAGAAGCTCGCTAGGAGCAAGATAACCGAACAATAATTGAACCAATCCGCCCGCGGACATAAAAATGTCTGCGGGTTTTTCCGTTTTCATTCCATTAAAGCTATATGTTCCGTTGTTGCCGTCGATAATTTTGTCGGTAACGTTAACCGTAAGCGGACAATTGCTTTTAAGCGCCGCGAGAAGCACACTTACGTTACAAATGCCGGCAAGAGCACCCGAAAGAATTTTAGTATTGCCAGAAATCATATCAAGATTAGTGTCGGGAGGCAGGTCTGCCGAAAAGTTTCCAACGTTTTTGCATATAAAGTCCAGCGCACAGAGCAGGTAAGAAGAAAAGCCAATACATTCTTCGCATACTGCACCGCCGTTATTTTCACCGTAAATCACATAGGCTTTAATTTTACCGTTTTCGCGAAGCACGGCGCATTTCAGATTATTTGAAATATAATCGAGCATTTTTACGGTAAAATAGCTTCCGCGAAATACCATGCCGCTGTAATTTTGTGAAAAAGTTTCATAACACTCCCACAATTCATCTATATTTTCTGTAATAGAGATATTTTCCGCAAAATATTCTTTATCACAATGCACAACCGTACAATGTTCAGCGTGAAGAACACGGGTTACGGGAAGGTGATC
>JAUZPZ010000072.1 GCA_030705675.1 Bacillota bacterium
GCAGCCGTAACCTCAGCCCATGGCATAAGACGTGCAAGGGACACGGCGACACATCCCGACCCCGTACACAAATCCAGTACAGTCGTCTCTCTGCCTGCCGCCATATTTACAAGTAGCTCGGTATCCGGTCTTGGAATAAGCACATCTTTATTTACGGAGAATGTCAGCCCCATAAATTCCTTTTCCCCGGCAATATAGGCAAATGGTTCACCTGCCACACGCCTTGCAAGCACTTTGTTAAACGCCTCTGCCTGTTCACTGCTCATACACCTGTCTTCTTTT
The DNA here is from genome assembly GCA_030705675.1 of Bacillota bacterium. GTDB lineage: Bacteria > Bacillota > Clostridia > RUG12999 > RUG12999 > RUG12999. The sequence goes on from JAUZPZ010000072.1 coordinate 283, forward strand.
ACTATAACTTCCTCGAGAGAAAGACCGGTTGCAAGACAAATAAGCATCCTTGCTTCTCTTATGGGATTTTCAACGTTATTAAGTTCTAATGCGCTCCGTTCAATCGCTTCTTTTACGGTCATTTTACCACTTGTCGTCCTCTCTGTTTTCGGGAATTACCGCTTTCATTGATTCAATCGCAACTTCAAGCTGACTGTCGTCCGGCTCTTTTGTAGTAAGATACTGAAGCATCATTCCGGGCTTGCTAAGTGCCATAACAAATTTTCCATCACTTCTGCCCGCCCATTTTATAATTTCATAAGATATTCCTGATATCAAAGGAAGCAGCAGCAGCTTTATAAAAATAATCGTAAATCCGTTTACGGGCATTCCGCCAACTTCCTTTGGAATCAGCGAAAACACCAATATACTTATAATCATAATAAATAAAAGAAAACTCGTGCCGCAGCGAGGGTGCAGCCTCTGATACTTTCTTACATTTTCCGGAATCAGTTCCTCCCCGTGTTCATATGCGTAAATTGTTTTATGCTCAGCCCCATGGTATTCAAAAACCCGCTGAATATCCTTATTCATTGAAACCAGTGCAAGATATGACAAAAATATCGCAATCCTTATTATACCTTCTATAAGATTAAGAACCATTCTGTTTTCTATTACCTTCGCCAGCAGATTAAATATTACGCCCGGAATTACAAAAAACAAACCCACGCTGAAAATAAGTGCCACTACAACGGAAAAGTAAATTACGGCATCTTTGTTTTTAAATATTTTTTCTATAAACTCATCTATCTTAGATTCTTTATTTCCCTCATTTTCGTCCTCCTCTATATCGTACATATCAGCCGACAGCATGAGGGTTCTTATACCTACTATAAGAGACTCAAAAAAAGCTATACAGCCCCTCACTATAGGCATCCGCAAAAATTTATTGCGCTTTGAAACAGGTTTAATATCCTGAATATCGGTTACAATTTCTCCGCTTGACTTTCTTACGGCTACGGCAATTTTCGCAGGACCGCGCATCATTACTCCTTCAAGAACCGCCTGCCCGCCAATGGAGGTTTTATGTGTTTTTTCTTTATTCATATTAATTCTCCTTAATCTCTCCTGTAAAAACCTTATAATAATCACAATTATCCAATATGATTATACACTATACTTAACAAAAAATCAACAGGAATTTTTTTATTTACATATTTTTATATCATTTTAAAACACCGCTATTTCCTAAAAATTTCTTATTAAAAAAGACATTTACTATGTTAGAATTATTATGTTTACATACTCTTATACATTTGTCATATAATGAAATATATGCGAATAAACCGTAATTCCTTATATCCAAAATTCAAGGGGGTTAGATTAATATGCAACAAACGATTTTTAATAGGGGACTTTCTTACAGTCAATTACAATTATCAAATACAATTCGACGTCTGTGGAATGAGCACATTTTGTGGACACGACTATTTATCCTGAGTACAGCATTTAATTTGCCTGATCTTCAATTTGTTACAGAAAGGCTTTTGCAAAATCCTGATGACTTTGCAAAAGCACTAAAACCGTTTTATGGTGAAGATAAAGCCATGCAATTTAAACAACTTTTAACAGACCACCTTTTAATCGCAGCCCAATTAGTTAACGCGGCTAAAGCAGGTGATACTGTTGAAACGGATAATCAACGCAAGAAATGGTATGCAAATGCTGAAGATATTGCTAAATTCCTCGCTTCCATTAATCCTTTCTGGAGCGAAAGCGAGTGGAAGGATTTATTTTTCGATCATCTGCGCATGACAGAAGATGAAGCGGTTTCTATCTTGACGGGTGAATACATAAAGAGTATTAAAGATTATGATGACATTCAGGCAGAAGCGTTAATGATGGCCGATGCAATGACTAGCGGCATCATCCGCCAGTTCCGCATTTAGAAAACACAATAAAAAAACAAAGGCCACACAAAAGTATAAACGCTTTTGTGTGGTCTTTACTTTAGAATTGTTAATTTGGACGTACCATCTGCTAAATCCAAAAATCATCACTAATTGCTTCATAATGTCTGTCTTTTAATATAGATGGAAAGTCATCAACTGACGGAAATTCTTCTGCAATTTCCTGACATAATACACCTATTAATTCAGAGCCCATTATATCAGAATATTTTCCACGTAATGCTTTTTCATACCACCGTATTAAATCTACCTCAGTAATAATACTTTGAATCCTACTTCTCCAACCAATTTGAGTAAGTAAAGAAATAATAACTGCTTTTTCTGCACTCTTACAAACAATCACAATTTTATCACTGCTTACACTAGAAACAATATTTTCAGCTAATTCTACATCTAGACTTAAATGTTTTATCTGTATAGCAGGACCCCAATTACTATACATATCAAGACCCCTATCAGCAGCATTAGTAACACCAACACGATACACACGAGCATCTTGAATATATGTAGGAGTAGAGAAATCTAAACACATTACAGACTTTGTAAAATCCTCAAATTCACTTAACAACTCCATTTTATCTTCACTTATTGAAACTTCTACTGTTAATTCTAGGGTTTCAACAAGTGTAGAGAAAAGAGAATACACTACTATTTCATAGATTTTATCTAAACTTCTTTTCAATCCTGGCTCATTCCAAAACGAATCTATAAAATGCTTTACTTCAAACGTTTCCTTTGTAGCAGCTAAACAATAAGCTAGAGCATTACTTAACTGACTATGTTTATTTGAAAATCTATTATAAACATACGCTTCAACAGCACCATTATGTTCACGATTATAAGTACCCATCTCTGCAATAAGTTCTTGAGGTATAGCGTTAAAAATATCATCTTGGTACTTTGCACTACTTGTACTTACTCTACCTAAGAGAGGAAGGCACATATCATTACGCCATTTTTTACTTTTGCTACGGTAAGTTTCTAAGTCTGATAAATTTATATCTCCAACTACTCTATCTCGATATAATATTTCTGCGATCTGTATTGGCTTATAAAAAAGAACCCTTGATTTTTTTATTACAGCATCTAATGCTGCTTTTGCTTCCAAAATACTCATTTATTTCCCTTCTCATAATCACGCAATGCTTTAAGCATTTGACGTGATACAGCTTTTATTACAGGTACAGCTACACTATTACCCGTTTGTTTTTTTATTGCACCATATGTTACTACAATTTTATAGTCTTCCGGAAATCCTTGTAATCTTAACAGTTCACGTTCAGTTGGTCTACGCTCATTATTAATTAATAGGTAATTTGCTGAAGCACCGGCTCTTAAAGCACAAGAAAAATGGTGAGGGGTTATAGAACCAGCAACATTTTCATGTGTTATATAAGGTTTCTCTATCTCTTTTTTCATTCTCTCTATACGAGACAGACGAATACTTTCTTTTACATAATATTTTTCATCAACATTATCCTCTAATATATCAGATAATGTTTTTCTTTCATTTTCTGGTACAGGTTCAGGAAATTTAAAACTAACATTATCTTTAAATCCACAAATAATAATTCTTTCTCTCTTTTGAGGTATACCATAGTTTAATGCATTTAATACTTTTGCATAAACATGATACCCAAGTGCTTCTAAGTGTTTTATTATAACTTTAAATGTATTTCCACTATCATGAGCCGTTAGGTTTCTAACATTTTCTAGCATAAATGCTTTTGGTTTCTTTTCTTTAATAATACGCTCTATATCAAAAAATAAAGTTCCTTGAGTTTCATGATTAAAACCCTCTTTATCTCCAATAATTGAGAACGGTTGGCAAGGAAAGCCCGCCAATAGAACATCAAAGTCAGGTATGTCCTTTGCATCTATTTTAGTTATATCGCCCGCAGGTTGTTCACCAAAATTTGCTGCATAAGTTATACACGCATTTTTATCCCATTCAGAAGAAAAAACACATTTGCCACCTACACTCTCAAACCCTAATCGAATACCACCAATACCTGCAAATAAATCTATAAACTTAAATTCTTCCATCGGTACTCCTTTCACAACATATTATAATTTTTGTGGGTCTTCATCGGTAACATATCCACCCAACCGTTGTGTAGACAACCATACTTACACATCATAAACCCTACAAAATCAAGGGTTACAGCGTGACATCAATACCACGCACTCCACGTGCCTTGTCTGCGGGAACATATCCACCGGCTGCATCGGTCCCGCCCCATAACCATATTTTCGCAAAGGTAGGTCATATCTCTTGCGAGGGTTGCCGGATTGCACGAAATATAGGCTATCCGCTGCGGTGCAAGCTCCAGCAGCGACAGCATATCATTGTCACAGCCTTTTCTCGGCGTGCAGATTGGGAACACTTCCCTTTTGTTTCAATTCACTGTTTTATACACACTCAGATTATCCGCACTGCACAAATAAGTGCAATTTTACATTATTGTACCATTAATTGCAAGATTTGTCAAATGCTCCATGTGTAAAAAAGAGGGAAAGCAAAACGCTCTCCCACAGATTTTAGTAAATTTATTTGATTGTCAGAAAAAGCCGATAAAAAAGCACGTTCCCATTCGCCAATTTCATATTAATAATGCGCAAAAACAGGCACGTCCCCCTCTACATAGCATCTGCGGATGCCACGGACAAATTTATCGTTGTATTCAGGCCAAGATTGACGGTGGATGTGGTATAATAACGTAAAAATAAGGGCACTCTACGAATTACAACGTAGTGTATCTTTATTTTTTTGCAAAATATATATTGACAAATTTTGATTTGAGGAATATAATAATAACATATCGAATATTTTTGATATGAGGTGATAACATGGCAACTGTTTATGAACAGCACGCTAAAGTTTTTAAAGCGTTTTGCGATGAAAAACGTCTGCAAATACTGGAACTGCTCTGTGGCGGAGAAAAATGCGCCTGCGTTTTGCTGGAACAGCTGGACTTGGGGCAGTCAGGACTTTCCTACCACATGAAGATTCTGGTTGAGTCGGGTGTTGTGGATAGTCGGCAGGAAGGCAAATGGACGCACTATAAAATCAGTGAAAAAGGCAGTGCTTATGCCGGTTCTCTGCTGAAGGAGCTGACAACACCGAACGCGGTTACAGAAGAAAATAATTGTTGTAAATGATAGACGCCATCTGATAGATGGCTTTTAAAAGGCAAAATACATCAAAAGTTTTTGATATGATTGTCCGTTTTTAGAAAGAAGGGTTATTGATGCAAGTATTAAAAGCGATCTGGGATTTTTTTCAATATCAGATCCTCGGTATGAAATGGATGGATTGGTTGATTGGTAGCGGTTTTTCCGCACTGGGGCTGGACACGTCCACCCGCTTGGTTGGTAGCCTCGAGTTTTTTCTCTATGATGTGATTAAAATTACGATACTGCTGTGTTTCCTGATTTTCCTTATCAGTTACATTCAAAGCTATTTCCCCCCGGAACGCAGTAAGAAAATATTAGGTCGGTTTCACGGCATCGGGGCGAACACCGTTGCGGCCTTGCTTGGAACGGTGACGCCGTTCTGTTCCTGTTCTTCCATTCCGCTGTTTATTGGCTTCACATCCGCTGGACTTCCTGTCGGAGTAACCTTTTCTTTTCTCATTTCTTCTCCTATGGTCGATCTCGGATCGTTGCTCCTTCTGATGAGCATTTTTGGGGCAAAGGTTGCTATCATCTATGTGGTTGTCGGTCTGATTGTCGCGGTCGTTGGTGGTACGATCATTGAGAAGCTGCATATGGAGAAATATGTTGAGAGCTTTATTCTGACAGCGGGCAGTGTAGACATCGAATCGCCGGACCTGACAAAAAAAGACCGTCTGATTTATGCTAAGGAGCAGATGCTGTCCACATTTAAGAAAGTATTTCCGTATATTTTAGTTGGCGTAGGTATAGGCGCTGTCATCCACAACTGGATTCCGGAGGAATGGGTGGCTACGGTTCTCGGCAGTGGAAATCCCTTTGGAGTCGTTCTGGCAACGCTTGTCGGAGTCCCGATGTATGCCGATATCTTTGGCACTATACCGATTGCGGAAGCTCTGTTGTCCAAAGGGGCGCAGCTCGGCACTATCCTTTCGTTTATGATGGCAGTCACCACGCTATCCCTGCCGTCGATGATTATGCTAAGAAAGGCGGTTAAGCCGAAACTGCTGGCGCTGTTTATCGCGATTTGTACCATAGGCATTATTCTTGTAGGCTACTTTTTTAATGCCATTCAGGGATTTATAATATAGGAGGAAAGTATTATGGCAAAGACATGGTATCCCGTTATTAACTATCTCACCTGCGCGGAGTGCGGCACATGTGTTGCAAAGTGTCCTCACGGTGTTTATGATACCTCAAAGGCACCTTCACCCGTTGTAAAAAATCCGCAGGCCTGCATTGACCATTGTCACGGATGCGGAAATCGCTGTCCGGTTGGCGCAATTAATTATGTTGGCGACGATACAGGCTGGACGCCGCCGAACAGTAGAAAAGCAGATAAAGCACTGTCCTATTTTTCAAATAATTTCAACTGTTCTCAATCTGTATTTACAACTTTCGCAATAGAAATGGGCATTGCTGAAGACATAGCATTAAAGTTGGCAACCGAATTTGGCGGAGGTGCAAGATGTGGTCAGATGTGCGGTGCGGTTTCCGGAGCGTTAATGGTATTGGGGCTAAATTACGGCCATTATCACTCTGATAATCAAGATGAAAAGGCAAAAGCATATAGCCTTGCGGTAGATTTCAATGAGCGTTTTTGCAAGAAAAATAAATCAATAGTCTGCAAAGATTTACTTGGGTATGACCTTTCTGTTTCGAAAGAATTAGCCGTTATAAAGGAAAAAAATCTGTTTCAAACCGTTTGCCCTAAAATGATAACTGATGCAGTTGAAATCCTTGAACAGATGCTATTTGAAGAAGATGCAAAATGTTCATGTGATGGGACTTGCTGCTAACTAATAACATAATTAATAAAGGAGAGTATGAATATGTCATTGTTCGGAAAGAAAAAAGAAAAAACGCCCTCTTGCTGCCATGGGGGTAATTGCGATGCGGAAAGTATGGAAAAGGCTGAGAACGCTAAAACCGAGGGCGCAAGTGTGAAGGTGCTTGGAAGTGGATGCGCAAAATGCAACCAACTCGAAGCGGCAACAAAAGAAGCCCTTCAGCAACTCGGGATGGATACGACGATTGACCATGTGACCGACTTCTCACAGATTGCGGCATATGGTGTAATGTCTACCCCCGCCCTTGTCATAGACGGAAAAGTGGTTTCCTATGGTAAGGTATTAAAAACTGAAGAAGTCGTTAAGATACTACAAAAGGTCAGATAAAGATTGCTCAGCAAATAATAATTATATGAGGGTGGTATTTTTATGAATCAAGAAAAAAAGGTAAGTCTCTCATTCCTGGATCGTTTTCTAACGCTGTGGATTTTTATCGCCATGGGTATCGGTGTACTTGGGGGATTTCTGTTTCCTGACCTCGCCAAATATTTGGAGAACATGAGCACCGGCACAATTTCGTGGCCTATTGCAGTCGGATTGATTGTAATGATGTACCCACCTCTCACAAAGGTGAAATACGAAGAGATCGGTAAAGTTTTCAGAAATAAAAGAGTTCTTGGTCTTGCGGCCCTGCAAAACTGGGTGATTGCACCGATTGTTATGTTTGTGCTGGCTATTGTTTTTCTGGCAGATATGCCAAAGTACGCTGTCGGATGCATTATCATCGGGCTCGCCCCCTGTATTGCTATGGTTATTGTCTGGAACTCTCTGGCAAAAGGCGACAACGAATACTGCGCCGCACTTGTCGCACTGAATTCAATCTTCCAGATACTGTTTTTTTCAATCTATATATATATTTTCGTCACTCTTGTTCCAAAGTGGCTCGGTTTATCTTGGGGTGGTCAGATTGTTGATGTTTCAATCTTGGATGTCGCAAAAAGTGTATTAATTTATCTGGGTATTCCCTTTGCGGCGGGTATTATCACACGTTTTGCTCTGTTAAAGATGAAAAGCCGCGAGTGGTACGAAACCACATTCGTTCCGAAGATTTCACCCGTGGCGCTGATTGCTCTGCTATATACGATAATCATTATGTTTGTACTTAAAGGTCAGTTCATTATAGCCCAGCCGTTCATTGTTGTCCGAATTGCGATCCCGCTTCTGTTGTATTTTGCAATCATGTTTTTTGAGACATTCCTTATTACGATCAAAATGAAAATTAAATATGAGCAAGCCGTTACTCTTTCATTTACAGCTGCAAGCAATAATTTTGAGCTTGCCATAGCAGTATCTGTTGCTGTTTTCGGAATCAGTTCTGATCAGGCGTTTGCTGCTGTAGTCGGTCCGCTTATTGAAGTTCCGGTTATGATAGCGCTTGTTAATCTTGCCCTCAAATTTAAAAAAAAGTATTTTAATAAAAACAATTAAGATATCATCAAGCAAGTTGCTTTTCATACAAACGACAACAAAGAATAAATTAAAAGAGTTAGGAAAATAGGTGAGATAATCATGAGCAATAGAAAACCAAATGTAGCATTTATCTGTGTTCACAACTCTTGCCGCAGCCAGATTGCCGAAGCGTTTGGCAAGCATTTGGCAAGCGATGCATTTGAAAGTTATTCTGCCGGTACGGAGCTGAAAGACCGCATCAATCCCGATGCAGTTCGCCTTATTAAACGACTTTATGGTATTGATATGGAACAAACCCAGCGCCCGAAGTTGCTTGCAGATATTCCGCCGGTGGATGTGGTCGTGACAATGGGCTGTAACGTGCAATGCCCCTTCCTTCCCTGCAAGCGCCGGGAGGATTGGGGTTTGAATGATCCGACAGGGAAACCGGATGATGAATTTATTGCCGTGATCAAGGAGATTGAAACAAAGATAAAAGCTTTGAAGTTAAAAATTGCAACTTTATGATGTCAACCCCTACACTGGTGGTTGACGGTAAAGTAGTTTCATATGGCAAAGTCGAGGGGGTGATTTTATTAAAAATCTTGCCAATATCATAACATTTTCTCGAATAATATTTGCGATTGTGATGATTTTAGTAATGCCATTTTCTATATTTTTTTGGATATGCTATCTGTTAGGTGGACTCAGTGATTTACTTGATGGGTTTGTTGCCAGAAGATTGAACCAACAAAGTGCAGCAGGGGCAAAGCTTGATAGTATTGCAGATATGGTTTTTGGAGTTGCTATTTTCATTGTTGTCATAAAAAACATCCACGTTCCAGTGTGGCTATGGATATGCATAACTTTGATAGC
>JAUZPZ010000073.1 GCA_030705675.1 Bacillota bacterium
ATGGCGTTTCCGTCACTGAAAGTAAGCTTTACAACACGGTTTACATAGTTCTGGCAGCTTACCGCCGTTGTGTACTCGTTTTTGTCCCCGTCAGGAGTTACAAGCTCAATATAATAACTGCTGTACGTACTGCCCTTGGCATTTGTAAATGTTTTTTTGCCTGAACCCACAAGATAGCCGTAAACCGTATCACTTGCAGAATCCGCGCTTACCGCGCCGGCAACCTTACCGTCTTTGCCAAGCAGAACTTTTATTGTATCACCATACTCCAAACTGCCCGTTGAACAAAGAGCATTAAACGCATCGACGCCCTCTAATCCGTATGTTACTCCCGAAACGGTTATTGAGGAAGGCATATCTTTGTTGGGAGACGCACTTTCGTAAATACCCGTTTTTGAATTTACATAAACAAACATCATATTAAGGTCAGCCGAATAATAGGCAATATCATTTTTCTTAATATCGGATACCGTAGATTTAACTCCGTCCCTTATAATTATAACATTGCTTAAATCCGATACATACGAGCCGTACCAATTGCCGCCAGTAACAACAATAGGTCCTTTTAGGTTTGTTCCTTGATTTACATTGATATATTCAATATTGCCTTTTTTATCTTTCTTCATGGTTATTACAGTACCCATATCTATTTTGGGAGAAACCCCCGAAAAGGTCGATATGGCAGTACCCATGTACGCTGTTGTGGTTGTGGGAATCGTGACTTGTGTGAGCACTCCACCCTCATAACCTATCACAGCATTGCCAAGCGTAGAATATACGACTATCTTCTCAAGATTTGCCGTGTCCGTGGCAATAAAATCAATTATTTCGTCGCCGTTTCTCACAACTATATCTCCGCGCGCGCCTATATAATTCCTGTCAAAATCATCCGGAATTTTATAAGTTCCCCCGGTTGTATAAATCTTCCCTTCGCTTATCGTAGGATCTTCATTTTTAGTTGCAATAAGGATTACGCCTTCTTTGATTTCACAATCAACGGAAGAAGCATATTTTGACGAACCGCTCTTTATTTTTGTATCAAGCAGATTATTCAGTAAAATCACACACGCGCCGCGCGTAAGGGGTGAATTATAATCTCCCGAAATTCCATCGGTAAGTCCTAAGTTGGATGCGGTACCCATCTGGCCGTAAGGCCATGCAGCACCAAAATCATCATCTGTATATCCTAAAAGTTTAAGTGCAACCGTAACCGCCTCGGCATAAGTTACCTGGTTACTGGGTCTGAAAGTCGAATCCGTGTACCCTGAAATATAACCGCTCGTAACCGCAAGACGAATGTATGGCGCTGCCCAATACGTATAAGAAACATCTTTAAACGGCGACACGCTAAGTTGCGACGCCACTGCGTTCCTTACCGGTGATATTGCAATTGCCATTTTTGTAAACTCCGCCCTTGTAACGTAATCGTCAAGCCTGAAATTTCCGTTCGGGTCTCCCTTCATTACATTCAGACTTTTCAGCACGCCAATTTGGTCATCAAGAGTATATTCAGATTCGGCAGCGCAATTTATAGTATTTATTCCGATGAGCATTGTCATCATAAGAAAAAATATAAGTAATTTCTTTTTCATTAAAATTTCTCTCCTTTTAATCATATCTTAGTGCTTCAATGGGATTGAGTTTTGACGCTTTCTTTGCCGGAAAATAACCGAATATAATACCTATCATAACAGAGAAGGAAAAAGATACGATTACAGAAGGTATTGATATTTTGATTTTAAGTCCGAACAGTGTCACCGCAAACGACAGGGCTATTCCCAAACCTATTCCAAGCACTCCGCCAATTGCTCCCGTGGTTATGGCTTCAACAACAAACTGGCTCATAATATCCCATGGAGTTGCGCCCAATGACTTTCTTATGCCGATTTCCCTTGTTCTTTCTGTTACCGAAACCAGCATTATATTCATAATTCCTATACCGCCTACAAGAAGCGATATTCCGGCAATGCCCGCCAAAGCCAGCGACATCATATTCATTATATCATTAATTGTGTCAACCATTTCGGACATTGGAATAACCCTATATGCGTCGGAGTCTTCAAATACCTTGTAAAGCTTGTTTTCAATCACTTCTACCGCCTGATTGGTATAATCCGTGCTTGCTGACGCAAAAGCGTAAGAAGTTATAGTACCTGACCACGCCATTTTCTGGGCTATTGTGTATGGGATGTAAACCACATCGTCACTTGAGCTTTCTTCGCTTTTGGCTTTTTCCTTAAGAACTCCTACAACAGTAAACTTTTTACCGTTAACGGAAATACTTTCGCCCAAAGCATCCTGCCCGTCAAAAAGCTCTTTCTCCTGATAAGTTCCTATTACACATACCCTGTTCTTATTTACTATATCCAGATATGTAAGAAACCTGCCCTGCGTAACATCAAGGCTTTTTATGTCTTTATATTCTTCGGACACCCCTGTAACGGTTTTATTTTCAAGGCTGTCCGTTGTTGTTTTTATCGTACCCGTAACTGTAGCCATAGGCGAAACATACGAAAGATACTCGGGATTATCGTCCACCAGCTTTTGCATATCGTCCGGATCAACGCTTCTGTTGCTGTTTCGTCCTCCCACTTGTACGGTAATAAGATTTGTTCCCATTTCTTCAAATTTCGACATAATGGTACTCGTCATTCCGTTCACGATACTTACGAGTATGATAACCGACGCAACTCCGATTATTATTCCGAGCATTGTAAGAAAAGAACGCATTTTGTTTCCCAATATACTCTTTATAGCAAGGGAACAAGACTGTTTTATATTCATTTGACTGAAATTACCTCCTTAGCCTCGTCGGAAATAATTTTTCCATCATGGATTCTTACCACTCTGCTGATTTGAGATGCTATACCGTTATCGTGAGTAATAAGTATAATTGTCGTTCCTTCGCCATTTAGTTTTTTAAGAAAATCCAACACTTCCTTACCTGTTTTGGAATCAAGCGCACCTGTAGGTTCGTCCGCAAGGATCACAGGCGGTTCCCCCGCCAATGCCCTTGCTATCGATACACGCTGTTGCTGACCTCCTGAAAGCTGGTTTGGAAATTTGTTTGCCCTGTCGGATAATCCTACCCTTTCAAGTGAATTAAGCGTTATCCTTTTGCGTTCAGATGCGCCTATCCCTCTATATATCAGCGGAAGCTCAACATTCTCCAAAACCGTAAGTTTCGGAATAAGGTTATACTGTTGAAAAATAAACCCTATTTGCTTGTTTCTTATATGCGCAAGTTCTCTCTCCCCCATAGTGCTTACATCTATACCGTTTAGAAAATAATTTCCCGATGTCGGTGTGTCAAGACAGCCTATAATATTCATGCAAGTGGATTTTCCTGAACCCGAGGAGCCGACAATTGCCACAAATTCACCTTTATGAACCTGCAAGGATATTCCGTCAAGAGCGTGAATGTCATTTTCTCCCTCTCCATTGGAATATATCTTGTATATTTCTTTTAAATCTACTAAAGTTGTCATATTTTACTCCTTAACGTGCATTGCCGCAGGCGGCGCATGCAGTCAAAATTCAGATTTCACAAATTATCTGGAAACCGCGGCGCTCCCTTGGCTACCGCCCGTGCTGCTGCTTTGACCGCTGCCCGCGGTGCTGCTTTGACTGCTGCCCGCGGTGCTTCTCTGACCGCTATAATTGCCGCTCATACCGCTACTTTGACTGCTGCCCGTGGTGCTGCTTTGACTGCTACCCGTGGTGCTTCTCTGCCCGCTGTAATTGCGGCTCATACCGCCGTTCATACCGCGCATACCGCCGTTCATACCGCCGTTCATACCCATCATCGTCATTTTATTTGATGAGGTTTCTTGTTCCTGGACAACGACAATATCTCCTTTTGAAAGCCCACTTATTATTTCTACATTTGTGTCATCGCTTAATCCCGTTTCAACGATTACGGCTTTGTATCCCTCGGGAGCATTTTTCGACATTCTCTCTAAGATTTTATTGCTTATATTTTTGCTACTGCCAGAAACTCCATTTGCAGTGTAGCCACCATTTTTAACAACCGGTTTGTTTTTATCGGAATTTGTCTTTTTTTCAGATTTCTCCTCAGTATTACCGCTTTCATTACTGCTCTTCTTTACATAGACTATATTGCCCCTTTGAATTGCGGATGAAGGAACCATAAGAATATGTTCCTTTGATGCAATTGTAATTACGGCGTTTACATTCATGCCAGGAATAAGCTGAGAATCTGTATTATCATCTATTATAACTTTTACAGGATAGGTGGTTACTCCGCTTTCCGCAGTACCGACTTCGCTTACAGTATCAATATGTCCTTTAAAGACTGCTCCTTCCACCGCGTCCGCCGTAACTTCTACTTCCTGACCCACCTTTATCTTTTTAATATCCAGTTCGTCAACGCTCATTTCAAAAGAAAGTTCCGACGGGTCAGAAATAATAGCCATTACCGTCTGACCGCTTGTATTGTCAATATTGTCGCCGAGTTTCGAGTTCTTCTGAATTACCTTACCGGCAATTGTCGACTTTATTTTATAATCGTCAAGAGTTTTATTAAGATCATCCAGATTAAGCTGTGCGTTCTCATAAGAAATTCTTGCGGACTCAAGTCCGTTTGTAAGATTTGTATTTTCAATAGTCGCAATTACGCTACCTTCCGAAACATTATCCGCCGTGTTATATTTTAGATTACGTATTTTACCGTTTTGTTTTGCGGTAACTGCTTCGGATTCGTTATATTCAAACGTACCCGTGTCGGTACATGCGTAATTTCCTACCATAGCAGTTGCTTTGTTGCCGGGAACAATTGCCCCGGGGTTCTTAACCGCTATTTCAACTGTAGCTACGGCAACCCCGTCACTGTTTACCAGCGCGCCAGTAGATATTTTTGAGACCGTACCCGTAAGCCTCTCACTTGAAGTCGTAAGAGTGACAGCCGCGCTTTCGCCAACCCACATATTCTGTGCGTCCGACTGAAGAAAATTAATTGTAAGTTTCATCGTGCCAGAGTCAATTATGTCGGCAATCTTTGTGCCGCTGTTTACCTGATCCCCGTTTGAAACATATATTTTCTGAATTACGCCTCCTATAGGCGCCTTTATATTAAGGTCTTCTATATTGTCAAGAGCTTCTTCGTAACCATTTTTAGAGGTTTTGAGCGAATTCTGCGCCCTTTTTACACTATTCTCCATGTCACCTGAATCAATTTCATACAAAACCTGATCCTTTTTAACATAGTCGCCTTCTTCTATATAGCAAGCTGTAATTTCACCTTTTACAAGCGATGTTGCCTGATACTGGTCCTGTTTAAGGGTACCCTCACCTTTAATGGTTTTTGTTATGTTACCGTATGTAACCGGCGCGGTATTTACTTTTTCACCGCTGTTTTTAGACGATGCAACTTTCCTCCAGGCAACTACCCCTATTAAAAGTGCAACCACTATAAGCAGTATCAGCCATATAGGAAATTTTTTCTTCTTTCGTGCTTTTACTTTTTTTTCATTTTTTTCAATGACAGCATCCTCTGTCGGAATACTATCCGGAAAAGACACTTCCTCCATCATCTTCTCGGCTTCTGCCATACGATCTGTTCTCCTTTCATGCCGCGGTCATAAATGCGGCCGTTTAAAAAATCCGTCATTTTTTCATCTAATTATACCACGTAAAAAATCCAAAGTCAATAATGGTAAATATTAAAATCCCTGCTTGCTCAATTGTAGACGGTTTTTGTGATAGTTTTATGACAATGTAAAGAAAATTTTATCCAAAGCTTTCATATATGACCCATTTTTATCATAATTTTTATGGACAGGGGTGATTTTTACGAAACGAACAATGATGACTATACTTACCTATTTTTTATTGATTTTTTTAATACCCGCTACCGTAGTGTATTTTGGAGTACATACGGCCGTCCATAATTCGGGAGGAAACTCTCTTTCTTTCGAGTTGCGCTCCGAAATCTTCAAGAAATTTGGTAAACCTCCGTATAAAATAAAAAGTTATATAGTCGCCAAAGACACCGTACAGGAATTTGAGCTTGAAAATTATCTTGTAGGTGTGGTTGCGGCTGAAATGCCCGCCTCTTTTCCGGAAGAGGCATTAAAGGCACAGGCTGTTGTGGCGCGTACCTATATAGTTTCACGCACACTTGCCGACAAAGGCGATGTCGCGGAACACAAGGGCGCGCCCATATGTACAAACCCGGCGCACTGCAACGCCTGGAAAAGCACCGAAGATGCACGTACGGGCTGGGGAAACGTGGCGGATGAATATCTTGCAAAAGTTACAAAAGCGGTAAACGACACTAAAGGTCAAATAATTTTATACAACGGCAAGCCTATCTCTGCCGTCTATTATGCTATGTCCGGCGGCAGTACCGAAAACGCGGCGGATGTATGGGGCGGAAATGTGCCCTACCTTAAAAGCGTAAGCAGTTCTTTTGACAAAAATGCGCCTAATTTCAGCACTACAGCAGAATTTACTTTTGACGAGTTTCGCAATATTATCACCGGCGAAAACGCAAAGGCTAACCTAAGCGGTAATCCTAATTCCTGGATAGGTGCAGTCTCCACATCACAAGGCGGCGGCGTTACATCTATTGTCATAGGCGGGCAAGCCTTTAAAGGCACACGACTTCGTACATTGTTTTCATTACGCTCGCAGAATTTTACGGTGGAGATTACCGACCGCGTCATATTCCATGTAAAAGGGTATGGACACGGCGTCGGAATGAGCCAATGGGGCTGTAAATTCCTTGCGGAAGGCGGAAAAAACTATGAGGAAATTTTAAAATATTATTATACAGGAGTGGAAATAGGGGCTATGCCTGGTTAATACGAAAAATTTTTGTAAGGCGGCAATTGATAAAATCATTTCTGTTTGTGTATAATTATAGCAAATAACATTATCCGGAGATGATTTTTTATGCCATATACTTATTATGAAAATCACGGAAAAGGTCTGGGTCTTGCCCTGGATATCGGGCGGGACATACTCGAATGTGGTGGAGAGATTTCCCGTTCCGAAGATACGGTACGGCGGCTTTGCGCCGCCCTTTGCGGAGACAAGTCAGAGGTTTTTTCAATAACCTCCCTGCTTATTGCAACGGTACGCACTTCAAAAGGTGAGGTAACTCAAATGCGGCGTATAGGCGTTTCTTCTAACAACATGGACAGGTTGGAACGCCTTAATTCACTTTCAAGGAAAATCTGCTCTGAAAAAGTACCCGACGAGGAAATAAATTCAGTTCTAACCGAGCCTGTCAAATATCCGTTTTTTATTGCCTATATTGGCGCGGTTCTTGCCGCGGGCGGTTTTTGTGTTTTTTTCGGCGGCAGCGTGTCCGACGCCATAGCCGCGGCACTGACAGGCATAATAATTCAGCTTATCGGAAAAATTCCCACCCCTCATGCTCTTGCGCGTACGCTTTTGTGTTCTTTTGCGGGCGGAATATCCGCAAATATTGCCGTAATGGTAGGTCTTGGTTATCACCCGGATAAAATCATGATAGGTGCAATAATGCTTCTTATTCCCGGACTTGCGCTTGGTAACTCAATAAGGGACATTTTATCCGGCGACCTTATTGCCGGATCTTTACGTCTTGCACAATCCGGTTTGACCGCTTTATCAATAGCGGCGGGTTTCGGGGCGGCAATCGCCCTGTTCGGAGGTCGATAACATGGAGATTTTATCACGCTTTATTTCAGCTGTAATAGGTGCTCTCGGTTTTGCTTTCCTTTTTCATGTTCGTCCGGGCAGGCTTATTTTTTCATGCTTTGCCGGTCTTTTGGCATACGGTGTATACGCGCTTGCGGTCTTTTACGGAGGCAGTCTCTTCCTCTGCAATATTGCGGCAGCTGCCGTCGCTACTTTATGCGCCGATATAATGGCGGTTATATTCAAGTGCCCCGCTACGGTTTTTCTCACCGTTTCGGTGACTCCCCTTGTACCCGGAAGCAGCCTTTACTATACGTTAAGCAACTTTGTATTCTGGAACAGCGTTTCATTCACCAAAAACATTCTCGATACAATCCACATAGGTTTGGGCATAGCAGTCGGTATAATAATCACTTCGGCAATATTCGATGCTTTTATGCGGATGTTTAATAATTTCCAAAAGTTCAAAATTTTAGAATGACATTCTTCAATAGAGCGTATTGGTTATATGATTTAATATTCTCGTGACCGCTTATTGACAAAGAAAAATTTATCGTATATTATGTATTATAGTATTTTTATATTAAATGATCGGAGGAAATATTGATGAACGGCATTTACGAAAGAAAATATAAAGAGTCCTTGCCTGTTCTGGCAGTTTGTTACGATTTTGATAAAACGCTTTCTCCCGACGATATGCAGGCGCAGGGGTATATTCAGTCTGTGGGATATGACGTGGAAAAATTTTGGGAAGAATCAAAAGTTTTTGCAAAGGGCAATGACATGGACAGCAACCTTGCATATATGTATAAAATGTTGCAGGAGTCGGAAGGAAACTTTGTTTTCAACAGGGAAGCTCTCGAAAAATACGGCGCAAAAGTAAAGCTGTTCCCCGGCGTTGAGGATTGGTTTGAAAGAATAAGGAGTTATGGAAAACAGCACGGCGTAATTGTGGAGCATTATATAATTTCTTCGGGACTAAAAGAAATGATTGAAGGAACTCTGCCCGCAAAAAACGGTGCCTTTGAAAAAATATATGCAAGCTCTTTTTATTTTAATGAGCGCGGCGTCGCAACGTGGCCAGCCCAAGCTGTAAACTTTACCAACAAAACGCAGTTTCTTTTCAGAATTGAAAAAGGAGTGCTTGATATAAACGACCCTGCCGTAAACGATTATTTCTCTCCGGAAAAAATAAGAGTTCCTTTTAGAAACATAGTATATATAGGTGACAGTGATACGGATATTCCCTGCATGAAACTTGTAAATTCCTACGGCGGTCATTCTATAGGAGTATATGACTCCGAAACAGCAGATAAGACAAAGGTTTTTAAAATGATTTCCGAAAGCAGAATCCGTTACTTTGTGCCAGCTGATTATTCCGAAGGCACTGACATTGACTCCCTGCTGAAAAAAATCATAGAAAAAACCGCGGCTTATGAAATACTTGAAACAAAGCATATCCAAAATCATCTTGAGGCAAAAGAAACCAAAGAGGCAGAGGATACTTTAAGCACAATCGCAAGGCTTGAAGGTATAGAGGATGAAATGATACTTGGTATTAAAGAGATACTAAACAATATGAAAATTTCTGTTTCAAATCCTTTAGCCACACTTTCTATCACCCGTTCCAAGGAACTGATGAAACTTCTTAAAGAATTCGAAGATAAAGAGGATACCAAAAAAGACTGATAAAACAATTACGGTTTGTTTTTAATTAATCACGCAAAAACACAGGGATAA
>JAUZPZ010000074.1 GCA_030705675.1 Bacillota bacterium
AAATTTAAAAAATTTTTATGAAAAAGAAGGGTATTTTAAAATTTAAAAGAATAATATAATTAAAATTGACGAAATATCGAGCTGATTTTATAACGTTTTTTTATGCAAAGGAATTTTTAAAGGAATGATCAAATAAAGTGATATAAGATATAACTATAAATTTTGATATAATTTTCATTAAAAGGGGGTGATAGTTTTGTAAATGAATCAATCAAACGTAAAGCGTTATAGAAAACGCTGAAATTATAAAATAGACTATAAAGTATTAAAAAAGATTAAAAGGGGGTGAAATAAGTTGAATTTTATACAGAATTTATTAACTGAAAATAAGTGTTACATAGCGGGCGCAAAAATGGCGCCAAGGGGAATAGTCGTGCATTCAACAGGCGTAAATCAAACTAAGACAAGCGCATACCTTACTTCGTGGAACAAAAGCGAAGTTACAAAATGCGTACACGCTTTTATAGGATACCTGCCTGACGGAACATTCGGCACAGTGCAGACTTTGCCATTTAACTATAAGTGCTGGGGCTGTGGCAACGGTTCTAAGGGAAGCTACAACAATTCGCATATACAGTTTGAGATATGTGAGGACAATCTCACAGATTCAAAATACTTTAACATATGCTACAAAGAGGCGGTTGAATTTTGCGCGGAGCTATGTAAGACTTACGGCATAGATACGAAAAATATTGTGTGCCATGCGGAGGTTTACAGACTTGGATATGGTACAGGACATACAGATGTGGAACACTGGTTCCCAAAATTTGGAAAAACAATGGAAAATTTTAGGGCAGATGTAGAGATGGCGATAAAGGGTGATACAAGCCCCGCAGAAGAAAGCCCAGTAGAAGAAGGAGATGAGGAAGTGGCAGTTACATATTACGATTGGACAACAGCGTGCCCGGACTGGTCCGTACCCTATGTGCAAAAGGCTCTTGATATGGGAATTATTAAGGGTGACGAACAGGGCAGACTCCGGCTTACGGATGATAGAATATGGACTCTTGTTGTAACTTTAAGAGCAACAGGAATAATGAAATAGAAAAGAGGGATAGTTTATCCCGCCTATATAAAAGAACCCGCCATTTTCATGGCGGGTTCTTTTATATAGGATTTAAACACAAGTTTTTGCGTAAAAGATAGTTTTTAGGTACGCCGAAAGATACTAAGTTTCAAAAGGGAACTGCGGGTTTTTGTTAGTAGTAAAGGTACTGTTAAGCAGTGACCAATTCTGAGGGAAAGGAAAACCCAAAGCCCAGTAACTGACTCCCCTTAAATTATATTCCTTTATGGTATCAAACTTTGCCTGTGCGCTGCGGGGGTCTTCAAACCAAACCTCATGCATTCGTCCCTGTTCGTCTGTATAGTTGTAGAAGGGTGACTGGGATGTCTGGTCATACTGTATAGTTGCTCCATACCTATATGCCCGATCCAATGCTTCCTGAACACTGAAGGTTTCAGCTTCCTGACCCGCAACATGGGGAAGCAGCCAATCCCTCGCGTAGATCTGAAATCCCAGCAGTATTTTGTCTCTTGGAATTACAGTGACCGCATAGTCAAGGACGCGTCTTATCTGATTTATCGGTGAAATTGCCTGTGGAGGCCCTTTTCTATATCCCCATTCATATGTCATCAGCACTACAAAATCAACAATTCTGCCGTGAGCGGCATAATCATGAGCTTCATATAAACTGCCCGGTTGATTTGCGCTTGTTTTCGGAGCCAGAGCCGTTGAAACAAAGTAACCGAGCGGGTGCAAACGGTCAACGGTAGTTTGAAGAAAGTTATTGTACGCCTCTCTGTCTTCCGGCAAAACGTTTTCAAAGTCTATATTTACTCCCTTGTAGCCCTTTTCCTGCATGACTGTAATAATATTATCTAACAAATTGTTAACGATCTGAGGAGTTGTAAGCACAATATGGGCTAAGTTTTCGCCCACGCTGGTCGAAGTAAAGTTTGTAATAGCCATCATAGGTACGGCATTTTTTGAAACAGCGGCGTCGATTGCTGGCATGTCATCAAATGGCTGTAAGCTTCCGTCCTCTTTTATTAAATAAGCAAACGGACTTAAATATGTAAGATACTCACCCACTTCATTTACGGAAGGGACGGCGGCCTCACCCTCAATATAGATATACCCGTTTACATCTATTGCGGGTTTATCGGAAAACGGGATAATGAGCATTGTTCCCGGAAGTATAAAGTTTGGGTTTTTGATGTTATTTGCATCTATGATGCTTTGCACCGAAACCCCATATTGCTGCGCTATTGTCGATAGGTTTTCGCCCGGCCGCACAATATGGCGGGGGGCAGGTATGTAAAGTATTTGACCTGGATAAATAGTTGCGGAGCCCGCTGGGTTATATCTGAGTATTGCCTGCACAGTGGTTCCGTTTTGCTGGGCTATTCCCCATAGGGAATCCCCTTCTCTTACCGTATAGAGGCGGCCATAAGAGGGAATAAGCAGTGCTTCCCCGACTACCAATTGGTTAGGGTTAGGCAATCCGTTGACTTCGATTAACTGTTCATACGGAACTTGATAACGAGCCGCTATGTTGTAGAGCGTTTCACCGGATTGTACTACATGAATTAACATAAATAGTCCTCCCAAAAGTATTATTTAATTGGGGGCGCACTGAGTAATGCAGTAAGTTCCGCCGTTATCAGATATTTGTACCGGCTCGCAAACAGCAAACTGTGTAGGGTATTTGTTGAAAGTTTATATAGATAAATAAAAAAACTATGCATACAGTTCGCCCTATCTATATTTTATGATAAATAAGTGGAACATAATACAAGAGAAAATTTATTATATGTAACAAATATTAAAGCCAAAGCCAGGCTGACTCGAAGAATTGTTTTAGGAAGCATAGCTCCTGCTGCTACCGTAGTGGCAGAATGAGTTTAGTGGGGGCGGCAATTCTTTTGATGGCTTAAAATCTTTGATTTTAAGACTATTATATAATGTAGCTAATATGTAAATAAAACAAAAATACGTCGGAAACGTAACATTTTCTTCCGGCGTATTTTAAAACTATTCATTTATAAGCTCAAGCAATGCTGATATAATTTCACTTTCGGCAACCTTTTTTACGGTTTCCCCATTTTTAAATAAAAGACCCTCGCCTTTTCCACAGGCAACTCCATAATCCGCCTCACGGGCTTCACCGGGACCGTTTACCGCACAGCCCATCACGGCTACGGTAATATTTCGCTGGACGCCTTCAAGCGCAGTTTCAACAGCGTTTGCAATTGCGGGTAAATCCACGTTAGTTCTGCCACATGTAGGACAGGAAATAATATTTACGCCGCGTGGTTTGAGATCCAGACTTTTTAATATTTGGGAAGCTATGCGTACTTCCTCAACAGGATCTCCTGTAAGAGAAACTCGAACGGTATTGCCTATACCCTGTGATAGTATACTTCCGATACCTACAGCAGATTTAATACTGCCGGTTCGGATCGTGCCCGCTTCCGTTACTCCGACATGCAAAGGGATGTCACTTTGCTCGGCAAATTTTTTGTATGCCTCAATAGTTGTGACAACATCGGAGGTTTTAAGCGACACTACAATATCGCCAAAGTCGTTGTCCCACAACATATTAATGTGTTTAAACGCACTTTCAACAATCGCGTCTGGTGTAGGGAACCCATATTTTTTTAAAAGTTCTTTGTCGACAGAGCCGGAATTCACCCCTATACGAATGGGTATACCGCGTTCCTTCGCGGCTTTTGCAACCTCAGCAACGCGCTCGCATCCGCCTATATTGCCGGGGTTTAGTCTTATTTTGTCAATTCCGTTTTTAATGCATTCTAAGGCAAGGCGGTAATCAAAATGAATGTCCGCAATTAAAGGAATGGAAATTTGTTTTTTTATTTCTTTAATTGCCAAAGCAGATTCCATATCCGGAACCGTGACGCGTATAATTTCACACCCGGCGCGTTCAAGAAGATGGATTTGCTGAACAGTTGACTTTATATCCGCTGTTTTTGTATTGGTCATGCTTTGAATGGAAACGGGGGAGTTCCCGCCCACAGTAACTCCGCCGATATTTACGGCTCGTGTCTGATTTCTTAAGTACATAATAATCACCTGATACTAAGTATATAAAATATACTAATTATTGGTTTTTGTTCCCTTTACTCCGCCGTGTAGTTCGAGAAGATTTGTATCAAAGGAAAAGGTAAGATTCGATTTTTCACGGCGTCTTTTAAGCGCAATGGAGATAAGTTCGTCCATAAGACTTTGAAAGGATAAATTTGTTTTTTCCCAAAGATAAAAAGCGAGAGAACCGGGAATAGTATTTATTTCGTTTACATAAATCTCATCTGTGTCCTTGTCAATCATACAGTCAATTCTGGCTACTCCGCAGCAGCCCAATGCTTTAAAGGTTTCAACAGAATACTGCTGTATTCTTTTTGTAATATTATCCGGCAAATCAGCGGGAATTATTCTTTTTGTGCTTGCCATTCCCTTGGAGCCGCCTTTTGCGCCCTCTTTATATTTTTTGTCATATGAAAGAAAACCATCCGCCGAAACAGGTTCTTCACATACCGAAGCCTTTGCGGTATTGAAGTCGCCGAGAATGCTGCAATTTATCTCACGAATTGCGGTGATTGCGTGTTCAACAAGGATTTTTTCCGCAAAAGCCACCGCATTATCTATTGAAGAAATAAGTTCCGCTTTATCTTTTGCAACTGATATTCCTATACTTGAACCCAGGTTTGCCGGTTTTACTATAACAGGGTACCCCAGCGTTTCAATTTCGGAAACAATAGATTTTTTAGTTTCAAACCATTGTCTGTTATAAAAACATTTACAGGGTAAAACGGGTATGCCGCGCGCGGCAAGTACATCCTTCATAGCGACCTTATCCATACCGAGCGCGGACGAAGTCACATCGCAGCCGGCATATGGCAAATCCAAAGTTTCCAGCCATCCCTGAATTGAACCGTCTTCCACATTTGTGCCATGTACGACCGGTACGGCAATATCAATAGTAACCGGTTTCTTTCCGCCAAAAAGAGGTTTTTTTATTCTGTCCATTACGACTCCGTTTCCGTCATTGTAAAGGACTACTTTTTCACATTTTTCAAGTAATGAAGAAAGATTTTTGTAATTTGTAATATCAAGAAGCGCGTCTCCGGAGTACATTACTCCTTTTTTTGATATGTACAGTGGAATTACGTTGTATTTTTCTTTGTCGCAGGCATGCATTGCCTGGTTGGCAGAAATGATAGATACTTCATGTTCGGTGGAACGACCGCCGAAAATTACGCAAACATTGGTTTTCATGTGATTTCATTTCCTTTCAGGATTTATTTTATATTTGCTCGTTATAAAGATCGGGCAGATCATTTTCAAAAAGAACGGTACTGCCGCTTGT
The DNA here is from genome assembly GCA_030705675.1 of Bacillota bacterium. Classification (GTDB taxonomy): domain Bacteria; phylum Bacillota; class Clostridia; order RUG12999; family RUG12999; genus RUG12999. Next base: position 5,391 of record JAUZPZ010000074.1, read on the forward strand.
TGCCAAGGTATTCATTATTGAAAGAGCCTCATTTAAATCCTTAGAAATAAATAGGCGGTCTTTGTCATAACCAATTTCATTTAAACCTGCCGCAATGGGTTTGGTCTGTTTTTCGCCGACAAGTATTATATAGTCGCAGAATTCGCCACAGTGGCGGGCAAACTCAAAGTTAAGTTCATATTCCTTTTCTCCCGCTTCAACGATGCCCGGAGTAATTAGAATTCTTCCGCCTGCCGGAAAACTGCCCAGCACTTCCACAGCGGATTTTGCGCCCTCAATATTCGAGTTGAATGCGTCGTCGATAACGGTTACTCCGTTTGATTTATGTCTAAGCTCAAGACGGTGGGGAACAGGTTCAAGACGCTTTATCGGATAGACCACGTCCTTTATGTCCATGCCCAGTGTTACAGCCGCCGCAACAGCTCCTACAATATTCAGAATATTGTGTCTGCCCAGCAGCCTGCTTTCAAGTGCTATACGCTCGCCTTTTGTTGAGCAAAGGGTAAAACGCACGCCTTCCGGACCGTATGAAATATCTTCAGCCCAAAAATCCGTGCCGTTTACATAATCTACGGAATATCCCACAGACCCTGCCGGAGCTTCATCACGTATATATTTATTCTCCATGTTGAGAATTGAGTGGGATTTTTTCTGAAGTGAATTTATAAGGTCAAATTTTGTGTCTATTATATTACGAAGGGTTTTGAATGTTTCCAGATGCTGAGGGCCTATGGAAGTGAGCAGACCGTATTGTGGGCGGACAAGCTCACACAGCTCACTGATGTCTTTGCGGTATTTCGCGCCCATCTCACAGACAAAAATTTCATGAGTGGGGTTAAGGTTTGTGCGGATCGTCTTTATTACTCCCATAGGAGTATTGTAGCTTTCCGGCGTCATAAGGGTGTTGAATTTTTCGGAAAGTATACGTGTAAGTATATATTTTGATGAAGTTTTGCCGTAACTGCCGGTTATACCTATAATTTTCAAATCCGGCATAGAGGCAAGAATTCGTTTCGCGTCTTTATAGTAGTAGTGGTTGATGGCAAGTTCAATGGGACGTACCACAATGTTCGCAAAAGCGGTAAAGACAAAGTTAAATACAGTCATCAGCACCGCGAGATAAAGCACGGGATATATCGCAGGAATGCGAAGGCATACATATCCCAGCCCGCCAAGCAAAATCACGGTCAAAACGGCGCATGCCGCAAAAAGGCGTTTCACGCGCGGAGTATAAACAAGAGGCTTTTTAGCCTTTTTTGAAGAATATTTACTAAATGGAAATACGCCGAGGGATACAAGAAGCATTGTAACGGCGGCATTTAAAAAGCCTATTTGCGGCACCCCGTATTTATCAAGGAAGAAAAAAATACACAAACTTACCGCCATAGCGGCAAGCTCGATAAAAGAGAGGTTGCGCATAAGGTTTTCATCGCACCATTTTAAAAAATCCTTACTTTTGTAACCGGTTTGCTGAAGCATATGTACTGAAAACCTGAGCTTGCGCAAAAATAAAAAACCCATACATAAAAACGCTGCCGCATCAATAAAAAATAAACTCATATCAGTTTTCCTCCATATCTTTTTCAAGAAATTTTTTCACTATATTGTTAAACCATACGCTTTGCTGTAAAAAAGCAAAATGACCGCTTCCCGGCATAACCACAAGACCCGCGTCTGGAATGAATTTTTCCATGATTTTGCCGTCCGACAAAGGTGTGGCTTCATCATCCTCGCCCCATATAAGAAGTGTGGACACAGATATGTGCGGAAGCAGATATTTTAAATCTTCATTTATCGCCCTCACCATTACGGCTCTCATTTTTTCACTTGCGTTTCTGTAGTCCTCGGAACCGTATTTCTTTTTCATTTTTTCTTTCTGTTTTTTAAAAAAAGAACCGGTCAGGCGGCTTATTTTTTTCATGATTTTATACGAATAAACCTTTGTATAATAGCTTATGCCGCGTTTGGGCAGAATGCCGGCACAGCCAGTAAGTACCATTTTGTTTATCTTCATCATTTTTTTGCCCGCAAGGATAAGAGCAATTCTCCCGCCGTATGAGTGGGCAATTATAACAGGATTATCAATTTCAAGTGCTGTGGCGAAGTCTTTTACGAAATCCGCGTATGAATAAATATTCCAATCGCCAGATAAGGGTTCGTCAGACTTGCCGAAACCCGGAAGATCAAGGTTAAACACCCGCATTTTGCCCTCAAGGCCGTTTACTATCGGCTGCATTACCGCTGAACTTGCGCCCCAGCCGTGAAGGATTATGACATTTTTTCCTTTGCCGCTGACATCGTAATGGATGTTCATATCCTTTAATTTTATGTTCAACAGCAGCACCTCCATACTATGCTATAACATTATACCCTAATATTATACTCTATATTGATATGGGATTTCAATAGAAAAAACGACAAAATTTAAAAAACTATGTACTTTTTAAGAAAAATATGCTATAATTATAGAAAAATTAAGTATGTAAAAAATATTTTAATGGTAGTGAAATTGTATATGATAATAAAAAATGGGCTTGTATTTACTCATGGGGGATATGTTAAAACCGACCTGCTCATCGGTAAAACTATAGAATGCGTTAAGCCGGGGCTTGAGGGAGAAAATATTATAGACGCAAGCGGGCTCAAAGTGCTTCCCTCCCCGTTTGATATTCATACGCATGGGGCAGTGGGCGAGGAAGTAAATGAGACGGAAAATTACGACGCTGTAAGAGACTATATGTACGAAAACGGAGTGTTGAATTTTTACGCGACAACAGTTTCAGACAGCTCCGACAACCTTAGAAGGATATGCAAAAGCTTAGGAGAAAAGAAATATTTACGCGGGATAAATCTGGAGGGGCCATTTTTAAATAAGGGCGCAAAAGGTGCTCATAACGAGGAAAATATTTATCCGGCAGATATAGATTTGTTAAAAGAGTTGATACGTCTTTCAAACGGTAAAGTGAAGGTTACAACTGTTGCTCCGGAAGTGGGCGGTAACCTTGAAAAGATAAAAGAAATTGTGGGTCTTGGCGTTAAAGTAAGCGTGGGGCATACGAAGGCCGATTATGAAACGGCGAAAGCGGCGTTTGCATTTGGGGCAAGCCAGATCACGCACACATTTAACGCAATGACACCGATCCATCACAGAAATCCCGGAGTTATACCAGCCGCCGCAGAGAATAAAAATGTGTTTTTTGAGGTAATAGCCGACGGACTTCATCTTCATCCTTCCATTGTGCGTATGATATTTAATCTTGTCGGAAGGGATAGGGTTGTGCTTATAAGTGATTCGATATCCGCAACAGGTCTGTCTAACGGCAAATATTCTCTTGGCGGTCTTGACGTTAATGTAAAAGACGGAGTTGCAAGAACAAATGACGGTACTATCGCCGGAGGAACTCATAATTTGATGCAGATAATAAAAAGCGCGGTATCTTTCGGAATTCCCGAAATTGACGCCATTTACTCGGCAACTAAAACCCCGGCGGTTGCGATGGGCGAAACCGGAATAGGTGAGATAAGCGTGGGATATGACGCGGATATAATTTTATGTGACGAAAAATTGAATTTAAAGACTGCGATAAAGGGAGGAGAGGTATGCACGAAAGCCTGATTGAACGGTTGCGTCCCATAACCGATGAGGAAAAAAAAATCCTCGAAGAAAGAAGGATAAGAAGGGACATTTATACAACCGGCGACGAGTTTACGATTGACAGGAAAAAAATGTTGGGTAGCGGCAGACTTATTGACATCAGAACTCATGCGCGTTTTATAGCCTTTCCGAAACACAAACATAACTATATCGAAATAACCTATATGTGTACGGGCGAAACTACACATATTATAAATGACGGCACTAAAATTGTGCTGAAAGAGGGAGAGCTTCTTTTTTTTAATCAGCATTGTTACCATGAAATACTGCCGGCAGGGGAAAATGATATTGCGGTAAATTTTATGATGCTGCCGGAATTTTTTGAT
>JAUZPZ010000075.1 GCA_030705675.1 Bacillota bacterium
GTAATTGACGCAAATATTCAGGAAAAAGGCTCGGTTACTTTAAATTCACGCATAATTTGCGATATAGTAAGAAAACTGCCTGATGGCATGGTTTTTTTTGAACTCAAAGAAAATAACGTGACACATATTAAATGTATGGACGTTGAATATGACATAAGCGGTATCCCGTCTGACGAATATCCGGAATTTCCAACGATAAACGGTGAAAAATTCTTTAATATAGAGCCGGAAAAATATCTCCAAATTGTAAGGCAGACTTCCTTTGCAGCAGCTCAGGTTGATATGGGAAGACCTGTTTTGATGGGCGTTAAATTTGAAATAGAAAACGGAAAGCTTACGGCCTCCGCGCTGGACGGCGCACGACTTGCCGCAAGATGGGCAGACGTAGATTATAACGGTCCTTTAATTGAATGCGTTATTCCCTGCCGCGCTTTAAATGATTTCGGAAAGATTATAAAACCGGAAAATGATATAATAAAGGTTACTTTGAACAAAAATTTTGTACTTTTAGAAGTGGGCGACTGCCGTTTCGTTTCAAGACTTCTTGAGGGAGAGTTTGTGAATTTCAGAAAATTCATACCTTCAGACATAGCTTTTGAAACCGTAATAAATGTAAATGAATTCGTAAACAGCCTTGAAAGGGCGGCTCTTGTAATTGATGAAAATTCGGCGAAAAGTCCTGTAAAGCTTAAATTTTTAAATAACAAAATGACAATTTTCTGCATGACTGCGCGCGGCAAGGTAAATGACGTGGTGGATATATCAACTTCTGTTACAGAACCTTTTGAAATAGGGTTTAACCATCGTTTTGTGCTTGATGCACTTAAAAACAGTGAATGCGAAGAAATAAAAATACAGTTTACAGGTGAAATAAAGCCTTCTGTTATAAAATCGGTCGATGAGGACGGGAAATTTATATTTATAGTGACTCCCGTAAGATTAAAATAATGTACGTTAAAGAAATTTATCTTGAAAATTTCAGAAATTATAAAAAACAGCATGTTTGCTTTTCAAAAAATTTAAATATTTTATACGGAAACAACGCACAAGGGAAAACAAATATGCTTGAAAGTATTTTTTTGGGCGCAATAGGAAAATCTTTTAAACCCGTATCTGAAAAGGAAATGATTATGTTCGGAGAAAAATTTTCCGATATAAGAATAGATTATTTTTCGAGCGGGAGAGATATGTATAACACGGTGCGCCTTTTCAGCGAAAAAAAGAAAGCCGTTTCGGTAAACGGGGTTGAGCTTACAAAAATGTCCGAACTGCTTGGAAAACTCACAGTGGTGGTATTTACACCTGAAGAGCTGTCACTTATAAAAGACGGTCCTTTTGCAAGACGGCGTTTTCTTGACATTTCAATAAGCCAGATAAAACCTAAATACCTTCATACCCTTTCAAGCTATAACAGGGTGTTGGAACAGAAAAATAAGCTTTTAAAAGAAATAAAATACACGCCTTCACTTGAAAAAACATTGTCCCTGTGGAACGAACAGCTCGCGCTGTACGGGTCGAAGATAATTTTATACAGAATAGAATTTATAAAAAGGATAATGGAAACCGCGGCAAAAATACATAGGGAAATTTCAAAAAACAAAGAGGAACTCACTGTAAAATATAAAACAGTTGACTTTTCAGCTGAAAATATGAGCGAAAAAAACATAAAAGAAGCTTTAACTCAATTACTCGAAAAAAATTATGATAAGGAAATCACTTTTGCTCAGGCGGTTACAGGACCGCATCGTGACGATCTTATTTTCTATATAAACGGGAATAATTCAAAGGTTTTCGGGTCTCAAGGACAGCAAAGAACGACTGTTCTTTCACTAAAACTTGCTCAAAAAGAACTGTTTCTTGAAGAAACGGGCGAGGAGCCTATACTTTTGCTTGACGATATTACAGGCGAACTTGATTTGTCAAGAAGGGAATATTTATTTTCAAAAATTAAAAATTCACAGGTTTTCATAACCTGTACCGATACTGATCGCATTGAAAATACTAAAAACGCGAAATATTTTAATATATCGGACGGAAAAGTCTGTGAAAAGTGAGGTAAAATATGTTTTTGCATATAGGTAACGATTATATTGTATTTAATAAAGATATAATTGCGGTAATGGACTTTGAAACCACTACAATATCAAAGATTACCCGCGAATTTTTGAAAGAAGCCGAAGAAGAAGGATTTATTGTGAATGTATCTGACGATATTCCAAAATCCTTTATAATTACTGAATCAAAAGGTAAAAGCAGAATTTATATTTCAAATATAGCTACATCTACGCTGCTTAAAAGAATGGAATGTGAAATGAAAGGAGATTGATTATGGAAGAAATTAAGATAAATACACCTTTCATAAAGCTAGACCAGTTTTTAAAATTTGCCGGAATAGCCATGACAGGCGGAGAGGCAAAGGAAATGGTTGCTGCCGGGATTGTTTCCGTAGACGGTGAGATATGTAAGATGAGGGGAAAAAAACTTGTTTTGGGAACTAAGGTCACGATAAACGCGGCAGACGGCGAATATAAATTTGAAGTGAAATAAAAAATCATCGCTCCGAGAAAAAATGTTTAAGGATAGAAAATTACACATAAAAGGAAGGAATGAGATAAACTTTGGGTATAGAAAAAGTAGAAGCGAATTACGGTGCCGATAATATTCAGGTTCTGGAAGGTCTTGAGGCAGTAAGAAAACGTCCGGGTATGTACATAGGAAGTACATCGGAACGCGGTCTGCACCATTTGGTTTATGAAATTGTGGATAACAGTATTGATGAGGCTTTGGCGGGATACTGTAAAAATATATTTGTTGATATAAATCAGGATAATTCTATAACTGTCGTTGATGACGGAAGGGGTATTCCGATAGGCATTAACCACAAAATGGGGAAATCGGCGGTTGAGGTTGTTTTTACAATTCTTCATGCTGGCGGTAAGTTCGGCGGCGGCGGATATAAGGTTTCCGGCGGGCTGCACGGAGTTGGTGCCTCGGTTGTAAACGCGCTTTCATCAACACTTGTGGTTGAGGTGTGCGACGGAAAAAACAGATATGTCCAGAAATATTGCCGCGGCATTGCCCAGGGCACTCTTGAAAAAAAGGAAGCTACCGAGAAAACAGGTACAAAGGTTACTTTCTGGCCCGATACGGAAATATTTGAAACCACTGTTTTTGATTATGAAACACTGGAAACCAGGCTTCGTGAGCAGGCGTTTTTGAACAAGGGTCTTAATATAGTACTTACGGACAAACGTGAAGAAGAACCGAGAGTGAGCAGCTTTAAATATGACGGCGGTATAAAGTCTTTTGTTGAATATATTAACAAGGGTAGAGATGGGCTTCATCCGGACGTAATTTATTTTGAGGGAATAAAAGAAAATTATGAGGTGGAAATAGCCTTCCAATACACCACATCATATTCGGAAACAATTATAAGCTTTGCAAACAATATAAATACGACAGAAGGCGGTACACACGAAACAGGCTTTAAAACCGCCATTACCAGGGTTATCAACGATTATGGCAAAAAGTACAATATTATAAAGGATAATGACAAACCTTTAAGCGGTGAAGACGTAAGGGAAGGCATGACGGCCGTAATAAGCGTAAAGCTTGTTGAAGCACAATTTGAAGGACAGACAAAAACAAAGCTTGGAAACAGCGAGATCCGCGGATTTGTGGACAACATAGTTTCAAACAATTTCAGCGCTATTCTTGAGGAAAACCCGTCTTTGGCAAAAATTGTACTTGAAAAGACAATGGCGGCTTCCCGCGCACGTGAGGCGGCAAGAAAGGCCCGCGAACTTTCCAGAAAAGGCGTTTCAGGCGGAGGACTTCCGACAAAGCTTGCCGACTGCCGCGACAAACAAATGAAAAACACTGAAATTTATATAGTAGAGGGAGATTCTGCCGGAGGCAGTGCAAAACAGGGACGTGACAGCAAGTTTCAGGCAATATTGTCCCTGTGGGGAAAAATGCTTAATGTAGAAAAAGCAAGGGTGGATAAAGTCTACGGAAACGAGAAGCTCAATCCCATAATCCTCGCTTTGGGAACAGGCGTCGGAGATGAGTTTGATGTTTCAAAACTCAGGTATGAACGTGTAATTATCATGGCAGATGCCGATGTTGACGGTGCGCACATCAGAACCCTCCTTCTTACATTCTTCTTCCGCTATATGCGCCCGCTTGTTGAGCGTGGACATGTATTTCTTGCTCAACCACCTCTTTATAAGGTAAGCAAGGGTAAGAAAGAACAATATGCATATACCGATGAAGAACTGAAAGTACTTTTAAAAGATTTTGGGGAAGACTCAAAAATTCAGCGTTATAAGGGTCTTGGTGAAATGAACCCTGAACAGCTTTGGGAGACAACAATGAATCCGCAAAGCAGGACAATGTTACAGGTAACAATGGAAGACGCCGTTACGGCAGACCGTATTTTTACCTTGCTAATGGGAGATAAGGTTGACCCAAGACGTGAGTTTATTGAACAGAACGCAAAATATGTAACAAACCTTGATATATAACGTCATAGTTTCTTAAAGATACTATTGAATGGAGGAAATATAGTTGGATAACGAGAATACAATAAACGCCTACGAAGGCGAGAAACTTATACCGGTTGAGCTTAACAAGGAAATGAAGAAGTCTTATATAGATTATGCGATGAGCGTAATTGTAGGGCGCGCACTTCCGGATGTCCGCGACGGGTTGAAGCCTGTTCACAGAAGAATTTTATATTCTATGTATGAAGACGGATATACCTCGGACAAGCCGTATAAAAAGTGTGCCACGACTGTCGGAGCGGTTCTTGGTAAATATCATCCCCACGGAGACGCGTCGGTTTATGACGCAATGGTGCGTCTTGCACAGGATTTTTCCATGAGGTATCCTCTTGTTGACGGTCACGGAAACTTTGGATCTATTGACGGAGACGCCCCTGCCGCTTATCGTTATACGGAATCGAGAATGTCAAAGCTGTCGGAAGAAATGCTGACGGATATTGAAAAAGAAACGGTAACGTTCTCGTCGAATTTTGACGAAAGCAGAAAAGAACCGGATTGTCTGCCATCAAAATTTCCAAATTTACTGCTTAACGGCAGTTCTGGTATTGCCGTTGGTATGGCGACAAATATTCCGCCGCACAATTTAAGAGAAGTGTGTAACTGCTGCATAGAAATGCTTGATAACCCCGATATGGATGTTGACGAAATTATGCAGTATATAAAAGGGCCCGATTTTCCCACAAAAGGAATAATTATGGGAGTACGGGGCATAAGAAGTTATTTTGCCACAGGACGCGGGAAAATGATTGTCCGCGCAAAAACAGAAATAGTGGATAATGGAAACAAACAGGAAATTATTGTAACAGAAATTCCTTATCAGGTAAACAAAACGCGTCTTTTGGAAAGCATTGTAAACCTTATGAAAAACAAGGTTATCGAAGGAATTTCCTATATTAATGACGAATCCGGCATGGCAGGCATGAAAATTGTTATTGAGCTTAAACATGACGCGAACGCGAATGTTGTTCTTAACAAACTTTATAAACATACCTCTTTGCAGGAAACATTTTCTACAATAATGCTTGCTATTGATAAAGGCGTTCCCAAGGTTATGCCCATAAAAGATGTGATAGTGGCATATCTGAACCATCAGAAAGATGTAATTGTAAGAAGAACAAGGTTTGACCTTGAAAAAGCCCAAAAGCGCGCTCATATTTTGGAAGGTTTAAAAATAGCTGTCGATCATATTGACGCGATAATTAAAACCATTCGAGCATCTTCAAATCTGCAGGACGCCAAAAATAACCTTATGGAAGGGTTTGGGCTAAGCGATGCACAATCTCAGGCAATTATTGAAATGAGATTGGGTCGTTTAACAGGTCTTGCCCGTCAAGAAATAGAAGATGAATATCAGGAACTGGTTAGTAGAATAGAGTACTATAATAACATTTTGTCGGACGAAAATATGGTAAAAAACATAGTAAAGGACGAATTAACAAAAATTACAGAAAAATACGGCGATGACCGCCGTACGGCCATAGAGCTTTCGGAACAGGACATTGATATCGAGGATCTCATTCCTCTTGAAGAAAACATAGTTACTCTTACTCATTTTGGATATGTAAAACGTTTGCCTGTTGACACTTATAAGACTCAGCGGCGCGGAGGCAGGGGGATAAGCGGAATGAGCACGCGTGAGGAAGATTTTGCGGAGGATTTGTTTGCGGTATCTTCACATGACCATTTGCTTTTCTTTACAAATAAGGCGAGGGTACACCGAATAAAAACCTATGAAATTCCCGAAGCAAGCAGAACCGCAAAGGGAACGGCAATAGTAAATCTGCTGCAGCTTGAGCCGGATGAAACGGTTACTACTCTTATTCCGATTAAAGATATGGCGCAGACGGACAAATATTTGGTAATGATTACCAAAAAGGGCGTAATTAAAAGAAGTCCGTTGAAACTGTATAATTCTAATAAAAAGTCAGGGCTTAACGCGCTTAAACTTGATGAGGGCGATGAGCTTATTTCCGTTAAGCTTACGGACGGAAAATCCGATATTATTGTGGGTACGCATCTTGGTATGGCGGTGCGTTTCAGCGAGGAAAAGGTAAGAAGTATGGGAAGAATTACGCGCGGAGTGCGCGCAATTAATCTTAAAGAAGATGATTATGTCGCAAGTCTTAATATTTTGGACGGAAAAGAATATTTGCTTACGGTAACGGAAAAAGGTCTTGGAAAGAAGACTTCGATTGAAGATTACCGCATTACAAGCCGCGGCTGTAAAGGTATAAAGAATTATGCCATTACCGAAAAGACAGGAAATGTCGTTGGATTGAAGGCCGTGACCGATGACGACGATATTATTCTTATAAATACTGAGGGAGTTGTAATAAGGCTTCACAGCGCGGATATCAGAAAGTGCGGAAGAGTGGCGCAGGGAGTTAAGCTTATGAGAACTTCTGAAGATGTCTCTGTTGCGGCTATGGCCTGCGTAGCACATGATGAGGACGAAGAAGTGGCGGAGATTGAAGACAACACAATAATCGAAGGAAATCCGGAGGATATGATTGACGATCCGGATTCAGATTGTGTTGACGATGTTGAAGAACCGGAAAATGAACCGGGGGAACAACCGGAAAACGAAAATGAAGAATAAAATCAACAAAAAAAGCAATAAAATTGGTTAAAATCTTTTGAAAATTTAAAAAACTTTTAATGGCCTTGGGACTATAATAAAAAAGCTGAACAATTGATAAAAAATGCACATTTTTAGAAAAACTGAAATGTTTCACGTGAAACAATTTTGTATATTACTTATTATAATTGTGTTTCACGTGAAACATTTTGTGCATGAAAGGAACAAAGTATGGCTAAAGTGATAGCGGTTGCAAATCAAAAAGGCGGAGTGGGAAAAACCACAACTTCGGTAAATCTTGCCGCCGTGTTGGGTGAGCTTGGGAAAAAAACTCTGCTTGTGGATATGGATGCTCAAGGAAATGCCACAACAGGACTTGGAATTGAAAAAAAAGAGCTTTCTTACAGCGTTTATAACGTAATCGTAGGTGAAATGTCCATGGAGGAGTCAATAATTAAAGACAAATTTGAAAATCTTTCAGTGTGTCCATCGGGTCTTGACCTTGCGGGTGCGGAAATTGAGCTTATTTCCATTGAGGACAGAGAATTTGCTTTTAAAAACAGTCTTGCCACGGTGCGTGATAAATATGATTATATTATTGTTGACTGCCCTCCGTCACTTGGACTTGTTACGCTGAATTGTCTTACCGCGGCAGATAGTGTGCTTATTCCTCTGCAATGTGAATATTATGCGTTAGAAGGGGTAAGCCAGCTGATTTCTACAATAAAAAAGATTAAAAAGAGTCTTAATCCCGACATTGAAATTGAAGGGGTGCTTCTTACCATGCTTGATTCAAGAACAAATTTAGGTATACAGGTGGTAGAGGAAGTAAAGCGCTTTTTTCCGGGAAAAGTGTATAGGACAATAATTCCTCGAAATGTACGGTTAAGTGAGGCCCCAAGTTTTGGAATTCCCATAACAAAATATGATAAAAATTCACGCGGGGCGGAAAGTTATATTGCTTTGGGCAAAGAGGTAATAGAGAGAAATTTGTAGAGTTTTTGTAGTATATAAACTCAACCCCCCCTCGCCTGAAAGGCATGAACCGATGGTTAAGACAATAAATTAAATCCGATATGAAAGGATTGAATACATATGAAAAAGGGACTTGGAAAAGGGCTTGGAGCCTTGATAGCGGATACGGATATTCAGGTTAATAAGGCGAATGAAGAAACAAAAAATGTGGAAACTATGCGAATTTCAAATATTGAGCCTAATCCGGGGCAGCCTCGTACAAACTTTGATAATGAAAAATTGGAAGCTTTAGCAAAATCAATTGCTGAATATGGGGTAATTTCTCCGATAATTATAAAAAAAAATGACAAAAACCGTTTTTATACCATAATTGCAGGAGAACGCCGCTGGCGTGCCGCGAAATTAGCAGGGCTTAAAGAAGTTCCTGTAATTATTAAAGAATATGATGAAAAAGTAATGTCTGAGATTGCTTTGGTGGAAAACCTTCAAAGAGAAGATTTAAATCCTGTTGAAGAGGCGCTTGCAATTGATGACCTTATGAAAAAATATGATCTTACCCAGGAAGAGATAAGTGAAAAGGTGGGCAAAAGCCGCAGTGCCATAGCAAACGCCTTGCGGCTGCTTAATTTGAGCGTCAATGTAAAAAAGCTTATAGAATTGCAGGAGATTTCCGCGGGACATGCGCGTGCGCTTGTGGGGCTTTCGCCTGATGTACAGGAAGAAATAGCGTATGAAATAATCAAAAAAGAGCTTTCTGTGCGCCAAACAGAGCAGCTTGTAAATTCTTATAAAAACAGCGGAAAAGTAAAGCAGGAAAAAGGATCTGTTGTTATGAATCTTGCCGCAAAGGAGCTTCAAACCAGCCTTTCGAGAAAGTTGGGAACAAAGGTAAGAGTAAAACAAAATGATAAAAAAGGTAAAATTGAAATAGAGTTTTATGATAACGATAGCCTCAATAGAATACTTTCCTATTTGAATATGTAACCCATTGAAGATGTATTTTATTTGAATAGGTAAAATGCAAAATAGGTCAATGATAATATAATAATTATATTATATAAATATTATGCTAATATTGCTAATCACTAAGTACCTAAGTAGGTTAAAGTAGGTTAAAGTAGGTTAAATAGGTTAAATAGGTTAA
>JAUZPZ010000076.1 GCA_030705675.1 Bacillota bacterium
AATATATGGGTGTTTCCGGAGCTTTATCAACAGAAGATACGGCAGCTCAATATGTTCAGAGCTTATTATCTGACTATTTAGGTGAAGCTTATGTTTATCGTTATTTCTCAAAAGAAGCTAAAAATGAAGCTGAACAATTAGTAAAAGATATTATCAGCACATATAAAGATCGTATTAATAACTTAACTTGGATGAGCGAAAGCACAAAAGCCAAAGCTATAAAAAAACTTGACACAATGAAATTGAAAATTGGTTATCCTGACAAGTGGAATGATGATCTTGCAAACACAAAACTTCTGACAGTTGCAGAAGGTGGAAGCTTCTTTGATAACCTTATCGCAATGCAAAAAGCATATCGTAAATTATCTATCCAAAATCAAAAAAACGGTGTAGATAAGACCGGATGGGCTATGAATCCATACACGGTAAATGCTTGCTACAACCATGTTGATAATTCAATTCAGTTTCCGGCAGCAATTTTGCAAAAGCCGTTTTTTGATGTAAACGCAAAATATGAAGAAAATTTGGGTGGTATAGGCTATATCATTGCTCACGAAATCACGCATGCGTTTGATAATAACGGCGCAAAGTTTGATGAAAACGGAAATGCGACCGATTGGTGGACAAAGGAGGATTATGCAAAATTCCAAGAGCTATGCCAAAAAGTCGTAGACCTTTATAATGGCAGAGAATCAGCTCCGGGAATTGTTTGTAATGGCGAACTGACATTATCGGAAAATATCGCAGACCTTGGTTCGGCAGCTTGTATTACTGAAATAGAAAGTAAGCAATCAAATCCTGATTATAAAACTCTCTATGAATCAATGACTAAGGTATGGCGTTCAAGCTATCCTCGTGCAATGAAACAATATTTGCAACAAAACGATTTACATTCACCTGATAAATTGCGCGGCAGTATTATATTTCAGAATTTTGAGCAATTTTACGATGCTTTTGGCATTACTGAAAATGATGGAATGTGGCTTGCTCCCGAAAAACGTGTTACGATATGGTAAATATTCAGCAATGTTATTTCAATACGAACTAAAATGAATAACGGCAAAAAGCTGGATAATCAGATGAATTTAGTATACCTATGAACCAATTTGACTTGTATTAGAACAACTCATATCTTACCCAATTTGTATTAATGCATATATTAAAAAAAATTGGATAATAATAGCGTCATTATAATTCAAGTTGCAGAGGAGACCATTCTATGCCGGGTTTTTCTTTTAAACGTTCCGGACATTCGTCTGATGAAATAAATAAGAAAATCGAAGAGCTTGGGCAAAAGCCCATTGACATTTATGTAACAGATTCATTGGAAACTAATATCGAAATCTTAAAAAAACTATTTATAGATGTAGATGTTTTGCAATTAAGATTCTTTCAAAGCGACTGCAAAAAAGCACAGAAATATTGTATAGCATATTGCGATGGTCTTATTAATTTAAACGTTATCAATGATAATGTTATAAAACCTTTGCAGATTTCAACCGTAAAAGTTTCAGGTAAAAAACAGATGGATGATTTGGCTAACTTGGTTCTTACGGTACACTCAGCTAAAAAAGTAACCCAGTATCAAGAAATAACGGAAGCGATCACTTACGGAGATACTGTTTTATTTGCCGAAGGCGCAAGTGAGGCCCTCATTCTTGATACGAAAGGCTTCCAGATAAGGGCCATCGCCGAACCTGAGAACGAAAAAAATCTGAGTGGCCCCCGAGAAGGATTTACCGAATCCCTGCTCATAAATCTTTCAATGATTCGTCGCAAAATACGTTCCAATGAGCTGAAAACCAAATACTATACTTTAGGTAAAAAGACGAAAACACAAATCGGAATTTGTTATATTGAAGGCATAGTCAATAAACAAATTCTAAAAGAACTTTATAGGCGCCTTGATAAAATCGATATTGACGGAGTCTTGGATACAAACTATATTACAGAGCTTATAAAAGATTCGCCGCTTTCCCCTTTCCGTACGACAGGCTATACAGAACGGCCCGATGTCGTTGTGGGAAAGCTCCTGGAAGGAAGAATAGCTATTGTTTTGGACGGTACACCCGACGTACTGACGATTCCATATCTGTTTATTGAGAATTTCCAAAGTAGCGAAGATTACTATTTTAATTTTTATTATACTTCATTTTCAAGGTTTTTGCGCATATTCTCCTTTTTTATAACAATATCCCTGATCGGTTTTTATGTGGCAATGGCAGGATTTCATCACGAAGTACTACCCCTGCCTTTTTTGCTCAATATTGCCAGCGAACGAAACAGCATTCCTTTTTCCGCCGCTTTCGAAGCGTTTGCTCTTTTGTTCGTTTTTGACATATTAAGAGAAACGGGTTCTCGTATGCCAGCTAATATAGGACAGACAATGAGTATTGTGGGCGCGATTATCCTCGGACAAGCCGCCGTGGATGCAAAAATTGTCGCCTCTCCCATGATCATCATAGTTGCAACATCCGGAATTACAAGCCTTATGGTCCCAAAAATGAATGCGCCGATCATATATATCCGCTTATTTATTTTGATTTTGTCGGCTATGTTTGGTTTTACAGGAACAATTGTAGCGCTAAGCATTATCATCATTCATTTACTTCATTTACGTTCATTTGGCATACCTCAGATATCGGCGGCAGGGAAAATCCGGTTTCAGGAAGTAAAGGATACCTATATTCGGGCGCCGTGGTGGCTAATGCGAATGCGTTGGCCGAAAAGCATGGCAACAGACAAGATAAGGATGAAAAATTATGATAAGGACATCCAAAATTAAAAAAATAAGCTGCTTGCTGCTCTGCCTGATGATGATTTTTCCGCTTGGGGGCTGCTGGAGTTACCAGGGAATTAATGAATTAGCTATTGTAACCGGCGTTGCCATAGACAAAGACGCATCCACAGGCAATTATAAGCTCACTTATGAGATTGTAGATTTAACAAAAAATATAAAACAAACAGGAATTCAGCCCAAAATTGTTGAGGCACAAGGAAAAACACTTCTTGACGCGAACAAAAATGCTAAAAAACGGATGGTTAACAAACTGTATTTTGGAAATACGCAAGTTGTTATAGTCAGTAAAGATGTTGCAAAGGAGGGTATCTCATCCATTGTGGACTGGTTTATAAGAGATATCGAATGCCGCGAGACACTTCACCTTGTTGTATCGCAGCAGAATACCGCGAAAGAACTTCTTAAATCAAAAGGAATTGACGATACGCTTGTTGCTTCTGAGATCAACAAGATTATCAGGGGAGATGGAGATGTAACGGCCTCCACGAGAAACATTGAATTATATGATGTATTCAATACGCTGAAGGCAGATGGCATTTCTGTTACGCTTCCGGCATTCCACAAGGTTAAGAATAATAAAGAACCGGCGGTGGAAGTAAACGGCGTTGGAGTTTTTAAAAAGGATCGTTTGATTGGATTTTTAACTCCAAGAGAAACCAATTATTATCTGTTCGCCATAAATGAAATACACTCTGGTTTGCTGACACTTTCCTTGAAAGGAAAATCAAGCGAAGATGTTTCACTTCAAGTCTACAAGAACAAAACAAAAGTTTCGTGCTCTTATAAAGACGGAAAAGCCAAAGCGCAAATCAAAGTTAAAACGGCTGTCTCCTTAGACGAGCTTGGGATTAGTTTAGGGTTAATTAATAAACGGGATATAAAAAAGATCGAGAAAAAAGAAGATCGAAAACTTGAAAAAGAAATCAAGGGTGTAATAAAAAAAGTGCAGACCGACTTTGGTTCGGATATTTTCGGCTTTGGCAACTGCCTTTATAAAAGCAACCCTAAGGTATGGAGGCAAATCCGACCTAAATGGGATAAACTGTTTAAAAAAATGGATGTAGATGTTAAATGCGAAATAACAATTATAAATACTGAATCCTTAATTAAAAATTGAAAGCAGGGTTTTGATTGATTATCGCGATTATTATTTTAACATATCTTTTCGTAGTGATCTTTGACTTTGTCCCGATTGTAAAAAGCGGAAAGAAAAAAGAGTATCTGGTTTATCTTACCTTTTTAATGATAAGTTTTACGGTATTAATTTTATATAACATTGGTATAAAGGTTCCCGGACCTACCGGTTTTATTGAGAATTCCATTAAGAAATTATTCGGCGTATAAAGCGACTGCAAAAGACCGGGACTGCGGAATATAGATTTTCTGAAGAGCGAGGCTGCCGCGCAAGCTGAGCCAAACTTCCCGGAAAAATTATTTGCATTGCAATATGCGGTGAATGGAGGTTGAATATGCACGAGGAATCCATAACGTACAGCCAGGCAAGCTGTATCATGGCTATGTTTCTTTTCGGGAGCACGCTTATATTTGGAGGGGGTATCGAAGCAAACCGGGATAGCTGGTTAGCACTAATTATCGCGATAATAATGTTCATACCGATTTCTTTGATTTACGCAAGGCTCGTTAAGCTTTTTCCTGGAAAAAACCTTTTTGGGATTTTGGAAGAATTGTTCGGAAAAATTTTTGGAAAAATCTTGGGTGGTGTTTTTGTGTGGTATGCCATCTATCTGGCGGCTTCCATTTTGCGGAATACTACGGATTTTATTCAAATTGCAGCAATGCCTGAAACCCCTCAGATCGCGGTTGCTATTCTTCTTCTTGCCGTTATTGCTTATATGGTAAAATGCGGAATGGAGACTTTTGGAAAATGGTCATTGGTAACCTTTATCATGATCTGCATAGTTGTTCCATTTACAGTTTTTATTTCCATCCGGTCAATAAAATGGTCAAATCTGCTTCCCATCTTTGATAATAAATTGGGATCCATGTTGAAGGCATCTTATCGACAGTTTTCTTTATCCTTTGGAGAAACCGTGATGTTTTTAGGTGTTGCCGGTTCTTTAGGGAAGAAAGATAGCCCTTATAAATCCTATTTCTATGGGATTTTGTGCGCAAGCGTTATTTCCATTATAGTCATAACTCGGGACATTGCTGTATTGGGGCCTGCGATGATAGAGTCGGTGTGTTACCCGGCGTTTGTCACGGGCAGGATTATTAATCCAAGTGAATCTTTCGCAAGAATCGAAAGCCTGATCGGTATAAATTATGTTATTGCCAGTATAACGAAAATGACTCTTTGTGTGTTTGTCGCGGTAAAGGGAATGGCTAGTTTGTTTAATATAGACGACTATAAGAAAAACGTTATGCCCATCTGCCTTTTATGTCTTATGTTAAGCATAATTTCTTATGACAGCGTGGTGGATTTATCGGAATCTGCAAGAAACTATTATCCTATTTATGCTATGCCGTTTCAAATCTTTATTCCTTTGGTCATGTGGATTACGGCTGAAATCAAGAAAAGCCGCAGAAACGCGTGCGGAAAGATATAGGAAAAGGATTGATTCTAAGTACCTGTATTGCATATTTGTAACGAAATAAAATAATATTTAATGGGGACATCATGGTGATGTCCCCACTGTGTCGAAAGGGGCTGTGGTCAACCGATTTAAAAAATCGTTTTGATACAGCCCCATTTTATTATCTTTTTAAACCGTGCAGAATAAATTCAAAAATCCACTTTGTTTTACTTGCAGCGTTGGAAGCTTAATCGGATAAATTACTTTCCGTAAGTTTCCGCGAGTTTTTTAAAAGCGGGGAGACTACGGCGAATCATATCAGTTGTGACGCAATATGCTATACGAATATATCCTTTGCAGCCAAAGCTATCAGACGGCACAAGCAAAAGGTCATATTCTTTTGCTTTTTCGCAAAATGCGGCGGCATCATCTTCGAGAGCCTTAACAAACAAATAAAAAGCGCCGTCGGGGTGAACACATTTATAGCCGTACTCCGTCAAGGCATTGTAAAGTAAGTCTCTGTTTGTTTTATAAACAGAAATATCGGAGGTGGTTCCGAGAGCTGAAACAATGACCTTCTGCATCATAGCGGGAGCACATACAAAACCGAGAGCTCTGCCAGCACCGCACACTGCCGCATAAACATCTTCATGATGAGGCATTTTGTTACACACAACTATATATCCTATTCTTTCTCCGGGCAATGAAAGGGATTTGCTGTAAGAATAGCATACAAGTGTATAGTCGTAGCAATTCGTAAGATATGGTACAACGGTTGTGTTATCGTAAACAAGTTCCCTGTACGGTTCATCCGAAATAAGGTAGATGGGCGCGCCGAACTCTTCGGATTTCGCTTTAAGTATTTCACATAGGCGAGTTATTGTGCTTTCAGACAAGACTACTCCGGTAGGATTATTTGGCGTATTTATTATTACCGCTTTGGTTTTAGGCGAAATTGCTGAAACAAAAGTGTCAAAATCTATTTGAAAATTTTCGGTATCAGCCGGAATTACTGTAAGAGTCGCACCTGCGGCATTTACAAACACTTTGTATTCTGGGAAAAATGGCGCAAATGTTATGAACTCGTCCCCTTCACACGCAAGGGCATGAATAGAAACGGTGAGCGAAGCGGCGGCTCCGCAGGTCATATATATGTCATTTTTGTCTATTCCGGCATTATAGCGGCGGTTAATATCTTCTGCAATGGCGGCGCGGGTAGGTTCTGCTCCCTGAGCGGAAGTGTAGCTGTGCAGCTGAACGGAATCACCGGTTTTGATTAAGCCGCATATTGTATCATCTACAATTTCGGGGGCGGGAACACTGGGATTGCCAAGGCTGAAATCAAAAACATTTTCTCTGCCTATTTCCTTTGCACGTTTATTTCCGTATTCAAATGTTTCGCGGATTACGGAACGAACTTTGCCAAGCTGTGTCATAGTGGGATTGATATTGGATGTATTCATTGAACATACCCCTTTTTTAAAAATAGAAATTATAATATATTTGCCTGTGCGTTTCGGCTACATGCGGCTTAGCCACAGGACGAAAAAATCGCACGGACTTCTAAAACATATAATAAACGGTTACGTTTATGGTTACGTTTATTATACCATATTTTTTATTATGTTGCAACTTTTATTTATTTTAAAAATTTGGCATTATAATCAGGTGACATTTTTACTATATGCTCCATATAATGTAGTGTGGCGTTTAAAAAGCGCCGTTAACATAAAAGTCAAGGAGGCACACATAAATGTTCAATAACTTTGATACGGGCGGTAGCTTCAACAATGGAGGCGGTTGCTTCAACGGTGGGGGCTGTGATCACGGTTCTGGCTTCGGAGGAAGCGGATCTCCCTTACTTGATTGTCTTTGCAGCAATATTGGCCGTGTAGTTACAATTTTCACAGCCAGCGGAGGTGTGTCGGGCAGCGGCTTTACAGGTCTTTTGGTATGGGCTAACTGTCAGACAGTTAAAATTATTACAAATCTTCCATCAGCACCCCCTAACCCGTTGGGCGACTGCGGCTGTAACAACGGTTTGTTCTGGAATTCAAATTATTGCAACGGAAGCGCTTACGGTTCAGTTGTAGTAATTCCAACTTGCCAGATCGTATCCTTTGTATTTGCTGAAACCTGATAAAAAAGAGGTCCGAAGGTTAACTTCGGACCTTTTACTTTAAAGCCAAAGTCAATACGGCTTTGGCTTTATTTTATTTTTCCACCAAAAGCCGAATGCGGAAAAAGTTAAGTTAATACTATACTCAAATGCTGACATTATGTTAACAATATTATTTATATACAAGGATGCTTATTTAGCCGCAAGGGTAACAAACCGTACAGGCAGTGAATAAATTATAAATAAGGACATATGTTTTCCATATGTCTGGTTACTATAATTTTCAATAGAAAGGTAATAATATTTTATGAGCATGCCCATTATTTGTCATAGTTCAACTACCCGTTGTCAAGCAATATCAGACATCATAGAGTCTGTAGCTCTTCAGCAGACGGCTATATCGCATATTCTCAATGCAGAAGGAGAAAAAATTCATTGCGTTGTCACTATGCCGAATATTAATCTTGACAGTATTATAAAAATAAATAACAGTGCCCAGAGCCTTGTAAAAACAGTTACAAATTTAGAGATAATACTTCAATCCAAGCTTAGTTTATTTGGTGATTGTCTTTGTAAGTGTAGAGACGAAGGCTGTCGGTGAAATTTATAAATTTTTTAAAAAATAACTTTATTTTTTAAAACTTACATTTTGTTTATCAGTTTATCGAAAAAGTCCACCTTTTGGTGGACTTTTTCGTTTCGTATCAGATTGCAAATTTTTTGGAAACCTTTTTTAAATCTTCAATAATTTTGATGTGCTGGGGGCAAATAGTTTCACATTGTCCACATTCTATGCAGGCTGAAGCTTTGCCATGTTCTTTTTTCAGGTTTTCATAATACGACAGGCTGTTTACAGATTGTCTGTCGGCATTGTATAATCCGAAATAATCCGGTATAGGAATATTTGCGGGACAGCCTTCCGTGCAGTATCTGCACGCGGTACATGGAATAAGCGTATCGTCTTTTAATATCTCCGCCGCTTTATGAACAAGCTTTATTTCTTCGTTTGTAAGAGGTGTAAAGTTTTCCATATAGCTCATATTGTCAAGAAGCTGTTCCATATTTGACATACCGGAAAGCACCATAAATACGCCTTCAAGACTTGCAGCATATCGAATTGCCCAAGAGGGGACAGACATATTGGCGTCCTGCTCTTTAAACAGCTTTTTAACCAAGGGAGGTACATTTGCAAGTGTTCCTCCCTTTACAGGTTCCATTATAATTATTGGAATGTTGTGTTTTCTTGCCGTTTCAAAGCATTTTCTTGATTGTATACCTTCGTTTTCCCAGTCAAGATAGTTTATCTGAAGCTGGACAAAATCCATTTCAGGATGCTGTGACAATATTCTTTCCAACATCTCTGCCGAATCGTGAAAAGAAAACCCAACCTTTTTTACTTTGCCTTCTTTTTTCTTTTGCGCCACAAATTCAAAGGTGCCCATGCCGCTTATTTTTTTATAGAGCTGCTCGTTTAAACTGTGCAAAAGGTAGTAATCAAAATAATCTACCCCGCACTTTTCCATCTGCTCGCTGAATATACGTTCATTATCGCTTGTTTCTTTAAGAAACATTGTAGGCAGTTTTGACGCAACGGTATATGTGCCTCGCGGGTGGCGTTTCACAAGGGCTTCCCGCATAGCGATTTCACTCTTAAAATCATGGTA
>JAUZPZ010000077.1 GCA_030705675.1 Bacillota bacterium
AGCGGACCCGGCCAAAAAACCTCCGCCATCTTTATTGACTTTTCATTTAAATAAGCTACTTTTGCCGCATCTTCCATACAGGTTATATGCAGTATAAGAGGATTGTCGGAGGGTCTTCCCTTTGCCACATAAATACTTTTTACCGCGTTTTCGTTAAGCCCATCCGCGCCCAACCCGTATACCGTCTCTGTTGGAAACGCCACAAGCCCTCCGCGGCGCAATATCTCCCCGCCCGTTTTTATCCCTTTTAAATCTTCTCCCGATATATACCCTGTTTTCACATTTGCACCTTCCAAAATCAAATCTTTATCTATTTTACCACACAAACGGACAAATTTCAATACTTGTCCCCATTAAAAATTTTTCTTGTAATAAAATTAAATATGTGATATAATTTTTACCATAAATTATTTTCTTCATGGTGGTGATTTTTTTGTATTTTAAGTCATTACAACTTCATGGTTTTAAGTCTTTTGCTGATAAAACCAAGCTCGATTTTGACGACGGCGTAACCGCTGTTGTCGGTCCTAACGGCAGCGGCAAAAGTAATATTTCTGATGCGCTGCGCTGGGTCATGGGGGAAATGAGCGTTAAATCCCTTCGTGGAAGCAAAATGGAGGATGTAATTTTTAACGGAACAGACAAACGTACGCCGATGGCGTATGCCGAAGTTTCTATAATTATAGATAATACCGACCGCAGTTTAAATATGGATTTTGACGAAATAACTGTCACCAGGCGCGTTTACCGCTCCGGTGAAAGCGAATATTCAATAAACAAGGCCTCGTGCCGTCTTAAAGACATTCATGAACTGTTTATGGATACGGGTCTTGGCCGCGACGGGTATTCCGTTGTGGGTCAGGGTAAAATTGACGAAATTTTAAGCGCGCGTTCCGAGGACAGGCGTCATATTTTTGACGAAGCGGCAGGCATTACAAAATACCGCTATAAGAAGGACGAGGCGGAGCGTAAGCTTTTGCAGACAACAGATAATCTGTTTAGGGTTGAAGATATTCTTACCGAAATAGGAAATAATCTTACCCCTCTTGAGCATCAGTCGCGCAAAGCGAAAAAATACCTTCAGCTGCGTGAAACACAGAAAAATCTTGAAATAAATCTTTGGCTGAAATCACTTGACTCGTTTGATGAACAGTTGACTAAAATAGAAGAAAACCATAAAATAGCCTTCGACAACCAAACCAGAATAGAAAGTGCCATTAAAGACGAGGAATCATACCTTGTGTCAAAAAAAGAAAGTTATCGCCACCTTGAAGGAATGATTGATGAAAACCGGGCAAATGTATACTCCCAAAAAAATGAAATTACCCGTATTTCCGGGGAAATTGAAATTGCCCGCACGAATATAGAAAACTATACAAAAGAAATATCCCGCCTTCGTGGTGAAATATCGATACATAAGGAAAAAGTGGCTCAACTGAAAAAAGATATTCAGGAAAAAAAGATTTCAAATTCCGCCCTTTACGATAATCATAAAGAAATTGAGCTTTTGTGCGGCTCTCTTGCGCAGGAACAGGAAAATATAACCAATTTAATTTCTGAGATGAATACACGCATTAAAGTTCTTCGTGAGCAACTTGCTGAAAAGCAAAACGAAATTTCTTCAAATTCAGCAAAAATAGAAAGCAGTGCAGGGTATTTTGAGTCACTTCGCGAAAGGCTTACAGACCTTATGGCGAAAAAGTCGGCTTCAGCTATGCGCCGCGAAGAAATCGAAGCGGAAATAGGTCTGTCGGAAGATAACCTTCGAAGCATTGCTGATAAAGTAAAAACCGACCGCGAAACATCCGAAAAATTTTTCAACGAACTTGAAACTCTTAAAGAAAAGGTCTCAAATAAAGGCTCTGAACTTGACGAGCTTTCTGTTGAGAAAAAATCTCTTGAACATAAAAAAATAACTCTTGAAGCTTTGGAAAACTCTTTTGATGGATATCCGCACAGTGTAAAAGCTATAATGAATGAAGTCCGGCACGGGGCGCTGTCAACGCTCGGTATCCACGGTCCGCTTTCGCAAATTATAAATACAGAAAGAAAATATGTTACAGCAATTGAAGCGGCGCTGGGCGGCGCTCTTAACTATATCGCCACAGATACTGAAAATGACGCAAAGGAAGCTATCGAATACTTAAAACGCACAAAATCCGGACGTGCTACCTTCCTTCCTATTTCTTCTGTAAAAGGAAGTCTTTTAAGCGGGGATAATTTCAAAAACGCCAACGGTTTTATAGGGATTGCGTGTGAACTTGTACAGTTTGATCCGAAATTCAGGGACATAATAACTGCACAGCTTGGCAGAACCGTTGTTATTGACAATATTGACAATGCTATAAAGCTTGCGCGTGAAAATGCATATAAATATAAAATAGTCACTTTAAGCGGTGAAGTTCTTAGCGTAGGAGGCTCGGTTTCCGGAGGTTCTTCCCGCGGAAGCTCAAATTCTTTATCAAGAAATGCCGAAATCGAGCTTATTGTAAATCAGATAGATAAAATTTCTTCGCAAAAAAATGAATTTTCGGCTTTGCTTGAAGACCTCAACAAAAAGCTTTCCGAAACTCAAAAACAATGCAATGAAATTCAGGAAAAAACATGGCAAAACAAGTCTTTACTCATTACCGAAAAATCAAGGCTTGAAAATTTACAACTCTCTCTGCACACAGAAAAAGATAATATTCAGACACTTGAAAAAGAGACAGACAAAATAAATGAAATTATCAATGCCGCAAACCTCTCAAACAAAAATATGATTTCAGGCAATGAATCAATGCAGATTCAGGTGTCTGAGCTTGAGTCAAAGATTTTGTCACTTGAATCCGAAATAGAATTCTACTCCTCCAAGCTTGCCGAAGTTACCGAAAAATCCGGAGAAGCAAGGACCGATAAGGCTTTGTCGCTTAAAGATATTGAAACCGGAGAAATTTGGGTAAAGGACGCGGAAAATCAGGTTGTAAGCGACGAACTTGAGATCTCTCAAAAAGCAATTCATGCCGAGGCTCTTGAGGAGGACATTTTTAAGCTGGAAAATAATATTGTTTTGTATAAAACCAAAATTGAGGAACTTAAAAATAGCTCTTCCGAAAGCGAAGGCAGTATTGATCTGCTAAGCCGCCGCCGTGAAGCGGAAGAAAAAGAAATAGCCGAAAAGGAATTGCTGCTGAAGGAGTTCAATGAAAATATATATAAAATACGCGAAGAACTCGCCCGAATTGAAGGAAAAAAACTTCGCCTTGAAGAAACAAGGGAAGATATTTTGACCAAAATGTGGGAAGAATATGAACTTACATATTCTTCTGCCGATTCCCTGCGTAGCGACATAGGTGCCGAGGCAGATGCTCAAAAACAGCTTGGCACGGTAAAATCAAATATCCGCGCGCTCGGCAACATAAATATCGACAGCATTGAGGAATACTCCACCCAAAAGGAAAGATTTGATTTTCTTTCTTCACAGAAAAAGGATCTTGAAGAAGCAAAAGCCTCCCTTAACAACCTTATCTCTGAAATGACCGTGATAATGACTGAAATGTTTGAAGAAAACTTTACCAAGCTAAATAAACAATTCGGCGAAACCTTTTCCGATCTGTTCGGCGGGGGCAAGGCGGGAATACGCCTTTCTGATCCGGAGGATATTCTCGGAAGCGGCGTTGAAATTGAGGTTCAACCGCCGGGAAAGAAGCTACAAAGCATAACACTTCTTTCGGGAGGAGAAAAGGCATTTACGGCAATTGCGCTTATATTTGCCATACTCAAAATAAAACCCACATGCTTTTGCATTTTTGATGAAATAGAAGCTGCACTTGATGATGTAAATGTATTCCGCTATGCGGATTATCTGCGTAAATTTGCACAGGATACTCAATTTATACTTATCACTCACAGAAAGGGTACAATGGAGATAGCAGATACACTTTACGGTGTAACCATGCAGGAAAAGGGCGTTACTACCCTGATTTCTCTTGACCTTGACAAATATAACGAGTAAAACAGGAAAGGATATACCTATGGGATTTTTTGAAAAATTAAAAGAAGGTCTACAAAAGACCAAAAATTCATTTACGGAGAAAGTTGACAATGTTTTTAAGGTTTTCAAAAAAGTAGACGAAGAACTTTTTGAAGAACTTGAGGAAGCACTTATTACTGCTGACGTCGGCGTCGAGACCTCTGTGAAAATCATAGAACGTCTCCGTGAAACGGCAAAAGAGCGCAAAATTACCGAAAGTGAAAATCTAAGCGATGCCCTGCGTGAAATAATCACACAGCTTATGCAGGAAAACACCCCTTTTCCACTTGCGGATAGCGGATTTAAAATAATATTCATTATAGGCGTAAATGGAGTGGGAAAAACCACCTCCATAGGAAAGCTTGCTTATAAATTTAAAGCAGAAGGCAAAAAAGTTATGATTGCGGCTGCTGATACTTTCCGTGCGGCGGCTATAGACCAGCTGCAAATATGGGCTGACCGTAGCGGCTGTGACATGATAAAACATGATGAAGGCTCTGACCCGGCATCCGTGGTTTTCGACGCCGTAACCGCCGCCAAAGCGCGTGGCGCCGATATTCTGCTTGTGGACACCGCCGGCAGACTGCACAACAAAAAAAATCTTATGGAAGAACTTCGCAAAATCCTTAAAGTTGCCGGCCGCGAAGCCCCCGACGCTTTAAAAGAGACTCTTCTCGTGCTGGACGCCACAACCGGTCAAAATGCCCTTTCACAAGCGAAATTGTTTGGAGAAATAGCTGAAATTGACGGAATTATCCTTACAAAGCTGGACGGCACAGCAAAAGGCGGCGTTGTAATAGCCATATGCAACGAACAGCGTCTTCCGGTTCGTTATATAGGAGTGGGAGAAGGAATTGACAATCTTCAGGACTTTAACGCAAAA
Source organism: Bacillota bacterium (assembly GCA_030705675.1). GTDB lineage: Bacteria > Bacillota > Clostridia > RUG12999 > RUG12999 > RUG12999. Next base: position 4,896 of record JAUZPZ010000077.1, read on the forward strand.
GATTTCGTTGAAGCATTATTTTAAGATAAGGAAGGTGATTTGAATTGAGAATATCGTCAAAAAAATGGTTTATAGCGGCAATTGTTTTCACGGCTATCGTTGTTCTTTTCTTAGCTTTTGTCGGGATATATACCTATATTGCAGAAATAAATGAAATAGGCACACGCTATTTAAGTGTCCTTTGGACAAATCTCCGTACGGGCATTGCTGCGGCGGTTTCTGTTTTTTTGTTTACGTTTATTTCCGCTTTAATATTTAATAAAATAATTAGAAAAAATCTGTCAAAAATGGTTCTTACCGAGACTTTGTTTGACAGGAGACTATTTACTTACGGCACAAGCCTTGCGGTGGGCATTATAATATCACTCTACAGCAGCGCCGAAATATATAAAAATGTTTTGCTTGCCCTTAACTCCTCCTCCGCAGGCGTGGCAGACCCGATATTTTCCCACGATATTTCCTATTATATGTTCGTCCGCCCCCTGCTTATTTCTCTACGAAATCTGCTTAGCGGAATATTTACCCTACTGCTTTTCTATAGTATAGCTTCATACTATTATTATCTTGTGCGTACAAGTCAGAATATTGGTCTGAAAAAATTATTTGAGGAAAAAGGAGTTGTAAGGCACCTTTTAATTACTGCCGCCATTATATTTTTCATTAAGGCAGTAAGCTATAAATTCAACATGGAAAACTTACTGTTTGCCTCCTCTTCGCGTGTCGGAGGCGGATATACCGACATGAAGATATGGCTAAATTTTTATAGAATAATACCTTTTATCCTGTTGCTTGTTATAATATTCTCTTTTGTATTTCTGTTCAGGTCAAAATACAAAGCGATGCTCATAACAATAGCGGTATATCCTCTTTCTTTTATAATTGCGGGAGCATCTGCCGGAATTGTTCAGCAGCTTATTGTAAAACCAAATGAAGGTTCAGTAGAAAGCACCTATATCAAATATAATATTGATGCGACCCGCCGCGCCTACAACCTTGCCGACGCGGACGAGCTTGAATATCCTGCGGAAGATAATTTAACCGCGGATACAATCAATAAGAACCGCGAAATTACAGACAATATAAGAATTACGGATCACCTTGCTACCATAACCGCATTTAACCAGCTTCAGGGAATACGCAATTATTATCAATTTATGGACGCGGACGTCGTTCCGTATACGGAAAACGGTCAGAGAAAAGCCGCTTTCATGTCGGTACGTGAATTATCGCAAACGGGTGACCTTTCAAATGCGACCTATGTAAACAGACGCATGAAATATACCCACGGCTACGGTATTGTAAAAAGTCCGGTAAACAAGGTTACAGCTGAAGGTCAGCCTGACTTTCTCATAAAGAATATGCCTCTTGTTTATGAAAACACAAATATTAAAGTTTCGCAGCCCAGAATTTATTTTGGAGAAACTCCGAATGAGTATTACGTCGTGAATACATCTCAGTCCGAGCTTGATTTTTCCAGTGATTCGGTAGAGCATGAATACAGTTATAAAGGCTCCGCCGGTATTCACCTATCCGCATTCAACCGTTTTATTTACGCCGTTAAACATGGGGATCCAAACCTTATAACTTCAAATTATATAAGTGGCAAAAGCCGCATGATTGTAAACAACAATGTGTTGCAGCGCGTCAGAAAGGCTGCTCCTTTCATAAAATTTGACGACGATATCCATATTTCAATATCAAACGACGGTTCACTCAAATGGATAGTCGATGGTTACACATATTCACGTTACTACCCATATTCACAATATACAGATGATAATTTCAACTATGTACGCAACTCGGTCAAAGCCGTTGTTGATGCCTTTGACGGCACGGTCACGATTTACATTATTGACAAAAATGACCCTATCATAAAAACCTATTCAAAAATTTATCCGAATGTATTTTCCGACAAACCTTTCCCTGCCGATCTTGAAACCCAGGTAAAATATCCCGAATGGCTGTTTAAAATTCAGGCTCAGATTTTTACCAAATACCATGTTACAAACCCTGCGATATTTTACGCCGGTTCAGACATTTGGGCGGTTGCCCGTGAAAAATACGGAGAAAACAGCAATATCCAAAATGTTGAACCATATTACAATATTGTATCTTTGCGTAACGGCAAACCCGAATTTGTTATTATGATACCATATACATTGAAAAATAAGGATAATAATCTTGTGGGCTGGCTGGGCGCGCGCACAGATAACGGAAATTACGGCAAATTTATTTCTTACAGCTTCCCTACCGGAAAGCATATTTACGGAACGCTTCAGGTTGAAAATAAAATTGACAACGAGCCTGACATATCAAAGGAAATTACTTTATGGAGCCAGGGCGGGTCTGCCGTAATGCGGGGAAATATGCTTGTAATTCCCATAAAGAACTCCATTATTTATGTTGAGCCACTTTACATCACTTCTCAAAACTCCGCTTCCTTACCGGAAGTAAAAAGGATTGTTGTGGCTTACGGTGATACTATTGTGATGGAACCCTCTCTTGAGGCGGCGTTTGCAAAGTTGTTTGGTACTACAGCGGAAACTGCTCCGCTTTCTGGTATTACAGGCACCACACAGCCGACAGGTAAGGGAGTCTCCGCGGGCAACGATGAAACTCTAAAACAAATACGCGATGAGTATTCAAACTTGAAAAAAGCGGCGGCAGGCGGCGACTGGGAAAGCTTTGGAAAATCCATGAAAAAACTTGGAGAGCTGCTTGATTAAAATATATTTAAAAGCCTCGGAACACCCTGTTCCGAGGCTTTTGGTTTTGTCCGAATAAATATGAATTTATTTACATAAAATGTACAAATAAAATAACTAACATCAAAAGACGGGAGAAAACGCATATGATTGACATTATTACATACGGAATTATTATACTTGCAGGGGGAATTGCAGCCTTTTTGATAGCCTATCCCCTACGCTTTGTATGGAAACCCATATACAGCTGTATAATAGGAACCGGAGCGTTGATACTTGCAAACCTTATCGGTATTCCTTTTGGGTTTTCGCTCGGAATAAACCTGATAACCGTACTTGTGTGCGGTCTGCTCGGCGTTCCCGGTTTTACCATGCTTGTATTATTCAAACTGCTTCTATAAATCCCAGCTGGGAAGATACTTCTTTGTATAATGAGGAACCGGGATACAAAGAAATTTCCATATTCAAAAACGGCGTAACTTTGTAATGATGGCTTGTTTTTCTTCATATAGATATTACAGCAACTATTTATATGGGAGATGTGAACCTTGCGAAGGAAAAGTAAAAAACTGACAGCAATTCTCGTTTTTGCCACCGCATTTTTTGTTGTGATGGAATTGTCGTCCACACAAAATTTATACATACTCCGTGCTTCTGTTTCAGAGAAATCAGCTCCTATAGTACATCTTGACCGTACAGAAAATGTAATATCCGGGCTATGCTCACAAATAGGTAAATTTTTTACCGGGCTTAGCGGTTCCCTTTCTTACGCAACCGCTGTTTCCGCGAATTATGTTGTGCCGGACGAGTCGGTATGTGCGTCTGAAATAGAAAAGACCGCTTCAGCCAAAACTACTGCCGCCCCCCAAAAAGAAGTGGCAACACCAGAGACAGCTCCGAAAGCAGAAGAAACCCAGACAGTTGAAAAGAATATAAACTCTTCATCCGGAAATATTGCTCTTTCCAAAGGTATAACAATAAAAAACCAAACTAAATATTCGGTAAATACCAAGCAAATAATCGGGCGCGGCATTCCGTTTTCATTTTCCGGTTCGCCGCAAGTACTCATTTTGCACACACACGGAACCGAATCTTATACACCGTCCCAACAATACAACTTCAAATACACATCAAATTCACGTACGACCGATGACAATTATAATGTTGTCCGTGTGGGCACAGAGCTGACAAATTATCTTAAATCAATGGGCATATCTGTCGTTCACGACACAACTTTATATGACTACCCCGATTATAACAGTTCCTATGATAATGCATTCGGCGGAATTAAAGCAATGCTGAAAAAATATCCGTCCATATCTGTGGTAATTGATCTTCACCGCGACGCCATAAACTCCAATTCGGGGGAAAAAATAAAACTCACGGGTGATGTAAATGGAGAGAAGGCAGCCCAG
>JAUZPZ010000078.1 GCA_030705675.1 Bacillota bacterium
GAAGAAAATTTTTCTTTACACTTGTTTTAACAAAGCCGCACACTCGCTGTGCGGCTTTTATTTTTTAATATTTTTTTGTTTATAATATATATTAAAAAATAAAAATATTCATATAAAAAAGGAGAAATTAGAATGATTGCAGTACTTAAACCAAACACAACAAAACAGCAGCGTGATAATCTTATTACATGGCTTGAAGGGCAGAAGGTAAGCGTCCATGTCTCGGAGGGTCATGACTATACCGTGCTGGGACTGGTGGGTGACACCAGCAAAATTGATATTGAACTTATCGAAAGTCTGGATATTGTAGAATCGGTAAAGCGCGTAACCGAATCTTTCAAGCAGTGTAACCGCAAATTCCATCCCGACGATACCGTGATAGATGTGGGCGGCGTAAAAATAGGAGGGGGCAATTTCTGTATAATTGCAGGGCCTTGTTCCGTTGAAAGCCGCGACCAGATCACGGAAATAGCGAAGGGCGTAAAGGAATCTGGTGCGACCCTTCTTCGCGGCGGTGCGTTTAAACCGCGTACCTCACCATACGATTTTCAGGGGCTTAAAGCGGACGGCATTGAACTTTTGCTTGAAGCAAAAAAAATTACCGGAATGCCCATTGTTACTGAAATTATGAATGCAAACCACCTTCCTCTGTTTGAAAATGTTGACATTATTCAGGTAGGCGCGCGCAATATGCAGAATTTTGAGCTGCTTAAAGAGCTTGGAAAAACCGGAAAAACCATTCTGTTAAAGCGCGGTCTTGCAAATACCCTCAAGGAATTGCTTATGAGCGCGGAATACATTATGTCCGAGGGCAATACCAATATCATACTGTGCGAGCGCGGTATAAGAACATTTGAGACATACACACGAAATACGCTTGACTTATCGGCAGTGCCCATGCTACACGAGCTTACCCATCTTCCGGTAATCGTTGATCCCAGCCATGCGACCGGCGCGGCGCGCCTTGTAAAACCCATGGCATTGGCAGCGGCAGGTGCAGGTGCCGACGGTTTAATGATAGAGGTACACAACGACCCCATACACGCTTTATGTGACGGCGCGCAATCGATTACTCCAGCGCAATTTAAAGAGATTGCAGAAAAAGTAAACAGAATTCGTGAGGTGATGGGGCAGTGACGGTAGGAATTATAGGTCTTGGGCTTATCGGCGGCTCCTTCGCCCGCGCTTACAAAAAAGCGGGAAATACTGTTTTTGGGATGGATAAAAACGAGAACGTTTTAAATTTCGCGCGCATTTCAAACGTAATTGATGGCAATCTTGACAAAGGGACAATCGGAAAATGCAATCTTATTCTTATTGCCCTTTTCCCGGAAGCGGCGAGGGAATATCTCACCGAAAATTCACCCTTTATATCCAAAGGAACACTTGTCATTGACTGCTGCGGAATAAAGAATGAGATATGCAAAACAGGCTTTGCACTTGCCGAAAAATACGGATTTACCTTTGTAGGAGGTCATCCCATGGCGGGAACGCATAATTCGGGATTTAAATATTCCCGTGCAAATATGTTCAGCGGCGCGCCCATGGTGATTGTTCCGCCTGTTTTTGACGATGCCCAGCTTCTGTCGGAGATTGAACAGGCGCTTAAGCCGGCAAATTTTGGTAAATTTTCCGTCACAACGGCTGAAAACCATGATAAAATGATAGCCTTTACCTCCCAAATGGCGCATATTGTATCAAACGCGTTTATAAAAAGCCCCACCGCGGGCGCACACGAGGGATTTTCTGCGGGCAGTTACAAGGATCTTACGCGGGTAGCCTGGTTAAATCCAGCTCTGTGGACTGATTTGTTTCTTGAAAATTCGGACAATCTTATAAAAGAGCTGGACATATTTATTGATAATATAAAAAAATACCGCGACGCAATTGACGGCGGTGACTATGACGGGTTGTATTCCCTGCTTGATGAGGGAAAACGCTGCAAAGAAAAAGTAGACGGTTAAAATACGTAAAAAAAATTAATATGCCATTAATAGGAATAATGGCGTTAAATTATGCCCATGTGTGTTTCGCATCAAGCGAAATATCACATGGGCAATTAAAATCAATGCCTCTTTTTTTCATAATAATCTAAATAAAAAATTCCATTTTATTTGGGTGGGAATAATTTAATTGTTTTATGGTTATAAAATCTAAAGGAATTTCAAATACTATGAAAAAAAGGAGGTAAGAAAAAATGGGTATTATCAGTTGGTTAATTATTGGCGCACTTGCTGGTTGGATTGCAAGCATGATAACTGGCAACAATAAAAAAATGGGAGCCGGCGCTAATATTTTAGTCGGTATTATCGGCGGCTTAATCGGCGGTTTTGTCATGAATTTACTCGGCGGATACGGCATGACTGGATTTAATCTGTGGAGTTTATTTGTAGCAGTCATCGGCGCTATAATATTACTTTTAATTGTAAACCTTTTCAGGAAAAACGATTAACTCAGGTTAAATCTATCACATTTTTAATAACAGCAGGTGTGTTTGACGGTATGAATGCCTTCGCTTGAAAAAACATTCGGGTTAAAAAGACAAGGGACATTGATATTTAAAAACAGCGCGCCGCTGTTATCAAAAAGAGGTAATACAACAGAAGCATGGAATCGCTGTGATGCTATTTGTGGAACAGCGATTTTTTGCCGCCTTCAGTTTCATAGCTGTAACGGTTTTGAAGCTATTGTTAAAAATTAAAGAATGGCGCGGCAAGCGGTTTCTATAGAGTATAGTTAATATTTGAGGTGAACCAATGAATTTTATAAACATATATGCCAATTTAATACGGGTTGCATTAATAGGTTTTTCGATATATCATATATACAAAAAACAATTTAAGTTAATTATAGCAACTGCCACAGTCTTTATCCTTTCGTTCCTACTTACCTTTCTTGAGTGGGCAATAAACATAAAGCTCGACGTGTTCGGTAGTTTTTTATATTATACCATTATATTAATGTCATTTTATTTTGGCAACGCGCTTAAATATTATGATAAATATGCCTGGTGGGACAGGCTACTTCACTTTATATGTGGCATTCTTTTTGTTAGCTTCGGTATTGCTCTTGCAGGCAAGGTAGCCGGACTGAATAAATTTAATATTCTCTTTTTCAGCTTCACCTTTTCCATTGCACTGCATGGAATATGGGAAATTACTGAGTATGTCCTCGACTGCATAATGCATACAAACCATCAAAGGTGGCAAAGAATACACAACTCTCAAAATCACGTGCCCGAAAACGCCATTCAGCCCGCCGGACTGGTGGATACGATGAAGGATACGATTATGTGTACGATTTCTTCTTTAATTACATGTGTTGTCTGGTGGTTTTTGATATAATAGATTATATCTTGCGATAAACCCTCTCTGCTGTTGCAGCGGGAGTTTTATTATCGCTTTTCGGATAAATATAAATGAGCTGGTCAAAGAATTTTTAAAATTCTTTGACCAGCTTTCTTGTGCGCCCGGCATGGGTAACAAATAGGCAGTGAAGTATATTCTATATCACCCGCACTTACAGTAAAGTTAATTATGTTATAAAAGCCCAGAATTTGGGGTTATAAATCAAAAAGAATAATAAGGAAAATATTTCCATAAAAATTTTTAAAAAAACTATTGACAAATGTCGAATCATATAGTATTATAAACTATACAAACGAACTTAATACTTGACAAACTTGTTAAAAAGCAGGGACGCAAAGCTATAAGGTCTATAGGGTTAAAAATCTATGACAGCCAGTTGCATTTATCATAATCCATAAAAATTTTTAAAAAACTATTGACAAATATAAAATTATGTAGTATTATCATTATAGAAACGAATTTAATACTTAGCAAACTTGTTAAAAAGCAGGGACGCAAAGCTATAGGGTCTACAGGGTTAAAAATCTATGACAGCCAGTTGCATTTACATAATCCATCACATTATAGGTGGGTTTTATTTTGCAACGTCGGAAACGTTGCTTTTTTTGTATCAAAACAAAAAGCACAGGCAATTTATTATCGGCAAACCTGCCGAAAGGTAGGGACGCAAAACTATAGGGTCTACAGGGTTAAAAATCTATGACAGCCAGTTGCATTTATATAATCCATCACATTATAGGTGGGTTTCATTGTGCAACGTCGGAAACGTTGCTTTTTTTGTATAAAAATGTAGAAGGTGATGCTAATGGTTTTAATTTATACCGTCGCGGTTTTACTTGGAGGTTTTGTGGGATTCCTCTTGGAAAAAATCACAGTAAATTTAATAAACAAACGTGTGAAAGAACCTATAAACCATAGATTCTCGGGGAGTGTAAAAAAGACAATTTTGTGGATGCTAATAAGTGCAAGCGGATGGGTGATTGCGGTAGCAATCGGAGGGTTAAGTGCCCAAACAGTTGAATTCGCTTTACTTTTCTCGGCCTGCCTTGTATTATCAGCGGTTGATATCAGCATTAGAAAGATACCAAATGAAATAATTGTGTTTATACTAATTATCGGCTTCGCCTTCACAGTTATAAATAATAATTTTAACATTATACAAAACAGAATTATAGGTCTTATCGCCGGATTTGTAATTTTCTATCTTCCGTCATTAATAGGCATGGGAGCAGGACTTGGCGATGTAAAATTTGCGGCAGCTGTAGGATTTTGTTTAGGCGTTTATAATTTTCTGACTGCTGTATTTGTAATGACAATTGTACTGCTGATTTATACTATATATCTTTATGTTACGGGTAAAGGAAATTTGAAAACAAAGGTAGCCCTAGGATTTTTCTTGGCGGCAGGTTTTGTGGTTGTAATGTTGATTAATATACTTAACATGAAGCAGATGGTTTTTGATATGGAAATGTTTTTAAATTCAATATGAGTGTAAAAGTTCACAAACTTTACATATAAATTAAAAAATAAATAAAAAGGAGCGAAAAGAAATGAAAGAAATGTTAACAAGACTCGTAAACGAAGAGGACGGACAAGGCATGGTAGAGTACGGTGTAATTATTGCGGGCATAGCAATCGCGGCTATCGCTATTCTTGCGACGTTTAGCGGTAAGATCAAGACTTTCTTTGAAGGAATAAACTTTACTAGTGGTACATAATTAAGCTTAATACGCACACGTACACTTATTAGCTGCATCTGTAGTAAGTATATTCTTTACAGGTGCAGCTAATATACTTTATATTAAAATAATTACAATTTATATAATGCAATTTATATAATGCAATTTATATATATAATAATCAGGTAGGTGAACATACATTATGTTTTGGCGTATTATTATAAAATCAATTAAAAATGAAAAGGGTCAGGCAGTAGTAGAGTTCGCAATAGTATTGCCTATACTTATCTTAATTATAGGCGGAATGATTGATTTCAGTTGGATTTACTCAAATCAAAACATAATTGACAATTGTGCCAGAGAGGGCGCAAGATATGCTATTGTACATGCAACCGACACAAATGTCACGACGGAAATAACCAATTATACTAAGTCGATTGCGCCAACAAGCTTAGCTGATTCTTTAAATGTTCAGGTTGAATTTTCAAATACTTATTCGCACCGAGCTGGGAATGTAAAAATCACTGTCAGCAGCGATGTAAATGTTTTAACGCCAATTGCAGGTGTTTTTACTGATGGTCAGAAATTGAATTTGAGTTCTTCATGCACTATGAAGGTGGAATAATGAATGATTAAAAATATTTTCATTAAAATAAAGGATGAAGAAGATGGAGCTGTAATTGTAATTGTGGCAATATTAATGGTTGTGTTTCTGAGCCTGCTTGCCATAACTCTTGATGTAGGTTCGGCTTATCTTGAAACAGGAGATTTGCAAAAGGCGGCTGACGCTGCCGTATATTCGGCAGGAAGGCTGCTTCCGGTGCAGCAGACGGACACAGCTGCTATAAATGGGATTAAAGACAGTGCAATTAATTATGCGGAGCTTAATGGCTACAGCGGACTTACATATGATAAAATAGTACTCGGAAATATTGTTAACGGAAATTATACAGCAATTAAAGTTACTGCAGATAAAAGCGTTAATATGACTTTTGCAAGAATTTTCGGAGTTAATACAATTAATATAACAAGAAGCGCTAAAGCAATGCTGTCTCCGAAAAATAAGATGACAGGATTAACTCCTATTGGAATGTTAAAATCTGACTTTGACGCTATGATACAAAGCGGTAATACTAAGCATGTTGTTTTAAAATATGGCAAAGGCGGAGGAGTTAACGGATTTTTCGGCGCATTGGACCTTGACGGTTCAAAAGGCGGTGGTGCAAGCAACTATAGTCTATGGATTGCACATGGATACCCCGGCGAGGTAACCTTAGGAGATGTGTTGTTGTATGAAAACGGTAATATGGTTGGTCCAACATTCGAAGGCTTTTCAGAAAGGTACAATTCCTGCACTCATTATGGAGCAACAACCGGCGGGGACGGCTGCACGGCAGAGCATTTTGATCCGGATTGCCCGAGAGTCGCAAAGGTAGCTGTTTACTATATAAACAGTTCGTATACTGCGATTGTATGCGGTTTCGCGTCCTTTGTGCTTGAGTCACAGACAAGCGACGGATATATTACAGGCTCATTTGTAAAAACTCTGACTTATGGCGGAAGCAGCACAGGTGGAAGTGCGGGGTCAAGCGGTGATTTCGGAACATACAGCCTGATGCTTTCGGAATAAATATTATGTGGAGTGGAGAAAATGAAGAAACTAATTATAATTGCTTTGTTAATGTCAATAATTACAGGCTTTGCGGTTTATTACTATGCAAGGAACCTTGAAAACAATCTTAGGGTTAAAACGGTGCCTGTTGCTGTTGCAGTTAAAGCTATTCCCAAAGACACGGTAATTAAGGCAGAAATGGTTACTATAAAACAATTTCCAAAGGAATTGGTAAATGGGCTTGTCGCTAAGAGCATTGATGAAGTAAAAGGTCGGATTGCAAAGCAGGATATTGAAGCGAATGAGCAGATATTTAACAATAGATTGAGCGATGCGGGTAATAAAGGCGAAGGACTCTCTTATACTATTAAAGATGGATACAGGGCTTTAACGTTTAAAACCGACGAAATAACAGGATTAGCAGGACGTTTAAGTAAGGGCGATTTTGTTGACATAATTGCAATGATACCAAATAAAAGTGTAGCTTCCGGAACAGAATCGAGAATGGTTTTGGAAAATGTTGAAGTTTTGGAGCTTGGAATAGAACAGACAGTCACTGATGAAAAATCCAGCGGTACATACTCATCGGTAACGCTTTTAGTTAAAGCGGAGGATGTGCTTAAGGTAAACAGTGCTATTTCAGAAGGAAAATGCACCCTTGTACTGCGTTCGGTATTGGATAAGAATATAATTAATCCCGCTCCATATACGCCTTATTAATGTATCGAATCTGTGAAAGGAAATTGTTATGGAAAAAATTAAGGTAATGATAGTCGGCAACAATGATAATAGAATTTTTGAACTAAAGAGCCTCTTGGGAAATGAGGAAATTGCGTTCGTAGGCTTTACAAAATATGGAGATTCCGCAATGGAAAAGGCTATCAGCTTAAAAACAAACGTCATTATCATACAATGCGATAATGAATATGATGATGCGATAGAGCTGGCGGAAAACGTATATGTAAAAATGCCCGGATGCAGCGTTATCATTTTGTGCGACAGACTTGATGTGGAAATTATCGAAAAGGCAATGCGCGCGGGAGTGCGTAAAGCACTGCAATTTCCTATTGATTCAAAAACTTTAATTGATAATATAAAAACAGCTTACAGTGTTGAACAGTCAAGAGCTTTAAATAGTGGCTCGTCATCCGTGAATATGCAGTCAAGGGTTATTACGGTATTCGGATGTAAAGGCGGAATCGGAAAAACTACTATTGCGGTAAATTTAGCGGTTGTTCTCGCGAATATGGGCAAAAAAGTAGCGGTTATTGATACTGATTTGCAATTTGGCGACGCCAATGTCTTTTTTGATATAGATTCAAAAGATACAATAGCTGAATTGGTAGAAGACAGAAGCTCGTCGGATATTGACACAATAAAAAGATTTACTTATTTACATTATTCTGGCGTAAGCGTTTTGTGCGCTCCCAGAAGCCCCGAATATGCCGAATATGTATCCGCAAAAAATATTGAGACAATTATAAACACCATGAGACCATATTACGATTATATTATTATTGACACGGCGCCGACCTTCAATGACGCTTCAATGACAGCTATTGAAAGTGCGAACCTTGTGCTTTTGGTTTTATGTATGGATATTTCAACACTGCGTAATACCAAAACAACGCTTAATATATTGGATTCTTTGCAGCAGAAGGATAAGGTGGAGGTTGTAATTAACCGTACTACGGATGGAATTATTACAATAAAGGATATTAACCGTATTTTGGATATGCAAATTAAAAATAAGATTTCATTTGATTTTAAAACGGCACTTACCTGTCATAACAAAGGAGTTCCCATTGTTATAGAAGCTCCAAGAACGGTGATAGCTCAGGAGATTGTTCAGCTTGCCAGAAATGTAATAAAAATTATTGATAATAAAGTTTAAATCTGATGGAGGCATAATATGAGTCTTTTGGAAAGAATGCAAAAACAAAGGATAAATCAGCAACAGGAACAGTCCGGCGAGGAAAACAACAAACAGGTCGGACGTTATGTTGATGTTTATGAAGATTTAAAATCTAAGGTTCATCAGGAAGTAATTAACGAAATTAATAAAAATAATATTAAAATAGACAATAATGAAAGCAACGGAGAGCTCATAAGGATTATTGATGAAATTCTTGAGGTTGAGGCCGGCGATATAAACCGAAGCGACAGATCAAAAATCTCGGCGGATATACTTAATGACATTGCGGGACACGGGCCGTTGGAGGTGCTTTTACAGGATCCGGACGTTACGGAGATAATGGTTAACGGCCCAAATAGGGTTTACATAGAGAAAAAAGGAAAGCTTCAGCTTTCGGACGTAGTA
>JAUZPZ010000079.1 GCA_030705675.1 Bacillota bacterium
GCCTCCCAAAATTATGGTAACGGCATTGAATATTGTTCCAAGCATTTTCATCTATTCTACCGGCCTTATAAATTCGTTTTTATTTTGTCTTTCTTCTTTTTTCTCTGCTTTATATATTTATTCAGGAAGCTTGCATACATCTGTTTCTTCAACGGTAAGCTCTACATTATTCTGCCCTGCATTCCTGTGTTTTCAAAGAATTCTTTTACCTTCTCTATTGCCATTTTTATTTTCTTTTAGATATGCGGATTAACGGCATATTCTACCATATGCACAACTCAGTTCTTAATTATTTCGTTTTTCCCTTTTGTTCTTGTACATAAGTTTATCTATATGATTTAAAAACTGTTCTATCCCCGAATAACCGTTATCAAAAATATCCGCTCCGAAGCTGCATTCAAGCTCATATTTTTTTCCTGATTTTTTATTATACCCCTGTAGCTTCGCGTTTATATTTTCAACCATTTTATCCAAAATCTCTTTTGACTCACAGTCCAAAACAATTATAAATTCGTCGCCGCCCATGCGCGCAAGAATATCTGTCTTTCCAAGCAATCCCCTGATTATCTTTATTGTTGTCCTTATGGCCTGATCTCCCTCTAAGTGTCCGTACTCGTCGTTTATCTGTTTGAGCCTGTCAAAATCCAGGTAAATCGCGCCGAACTTTTTTTTCGCTTTGTACCTCATTCTCTGTGAAATATAGGACTCAAACGATTCCCGCGTCCACGCTCCCGTCAAGCCGTCCAAATGAACCATTCTCTGTTCCAGCAAAACATATAAAATAATAAGCGAAAACGCCGTGCTGCTCCACATAAGGAGTACCCCATAAAACAGTATCTGACTTATTCCTCCCACTATCGGAAGAATACTGAATGTTATAACAGGAATTATTTCATGTCTAATAATGTTTTTTCTGTATTTTGCAATAATTATCAAACCGTAAAACAAATAAGAATATGCAATAATAGCTGTAACTATATAAAGGGGTCCTCTATGATATACATTCATGCTATCAATAAAAAATACCCAGCCGAAAACCGGTGATAGTATTACAATAAAAAAATTAATTACAGCAGGAATTAAAAATATCATATGGACTTGCTTTGATGTTTTTGTCTCCGGTAAAATCCAGGAATATATGAAAATCGCCCAGAAATAAGTTAAAATCGGCGCGGTGACAAACAAGCAGATATGCAGAAAAATAGAAAGCCATTTCGTAAATGTTCCCGGATAAGCATTAATAACGCATGTTACCGTCTCGAACAAAATCTCCGCAAGAATGGCCCATGACGTATTAAAAAACTTTTTATTCAGTATATCCTGTCTGTCGAGACGGGAATAAGCTATTCTTAGCACTACCGCCAGCAAAAGTGCGGCGGCAATATTTATATCTATCCTTAAAAACAAACTCATATGTTTATTACCTTCTTATTTATGTTTAACGTCATTCGCCATCATAAGAATTTTACAAAATACAAACCACGCTGAGCGCATGGCTAATATTCTTTCCACATAAAATCAATTTTATTTGCCTAACTCTGAAATCACCAATTTTGCCAGTCCCTTATCAACCTGAGCCCTGACTATCGCGTATGCATAGGAGGGTGAAAAAGGAGTGGGACTATACGCCAAATACCTTGGCATCCAGTCTGTAGGCGCGTATTTGCTTTTTGCATGATTCAGAGCTTTAAAGTCATAGCCGTGGCTCATATTATCATAAATATACGCAAACAGTTTTTCCGTAATAGTCGCCTTATCTTTTTCGGCAACATTATAAAGAGGAGAAAGTCCCATATTGCCCCATATGACTCCTTCTTCCCTCATCTTCATAAAAGCCTCGTAAATTATTTTCTCCAATACGCCCTGCGGCGCGTTGTTTTTGCGACGCGTAACATCCGCAAGATACCCCATTCCGCTGTCGTATGGCAAAAACACCACAAAGCCAAGCATATTTCCTTCTTTATCCGAGGCATAAAAATATCTGCGGTCAAGAGGGTCGTCAAGACCTACTCCGCCCAGCATAAACACCATTTCATTACCCGTTTTTTTTGCAAGCCACTCTTCTGAAATTTCCTGTATCTCATGTTCGATCTCATGGTTTTTTTCTTTAAGCGGTTTATATTCATACACTGATATTCCTGCATTATTCGCGTGGTTTATAGCTGCCCGCACTTTTGCCACCTTACCGCCCTCGAGGTTATAATCGCTAAGTTTAATACAAGCGTCTTCCCCATATTTCGAAACACCAAATCCCGCCATCTTATAAAGAGAAAGGAAAGTTTCCGTAATATTCAAAAAAAGTATGCTATAGTTATTCTGGTTGCAAAACGAAAGAATTTCACTTAAAAACAGCAGTCCGTCTTTCTTGTCACATATTATATCTCCGCATACGACAAAAACATTTTTGACTACCTTATATGAGCAAACACCATCCGCTTTTTCTCCAAAAAAATACTTTTTATCTGCCTCAAGCGACAAATATGACATTGGGTTTTGTCCGAATTTCAAAACCAGTCTTCGTACTCTATCTTTATCATGTCTGTCCTCAATAGGGTTATACACCAAAGGTTTTAAAAGGAGAAATGCTGAGGATATAATGCAAATCCAGTTGATGGCAATTAAAGAATCCCCGTAAATCATTCCTATTTTCCCCGAAATCGCAAGCACATTCCTATTCATAAAAATAAGAAGACTAACCGAATTTACAATTGCATCATACATGTCATGGATTCCTAAAATATTGTCTTTCATTAAAAACAAACCTACGGTCGCGTTTGTCAATACAATAAAAACGGATACCGAAATAAACCCAAATGCTTTTGCAACGGTAATTCTGTCAGATTTGCGGTCAAAATCCCTATACGAACATCCTAAGACGCCCAAAACAAAAAACTCTATCAGGGCGATAGGAACCGTAAGGCTATGATAGTGCACTATCTGCAATGTAATTGTCGCAACAAGCGTAATCATTTGAATTATCCACGCCATACGCACCCTTTTATATGTTCTTATGGCAAGCATAAGAATAAGAATTCCCAAACATAAAGACAGTACCTGGTGCATGGCAATGGCACGCGGGCTTATCAAATTCATATAAAAATGTCCAAGCTTTCTTGCAAATACTAAGGGTAGCGCCGCAAAAAGGTTTTTCAAACCTATTAAAATCAAAAAAAATACAGCTATATTCTGAATCGGCTTTTTCAAATATCTATTCATGGCCGCAACCTTCCGTTTCTTTGTTATCCTACTCTATCAGTAACTACAGCCGCAATGCCCAAACCTTTTGTTTGGCATTTCTCATGCTTTGTCATTACTCCCGTTCATTCTCTTAAGCTCATCCAGCTGCATTTCTATTTGCTCCTGCATATTGATGACCTTATCAAGCTTTGTATGTAGATCTTCAATAATAATTTCCGACTTTAAATTTACCTTATAATCATTTTCGGAATGTAGCCTATCCTTATCCTCCTGCCTATTCTGGCTCATCATGATAATAGGGGCCTGAATTGCCGCAACACAGGACAAAACCAAATTCAAAAGAATAAAGGGATATACATCAAAGGGCTTTATCAAGATACAAGCATTCAAAATTATCCAGAAAATCAAAATACAGCAAAATGAAATTATAAAAGCCCAGCTGCCCGCAACTTCGGCCATTTTATCCGCAACTTTGTCTCCGAAAGACAAATTTTTATTATGACTCTTATTAACATTCTGAGATACTTTATTATTAAGCAGCATGTGCATTACTTCTTCGTCATTATCATACTGGCTTTCATTATCAAGTATAAGGTTGATAAGCTCGGACTTTGTAAGTTTCTTTGACATAAAACCATCTCCTTAAAATTAATAT
Organism: Bacillota bacterium; assembly: GCA_030705675.1. GTDB lineage: Bacteria > Bacillota > Clostridia > RUG12999 > RUG12999 > RUG12999. The sequence continues at coordinate 3,854 of JAUZPZ010000079.1, forward strand.
TCCCGCCCAGAACAAAATATTATCGCAAAATCAAATGCGGTACTACTCACAAATTCTCCGTTTCCCGGAAAAGCATTTTGAAAATATATTTTACTGCTCGCCATTTTCATTATTTTGTTTAAAGGCGTACATTTTTTTATCCGCGGCTGCCAAAAAAGAGTCCTCCGTATCCTTTTCGTTGAACAAAGAATACCCCATGCTAAGGGATAATGTATATTTCAGCGTGTGATTTTTGTTATAGTCATCAAAGTTTGAGTTGATTTCCGCAATTAACATTTCTATTTCCGCAATGCTAAAACGTTCTCCGATAATTATAAACTCATCTCCGCCAAACCGGGCAACGAAGTCGTCCCCCTTTTCGCAGGACTTCTTGAGCAGTTCCGCAACCTTTATAAGCGCGGCGTCTCCCTCCATATGTCCATACGTGTCGTTGATTTTTTTAAACTTGTTTACATCAAGCACTACTACAAACAATAAGCTATCCTTATTATTTGCGTGAATCTTGCGCTGAAGATGCTGTTCAAAACGCCGGCGGTTATAAAGTCCGGTCAGATAATCAGTATAGATTTCCGAGTTTTGAATATTAATATAAATAGTTGTGCACGCCAGCATGGCACAAACCCATATGATAGATAATCCAAAAAATTTAATTTGCATAATTGCCGCTAAAGATACAATTGCCGGAAAAAGTATTAGAGAAAGGTCTATTTTTTTACTTTCATTCCAATCATTTTCCAAAAGGTCTTTAATGGCAATAGTGCTTGAATATATCAAATATGCGATTGTCACCAAGCCCATTATTAAAAATAATCTTCCGCGAATGTAAACATTTTTCTCAGTAATACTAAAGAACCACCCCGTAAATGGGCTCGCCAAACTCATAACTGTACATACCGCCGCCGGAATAGCATAAATCCGCGCACGTCTTAACAAACCGGCTTTATTCTCATAAATTCTGTAATCCGTATATAGTAGCCAAAATAAACAAATGATTGGGTTCAATGCGTAATAAAGTGTCGTTGAAAGATAATTTATACCCATCAAAAGTGAACCGGAAGCCCCATCTGACATCCACATTCCCGTGTCAAACAGGAAAATCAGCAGGTTTAAAAACATGACCCCGTTGAATATCTGCTGATCGACCGGCAGACTACTTTTTGTCTTCAATTTGTTTTTGTTAGCCAACATAAGAATAAGAACCATGCCGCTTACAATATTTATTTCGGCATATAAATAATTAAACAAATTAAACATCTCTCTTCAATTTTTGTGGTTTATCATTATGTTGATATTTTTTTACCGTGTGCTTGCCTTTTATATGAATTAACAAGCCTGCCACGTCCTTATATTATCGATTGCGTTATCGGCTTTACCCGGCAATCGTTAAAAACCATTTCGAATGAATAATCATTCTGCTTTTACAGCACATTTTTCTTTATGTATTTACCGCTTTTGATCCTTGCATCAGAAGGTTTCTTCGTATCTACAGGCATTATCCATATACCGCCTACTTTTGCCGCGTCTTTAATTCTTCCTTCTTCACAAAGTCTTGTTATACGTCTGGGGGAAACATTCCACAACTCACTTGCTTGTCTTGTCGTTAAAATCTTCACAGGATATACCACCTCCACAATAATACCTTATGAATATTATATACTCCTGTCGGTATAATGTCAATATATTTAAAAAATCTTTGTAAAAATGTAATAAAAATTTCGTAATATATTGTCGTTTTTCTGTTAAATAGTTTAGTATTGCAGACAAAATGGAATAAATCTATGGGTTTACAGGGCGCTTAACACTTAGGCATAATGTACAAATCCGTTCCGCCTTTTTGCAGGATTCGATTCATACGGTGTGTTTAAGGTTCAAGGTTAAGCTCCGACTTCATTTTCTCTGCTTTTACTTTCTTTTCAACTGAAAGTTTCAGTCCTTATATTAATACGGTTTTAAAAAGCCTATCAGCCAGCAATTAAAAATTTTATATAAAATAACCTCCTACGGTATTTTAATTCTACCATAGGAGGTATAAGTTGATCAATATAAATTAGCCGTTTAACCAAACAATTCGCCTAATTTTTTACGGTCGACCTCACTTGTAAGCGCCAAAATATCATCACCTGAAAGTATAGAAGTTTCTCCCTTAGGGATCATAATAGAGTCGTTTCTGGTAATTGCAATCAACACCGTTGTTTTGGGAATAGATAAATCTTTAAGCTTACAGCCCACAGCTTTCGCCTTTGACGCTACCTTCATTTGAACTATCGAATATTCGTCATGGTTAAGCCTAAGCAATGTGAACATATCGTTTATATTCATTTCCTCAACAATAAGGTGAGCCATCAAATCCGCCTGATTAACGCCCACATCCACGCCCATAGATTTATTATACAGCCATACGTTTTTAGGATTGTTTACACGTGCTACAACACGAGATACTCCAAATTCCATCTTGGCAAGGGTAGATACCACAAGATTAATTTCATCCGCACCCGTAACAGCCGCGACAACATTGGCGTTCTCTATACCCGCCTGTTCAAGGATATCCGGGTCGGAACCGTTGCCAAAAATCAGCGTTTCGGGTGGCAGTTCCATTTGAAGCTTATTGAACACGTTTTCTCTGTGTTCTATAATCCTGACTTCGTTACCGTTTGACAATAATAAGGAGGCAATATAGGATCCAACCTGTCCTCCGCCTACAATAATGACTTTCATTTTGTTCCCTCCTCCTTACGATAAACCCATCATGGATTTTAATTTATTTAAAGCCGATGAAATTACTGAAACATATAATGTATCTCCCGGCTCAAGCTCAGTTCCCATGGACGGAATAAAGGTTTCATTTCCGCGCCTTATAGACACAACAAAAATCTCCCCTATTGAGGTCATATCGTTCACGGTGCGTCCCTTCATCATCGAGGGGACCTCTAAACGTACCAAATGTACATTTCCCGTTCCGAGATCACAAATACTATCAAGCTGATTATAAGTCAGCATTTCTGTTGCCCTCTCTATACCCCAGCTTGTTGTTGATATTGTTTGAATTCCCAAGCGGTGATATATATTTGCTTTTCGCGGATCAAACAACCGCGCTACAACGCGAGGCACATGATAAACATTTCTCGAAATCCTTGCGATTAACGCATTCACTTCATCACTTTCTGTGCAGCACACAATAGCGTCCACTCTATCAATTTCCGCCGTGGCAAGCACGTCTTTATCAAAGCCTAAGCCATTGATTTTCACACCTTTAAAATCTTTTCCAAGTCTATTCAAAGCATCGGGTCTTGTATCAATTACCGTTACCTTATGACCTTTTTTTATAAGGTTTAACGACAACCCTGTGCCCATTCTTCCACAGCCGACTACAATAATTTTCATGTAAATCACCCCTTATATTTATTTTAAAAATTAGAATTTACCATAAAACAATTTTATGTTACGGCTCTCTGGAAGCTGCTGCATAATTTTCCGAAACTCTGTTTTTATTGTGGCGAACAAAAAATTTCCTTATTTCCTCAATCAGAAGTATTATAGGCGGCAAGGTTATCAAAAACGCCCAATCTGACAAATCTATTGCTGCTGTATGGAATATTTTCTGCAACGGTGGCAAGTAAATAAACATTGTAATTAAAAATATTTCAAATAATACACCGAAATTTACCTGTTTGTTACCAAACATTCCAATTTTAAATACAGATTGTTTTTCTGTACGGCAGTTGAATACGACACCTATCTGTGAAAATACAATTGCTGCAAGCGTCATTGTCGTCGCCTTTATATATATGGGACTATTGCCTTCGGCAAGCGGTACTTTCGGCCATTTGTTTTGCATATTGACAAAGAAGTAGGCAATTGACGAGGTTATCGACTGCAAAATACCGTACCATAAAAACGCCTTTATAATAAGCCCTCTGTGAAGCAAAGACTCTTTCCGGTTTCTCGGCGGTTTATCCATTATATCTTTTTCAGGCTTTTCCGTTCCCAAACCAAGCGCGGGAAGCATATCCGTTCCAAGGTCGATTGCAAGTATCTGCATTACGGTAAGCGGAAGGGGAATAGCTCCACGCGAAAACAGAAACATTGCCGACGGAACAGCTTCCGACATATTGGAATTCAAAACATATAACAAAAACTTTCTCATATTGCTGTATACCGCACGACCCTCCTCTATTGCATGTACAATAGAAGCAAAATTGTCATCGGTCAAAATCATATCCGCGGATTCCTTTGCGACATCTGTGCCGGCAATACCCATTGCAACACCTATATTCGCCTTTTTCAGCGCTGGAGAATCGTTTACACCGTCACCGGTTACTGCAACTATTTCATCCATTTCCTGCAAATTAGACACAACACGCAGCTTCTGTTCAGGCGCAACACGCGCAAAAATAATCTCATCTTTCAGATATTCCTTCAGCTGCTCATCTGATATCTTCGCAAGCTCCGGACCCGAAACAACGCGCGGATTAGACCCCTCTACAATGCCGATACGTTTCGCGATACTTTCAGCCGTAAGGCCATAATCACCTGTAATCATAATTATACGGATGCCGGCGCGGTGGCATTCTTTTACCGCGTCCATAACTTCCGGACGTGGCGGATCCGCCATTACCACAAGTCCCACAAATATAAGTTCTTGTTCTATAAGTTCGGATGTATACGCGCTAAGTGCCGCGGGAATTTTTGCATCGCCCGAAAGCTCTCTGTAAGCAACCGCAAGCACGCGCAGCCCGTTTCGAGCATACCCATCGTTTGCTTCCATTATACGCCGGCGCATTTCGTCATCCATGGGCAACACTTTTCCCCCGACTCTAACGGAAATGCTCAGTTCCATTATCTCTTTGGGGGCGCCTTTAACATAAGCAA
>JAUZPZ010000008.1 GCA_030705675.1 Bacillota bacterium
TTCCCTGTGCTACCTGAATTACGGTTTTTGCGTTGTTGTTATAATACAGCTTTTCTATGGCGCACACTTCGGGCTTGTTTGTATATATTATCTGTCTGAGACGGGTATATATTGTTTGCAGTCTTTCCGAATCGGCAGTATTCGCGGGCGTCAGGATAGAGCCGAAATCAAGTGTCCGGTACCTGTTACCTATATTCTCAATAACGCCGTATCCCACAATGGCAATTCCCGGATCAATACCTAAAATTATCATAATTTTTCCTTCATTTCCCTACATTTAACATGAAAAACTTTTTTTTGAGCATTTATGTGTTTATTAAAAATATAATAAACACGTTTATAAGTTTATTATACCATAAAATATGGTAATTTTCAATCCCTTTCTTTTATTTATGCACCAGCTTTTCATGAATTTTATAATATTTATGAATAATTGTTATATGGCTATTGATTTATTTATAAAAAAATGATATAATTTTACTCATAGATTTCAAAGGATGTGGTTTTATGAAGCTCTGGGGCGGGCGTTTTCAGAAGGCAACCGATGCCAAAGTCGATGATTTTAACTCCTCTATACGCTTTGATTACAAAATGTATAAACAGGATATAAAAGGCAGTATTGCGCACAGCAAAATGCTTGGCAAACAAGGTATAATCTCCACGGAGGACAGTAACCTTATTGTAAAAACTCTTGAGGAAATTCTTGCGGATATTGAAGCCGGCAAGGTTGAATTCCTCGTTGACGCTGAAGACATACATATGAATATAGAAAAACTGCTTACCGACAGAATAGGAGACGCCGGCAAGCGTCTTCATACGGCGCGGAGCCGCAATGATCAGGTAGCTCTTGATATACGCATGTATTTAATGGACGAAATAAACGAAGTCAAGGCAATGCTGATTTCGCTTGAAAACACGCTTATTAATCTTGCAAAAAACAATCTTGACACTGTAATGCCCGGCTATACTCACCTGCAAAAAGCCCAGCCTATAACACTTGCACACCATATTATGGCATATGTTGAAATGTTCCTGCGCGATATTGACAGGCTTGCGGATTGCAGAAAACGCACTGATTCAATGCCTCTTGGTTCTGGTGCTCTTGCCACCTCGACTTATCCGATAGACCGTGAATTTGTGGCAAATCTGCTTGGTTTTTCCGGCGTTACCCGAAACAGCCTTGACGGCGTAGCAGATCGTGATTTTGCCATTGAGCTTGCTAGCGCACTGTCAATAATCATGATGCATCTCAGCCGTTTTTCAGAGGAACTCATATTATGGAATACAAATGAGTTTTCTTTTGTTGAAATGGATGACAGTTATTCAACCGGCAGTTCTATAATGCCCCAAAAGAAAAACCCTGATGTTGCGGAACTTATCCGCGGCAAAACAGGACGTGTATATGGCAACCTTATGGGGTTACTCACCATTATGAAGGGTCTTCCCCTTGCCTACAACAAGGACATGCAGGAAGATAAGGAAGCTATTTTCGACGCTGTTGATACGGTAAAATTGTGCGTTCCCGTATTTGAAGGAATGGTAAGTAGTATGAAAATAAACAGCGATAAAATGCGGTGCGGTGCAAGCGGCGGATTTACAAATGCCACAGACGGAGCAGACTATCTTGTAAAAAAGGGTATGCCTTTCCGCGACGCTCATGCGGTAATTGGCAAGCTTGTATTCTATGCGATAAGTCAGGACAAATCCCTTGAAGAACTCTCTCTTGAGGAATTCCGCCGGTTTTCAGATATGTTTGACCATGATGTTTATGAAGCAATTTCTGTGGAAACTTGTGTTTCATGCAGAAACGTAATTGGCGGTCCGGCAAAGGAAGCTATGGAAAAGACAATTGTTTCAGCGGAGGAAAAACTAAGTGAGCTCTGCCGATAAAATGTGCTCCGCGCAGCATCATATTTTTGTGAAAATAGTTGCATTAATACGTTATTTATGATATAATAGTCTTAAAATCAAAGATTTTAAGCCATCAAAAGAATTATTGTCGGAGCGAAGCTCCTCCTGCTGCCGTAGCAAGCGCCATAATTCTTTATGTCAGCTTAGGCCAACATGTTTATTGTATAGCTAAACGCACATCAGTTTTAAAGAAGCTTTCGACACTAACTGGATTGCCCCGTTAGACCCTAATGTAACCAACTTTGAACTTGAACTGGCCAGGCACGTAAACATAGGTTATGCGGCGGCTTTGTCTTCAGGTACCTCCGCAATTCATATGGCACTTAAAGCCGTAGGTGTAGAAAATGGAAATTTTGCACAAGGATGCGGCTTGAAAAAGCGCTGATACAGGGCATAAAGCATATAATTCGCAAAAAATCGAGTGATTTGAATATGCGACCGCATAACGGCAATAAGGTAATAAACTTCTTGTGATAAAGCTTATTACAGATTAGAACCTATAAGCGCAAACAAAGGCTGTAAGAACTTTATTATCATGCTGTAATATGTATTAATAATAAATATGCAGGAATGGCGTATAAAAGATGCTGGATTTGGAGGCACGATTGGGTGAATGAAAATTTACTAATCCTCGGCGCAGGTCAGTACGGCATGGTTGCCAAAGAGATCTCCGAATCGATGGAATACTTTTACAAAATTGACTTTCTTGATGATAATAACGAGTTTGAAATAAATTCACAAAGGAATACAAGTATGCAATTCACACTGTCGGGAACAGCAACGTATGGTTTGAATTTTTTGAATGAGTTGGGAAAAGTAATTCCCTAAGATTATACTTTGGTGCGTTTGTGTAGGATAAACGGCATCAAATATGCTGTTAAATATGTTCTGATAATTATAAACTTTGATGATGAAATGCGACTTTAGGGTGGTGATATTGAGTGATTGAGAATAATTTTAGTACTAAAAGTAAAACTGCTGTTCAAGAAGCAACAGCGCAAAGTGAAATTATTATAAATAATGTTTCATATAGCACAGAATCATTGATTTCCTCATATAGCAGTATATATAACAAATACACAAAAAGGATAATTGGTCTTGTTCTTTCTTTAATAGCAATTATAATACTATCGCCTCTGCTAATATTTATTTCAATAGCCGTAGCCATGGAAACAGGATTTCCGGTTTTTTATCATGCTGAACGAGGTGGATATAAAGGAAAAACGTTTAAGATATTTAAATTTCGATCCATGGTTAAAAATGCCGATAAAATCGGTGGAGGAACAACCGCACTAAATGACAGCAGAATAACTCGTGTTGGAAATGTTTTGCGCAAGACAAAGCTTGATGAGACGGCTCAATTATTTAATATTGTAAAAGGAGAAATGAGCTTTGTAGGACCAAGGCCAGAATTAATTCAATACACCTCTAATTATTCTGAGATTGAGAAGAACATATTAAATGTGCGTCCGGGACTTACTGATTATAGCTCATTGAAATTTATTAATCTTGACGAGATAGTAGGCGGTAAGAATGTCGATGAAATGTTCGAGAAATACGTTCTAAAAGAGAAAAATTATCTCAGGCTAAAATATGTTGCTTATGTTTCTTTCAAAACTGATGTCAGACTGTTTTTTGAAACAGTCTGTATGGTAATAAAAAAAGCATTTCGTGTTTTATTTCAGCGAAACAAAAAAACAAACAAATAGGTATAAAGAGGGATTATATGGAATACATGACATTACCTAATTCCGAACTTAATGTATCACGCTTGTGCATGGGTGGATGCCCAATGGGTCAATATGGCTGGGGAAAAGTCGAGGAAGCTGAATTGCTTGACGCAGTGAATAAAGCTATAGATAACGGCATCAATTTTTTTGATACTGCAGATATATATGGGCTTGGAAAATCAGAAGAAACACTTTCCAAAGGATTGGGTTCAAAAATAAATCAAGTAATTATTGCTTCAAAATTTGGTGTGCGCATTGAAAATGGAAAGACATTTTATGATAATTCTCCTGAATGGATAGAAACCGCAATTTTTGCAAGTCTCAGACGTTTAAACCGCGATTATATTGACCTTTATCAAGTTCATTACCGTGATGTTTCAATACCAATCGGCGCTGTAATTGAAACGCTGGAAAGACTAAAAGACAAGGGATATATACGATATTATGGTCTCAGTAATATTCATCAAGCCGATTTACTTGAATTTCAAGAGCATAAAGGCAAATTTATAAGCTTTCAAGATGAATATTCTTTGGCGTGCAGAAAAAACGAAAAAGATTTGTTAGTCTTATCAAAAGAGCTGCAAATGACTCCTATGACATGGGGAAGTCTCGGACAAGGTATCCTTTCAGGTAAATATGATGAAAATTCTGTTTTTGACCAAAACGACCGTAGGAGCAGGAACATATACGTAAATTTTCACGGAGAGAGATTAAAAAAGAATCTTTCCATTGTTAATGTTTTGCGCGACATTGCGGCGGAGCATAAGGCATCTGTATCAGCGGTTGCAATACGTTTTATTCTGGACTATATCGAGAATTCCATCGTATTGGTCGGTGCGAAAAGTTCAGCGCAAATATTAGGAAATATAGAGGCAATGGGCTGGAATCTAACAAAAGAGGAAGTCAACAAACTTGTTGATATTTCAAATTAATAGGAGTGATAAAGAAGATGACAAGTAAGCAATTGGCGTGGAGAATACGGCGTCACGGAATAGAAATGACCCATCTTTCGGGTGGTTCACATATTGGATCTATTTTGTCAGTAGCCGATATTGTAGCCGTTTTATATAACGATGTAGCATATATTGATTCGAAAAATCCAAAGAATGACGCTCGCGACCGCATTATATTAAGTAAAGGTCACGCAGGAGCGGCAGTTTATGCAGCTCTCGCGGAAAAGGGATTTTTTGATATTGAAGAATTGAAAACGCATTATCAGAACGGCAGCCGTTTATCCGGTCATGTATCTCATAAAGGAGTTCCGGGCGTTGAGCTGTCAACAGGATCGCTTGGACACGGTCTTTCTGTTGGCGCGGGTATGGCTGCAAGTGCAAAGATGGATAGAAAAACATATAAAGTCTACGTTATTTGCGGCGATGGCGAATGTGATGAAGGCACCGTGTGGGAAGCCGCTCTTGTCGCTCACCAGTATCATTTAAACAATCTTGTGGCAATTATAGACCACAATAAAATGCAAAGTCTCGACTTCTGTGAGAACACTCTTTCTTTAAATCCGTTTTCTGATAAATGGAAAGCTTTCGGCTGGAATGTTATAGAGGCAGATGGACACGATCACGATGCGCTTCGTCAGGCGTTTGAAAAGACAAAAAACAACGATATGCCAACTGTAATAATTGCGAATACCATTAAAGGCAAAGGAATTTCGTTCATGGAAAACGATATTTTGTGGCATTACCGTTTTCCTCATGAGGGATGGGAATATGATTGCGCTGTGAACGAGCTATATAAAAACAAGCCGGATGGAGTGACAGATCCGTATACGCCGGACGGAATCGCAAATCCTGCTTTGGAGCCGGCAGGAGCTAATATCACAAACAACCATACACCAAGTTTTACATTGAATCCGAACTGGATCTGGAACAGCAGTACAAAGGAGAAAGTGTAATGAGAGATACTTTTGTTAAAACACTGATTGACATAGCGAAAGCAGATAAAAATGTAGTGCTTATTACGGGCGATCTGGGATTTGGTGTTTTGAAGCCGTATTGGGAACAGCTTCCGAATCAATTTATAAATGCAGGCATCGCCGAGCAAAATATGACGAGCTTTGCGGCAGGAATGGCTCTCTCAGGGAAAATTGTATATACATATTCCATAGGGAACTTTCCAACAATGCGCTGCCTTGAACAAATAAGGAATGATTGTGCTTATCACAATGCCAATGTGAAAATTGTGTGTGTCGGCGGCGGATTCGTATATGGTCCTCTCGGAATGAGCCATCATGCCACGGAGGATTTGGCAATTATGCGTGCGCTTCCCAACGTGACAGTTATGGCCCCAGGCGATTTGGTGGAAGCAGAAGAAGCTACAAAAGCAATTTATCACAATCCTGGAACTTGTTATTTGCGACTTGGGCGAGGCGGGGAAAAAAGAATTCATGATAAGCTTGAAGATTTTATGATTGGAAAATCTATCAAAGTCAAGGATGGCGAAATGGCTGCAATTTTTACTACCGGCGCAATTTTTGACGAAGCTGTCGAAGCAAGTCGGCTGCTCGCGGAAAAACGTATAAATGCTGCGCTCTATACATTCCCAACGGTTAAACCGATCGACAGAGATACAATCATCGAATGCGCTGGCAAGTATGATTTGATCGTCACCGTGGAGGAACATAATATACAAGGAGGCTTCGGAAGTGCGGTTTCGGAAGTCCTTGCAAGAGAAAAGTTTGATGTAAAACAAATCATGATCGGAATTGATGATGTATATTCTTCAATTGTAGGCAATCAGAAATATTTGAGAGCCAGATATAATATCAGCGCAAATGACATTGCCGAAAGAATTATGGAGTATCTTGTATGAGAAGGGTTCTATTTTTGACTTTGGTTTATAATTTTCATGACAAGAGCAACTTAAATCTTGATCTCATTGACGTAATTGCACGGCACGGCAATGATGTAACGGTTATATCACCTAAAGAAAGAAAATATAATTTGCACGAATACATGCAATAATATGGTAAAATAAAATATTTGCAGTTCAAATGTCTGAATTTCAGAGAGAAAGTAAATATCGTTGAAAAAGGTATATCCACCTTATCCTTGGGATATCAGTATAAATGGGCGCTGTAAAAGTATTATAGAAATGAAAAATACGATATTGTGATATATGCTACAATGCCAATAACGTATTCGAGATAATCAGATACATAAAAAACGCTGCGGAGCTTATTGCTATCTTCACTTGCGGCACTTGAAGACCCGAATCCTGTAATATATATTGATGACCGTTTGATATACGGCATAGAAGAGAATGTTCCGGAAGGGTATTATGAAACACCTATAAGAAAAGCTAATGTGTAGAAGGAAGGCTCTCAGGTTACAATCATCGTTGCTTCTTACATGGTCAATGAAGCTATGAATGCAGTTGATGAACTTGATAAGCAATTTTTTTCATGTGAGGTTGTTGACTTAAGGACAATTAAACCAATCGACTTTGATACAGTTATTGCTTCAGTTAAAAAAGCAGGAAGAGCTGTTGTGGCAATTGAAGAATGGGCAACTGCAAGTGTTTCAGCTACTATTGCTAATGGTATTTATGAGAGATGTTTTAATAGTTTAAAAGCACCAGTAAAACTCGTTACGTTGCCTGATACACTTGCGCCTGAAAGCAAGTCATCGGAAGATGTGTATTATAAGAGCAACGGGGACATTGTACGTATTGTGATGAATAGTTTTTTAGGAGACTTCACTAATGAGTAATTATCAAAATAAGCTAGTTTCGGTAATAATACCAATATACAAATGCGAAAAATATCTTGAAGCATGTGTTTTGTCAGCCATTAATCAAATTTATCCTAACATTGAAATCATTCTTGTTGACGATTGTTCCCCAGATAATTCTGGAAAGATTGCCTTAAAGCTTGCTGAAGAATATGATAATATTATCTATGAACGTTTAGAAAAGAACTCCGGCGCAGCACACGCACGGAACCGGGCGCTCGATTTAGCTAAAGGAAGATATGTTGCTTTTTTGGATAGTGATGATTCGTGGCTTACAGATAAAATTGACAAACAAATGCAATTAATGAATGAAAAAAAAGCGTTTTTTGTATATGGAGCTATTGATATGGTGGATGCAAATAATGCAATGATTAAGGGTTGCCGAAAAATACCTAGCCATATTGATTATAAGGGATTGTCTAAGAATACAGCTATTGCAACATCAACAGTATTAATTGATCGTAATATTACTGGTGAATTTCATATGCCAATTATCCGATCTGGACAGGATTATGCAACCTGGATGATGCTTCTCAGGGGAAACAAAACAGCTTATGGTGTGACAGATTTGGTATCACATTATCGAAAAGCGGAAGGTTCTCTTTCAGCGAAAAAAACCAAGAATTGGAAAAAAGTACTTAACGTTCAAGTCAATTATGAAGGTGTTCCTAAGGTCAAGGCTTATTTTAACTGCGGCTGTTATATAGTCCATGCACTAATAAAGTATTTTTTCTAATCTTATGGGGGTATACTATGCTAAGTTTACAGGTGCTGGTAGTCAGTATGAATCAAAAAAATATTAGCATAATTGAGAATAGCAATATTAAAAGTGATGTAATTATCAGCAATCAGTGTTCTAAAAACGAAGTAGAGATTTTTACCAAATGTTCAAAAGAAATATTGATGTTATCTTTTGCCGAACGAGGTGTAGGACTCAACCGGAATAATGCTTTAATGCGCGCGAAGGCGGATATTTGTGTTTTCGCGGATGATGACATGAAGTATGTTGATAACTACGAGGAGATCATTACAAAAGCGTTTGAATAAATTCCAGATGCAGATGCTATCATATTTAACATAGATACGATTGGTGGTACCATAAAAAGAAGAACGAATACAAAAATTTCCAGAGTTCATTTTATCAACGCACCGAATTATGGTACTGCAAGACTGGCAGTCAGAAACAAGAGTGTAAAAAAAGCAAACCTCTGCTTCAGCAGGTTGTTCGGCGGAGGAGCAATATACTCTTCCGGAGAAGATACGCTTTTCATCTGTGATTTGTTGAAAAAACGGCTTAAGGTTTACGTTTATTCTGCGACAATCGTAGCGGTTCAGCAGGGACAGTCAACTTGGTTTAGCGGATATTCGAATAAGTATTTATTTGATGAAGGTGCATTATACAGGGCAATATCTGAACAGAACCAGTAAAACAGTGTAGGTTTGTCAATGATGTGTTACAAAATTAATTAAAAATTTCGCCATTATTTAGAAAAGCTTTGACATATTCTATCGGTGCTTTCCAATGAAGCGGGCGCATAGGGAATTTATTGTATTTATAGTTATGTACTTTTAACAGTATATAATTCAAATTATTAATGTTATTATTGACTTTACAAAAGTATTGTGGTACAATATCTGCAAATAATTTTTATGCTGAAAGTATTGTTTTTAAAATAAAAAAGCAGAGATACAGAAAATTATATAGTCAATATTATTTTATATCCGAGGTAATTGTATGAACATTTATGACATTTCCGTAAACTATATAAAAAGTCCGGTAGGCATAAAGTCGGGTACTCCTCGATTTGGTTGGAAATTGGATTCTTATGCCACACAGGAGTATTATGAGATTCGCCTTTGCAGTGACAAAGGCGAAAATTATACGACAGGTAAAATTAAAAGCCGCCTTAGCGACAATATTGTATGTGACGGTTTTACTCCTACATTCCGTACCCTCTACACTGTAAGAATAACTGTATGGACAGAAGGCAAAGACACGGCAACGGGCTTATCTTCATTTGAAACGGCGCTTCCTCCCGATGGTTGGAAGGCTCAGTGGATAAAGCCGAAATTTCCTTTGCGGAGATGGGCAATGTACTTTAAAAGGGACTTCATTGCAGATAAAACTGTGAAAAAAGCAAAAATGTATACCTCTGGGCTTGGTTACTGCGAAATTTATTTAAATAATCAAAAAATAAATAATTCCTGCCTTGAAATGCCGATAACCAATTATGAAATAGAAATTCCCTACAGAACATATGACGTAACAAACTTTATTCAAAAGGAAAATGCCGTTGGAATGCTTGTGGGTGACGGTTTTTATGCTCAGAATATAGCTTGGAATAATTTATTCGAAGCATACGGCGTGGTAAACATTATAAATTATTCCGAAAATGTGTGTATGATAATACAGCTTGAAATTGAATATACTGACGGCGATATTTTGTATGTTTGCTCGAACGATACCTGGAAAGCCCTAAAAAGTCCAATAACACTCAACAATATCTATGGCGGCGAAAATTATGATGCCCGCCTTGAAAGCCCCGGCTGGTGTTTGTTCGGAAGTAAGCTGCCATGGGAAGAAACAGAAATTGACAGTAATGTTCCCGCCGGCACTCTTACCCCGTGTATAATGCCGCCGGTCAGGGTATTGCGTGAAATTAATCCTATAAATATGTCCTGTTTGCAGGATGCTGCGTTGTTTGTATACGATATGGGCGAAAATTTTGCAGGCGTAGTTGAGATAAATATTCCTGCCTGCCCGGCGGGAACGGAAATAGTAATGCGTTTTGCGGAAACCATTGACGAATCGGGAAATCTTGATATGCGCTCAACAGGTGCATTTGCTACCAATGTGATTCAGCAGGACCGCTACATAACTGCCGGTAAAAAAGAAGGTGAAATATGGAGCGCGCGGTTTACATATCATACCTTCAGATATGTTGAAATAAGCGGTTTATACAAATATGATGCTGATATTACAAAATTGCCCGTTAAAATAACAGGGCTTGCGTTGGGTACAGATTTGGAACAAACCGGTAATTTTGAATGTTCTTACGATTTACTTAATCGCTTACAAACTGTGAGTCTTCGTACTTTTCTCTCAAATTATCACAGTTATCCTGAAGATTGTCCCGGGCGTGAAAAGTGCGGCTGGACAGGAGATGCCCAGCTTTTAAGTGATACTCTTATTATGAATTATGATATGGCAGCCTCTTATGAGAAATACTTAAATGATATTCTATCAATGTACGAACTCCGCGGTTTTATCCCAATGATCACCCCGGGCCGGCGTCCCGCTCCGGGCGTCCCTCTGTGGGGTATTGCCTCGGTTATAATGCCATATAATCTCTACCGATATTATGGAAATATTCAAATTCTTGAAAAGTCGTATGATATGATGAAGGCTTGGGAAAAGAATCTGGAAAGCCACTGCGAAAACTATCTTTCAGACTGGGGCTTCGGAGATTGGATTCCTCCCATAGGTAACGACAACATCAGGCGTGTTCCTACTTCGCATACGGCAACTCTTGCGCATATTGAAACTCTTACTTTACTTATAAAAATTGCGGATATTTTAGGCAGAGCGGATGATATTTCCGGTTACATACAGCTAAAAAATGCTATAATCCGGGCATTCAATGATAAATACTACAACCCCCATACTCATGATTACGGTTATCAGGCAACCGACGCCGCCGCATATATGCTTGACATCTGCCCCGACGGACAGGAGGTTATACGCTCCGCTGTAAATCTTATACAAAACGAAGATAAATACGAAATGACAACAGGCATATACGGAAATAAAATGCTTATTCCGTCCTTATTTGAAAATTCCTATGGGGATATAGCTTTAAAATTGCTGTTTGACAAAAATCACTTTAATTTCCGTTCCATGCTTGAAGACAATGCCACATCTATATGGGAAGATCTCTCTATGTGCCATATAGGTATGCCAAAAGATAAGCATGTAAGCTCATATAACCATCCAATGCATGGCAGTTTTATGTATTTCGTTTACTCTTGTATCGCGGGAATACAGCCTTTGGAACCGGCGTTCAGAAAATTTAAAGTATCACCTAAAAACACAGAATTAATAACAAGCTATAGAGCCGAATTTGAAAGTCCATACGGCAAAATTGTTTCTGAACGAAAAAACAAGGATTATTTTATTGAAGTTCCTTCAAATACTGTTTGTCTGTTTGAATTAAACGTCCCCGCTAAAATTTCAGGCGCTCTTTTACAGCAGAATGAAAACCGCATATATTCTGTTTGGTTAAACCCCGGAAAATATGAAATAAATTCATAATATATAATTTTTTTGTTTTAAAATCATAACCGCCCGTTTGACGCGTGGTTATGATTTTGAATTTAGGATTTTTTTATATTAAAATTATATCAAAAAGGCAGAGATTCTTAAACTTAGAATTTAAGAATTTCTGCCTTTTTTATGCCATATTTGTGATACAGCATTTTAACTTAATAGTAGAGAGCAGGCCTGTAAGCCGAGTTCTGTCATTTAAGACGGTCATCTATCTACGCCATACATTTCTGCATAGCTCCAGCCATCAGTCATGGAGTGTCGGGCCAACTTAATTCCATTGTCGATGTTGCTTCAGGTGGGGTTTACATGGCCAGCCGATCTCCCGGCTGCCGGTGAGCTCTTACCTCGCCTTTCCATCCTTACCGCTTTAAGCGCGGCGGTTTATTTCTGTTGCACTTTCCTTAAAGTCGCCTTCACCAGGAGTTACCTGGCACCCTGCCCTTTGAAGCTCGGACTTTCCTCATAATAAAACTCTTGTTTTATTCCGCGACCGTCCAGCCTGCTCAGTATTTATATTATAACATATTTTACTCTAATTTGCAAGTAATTTATTTTGGATTTATAAAAAACAGCCCTCACGTCTTAATTATTTCCCACGCTTTTGCAAGTCTTTCCACAGACCACGCCGCATTTGCCGGAGAAGTTGACGGAAGACATATTGCATCCCTTAATATAAGCGGTTTTGTGTATTTGTTATAATACTTTTCAGCCGTTTTGCCGTTTACAAAAATCTTTTCAATGTCGGCATTATCAAGAATTATTGAAATATTGTTCGGCGTAACATTTTTAATAGAACTGTCGGCACTCCCCTCAATCTCACACGAGGCGATAACATCCCAAACCGAAAGACGGTGCATAAGTAAAAATTCTCTCTTTTCTTCAATAGTTACAGGAACATTTTCCTCAAACACCTTTGCTACGACCCGCCAAAACCTGTTTTGAGGATGCCCGTAGAAAAATTTTTGCTCTCTTGACTTTACAGAGGGAAAACTGCCAAGAATAAGTATTTTTGAATTTTTATCGTATAAAGGCGGAAACGGATGTAGAATCATTTTCCTTTTTCCTCTCTTTTTGGTCATAGTATTACAATTTCAATTGTTTTTTATTGAATATCTTAAATACTATATTTCCGAAGAAAATGCCTTTCTTAAAGCCTGCTCAAGCCCGCTGTTTCTTCTGTCCTCACGGTCATTCACTACCATGTTTGCCACAATTTCGGCTTGTCCTACAAGCACTGCCAAACGTTTCGCTCGCGTAACGCCGGTGTACAAAAGATGCCTGCTTTGCAGCATCATGTTCACTGGATATGCCGGCATTACTATTGCCGCGAATTCGCTCCCCTGGCTCTTATGTACTGTCATTGCATAGGCAAGCTCAATATCTTTAAAGAGGTCAAAGGTATATTTTACTTTTTTCTCACCGTCAAACAAAATATCCGCATAGCCCTCATGCATATCAATTTTTTGTACAAAACCTATATCCCCGTTATATATTCCAAGTCCCGGACTGCCGTCCTCTCTCTCCCATTCCATATCATAATTGTTTCTCGTCTGCATTACCTTGTCACCCTCACGAATTGTGTACAGAAACCTCGTTACCTCTTTTTTGTTTTTAGTCGGAGGATTAACCGTACTTTGCATAACTCGGTTAAGATTTTCCACTCCTGATTCCCCTCTTTTTACAGGAGTTAATATCTGAATATCCTCCAATGCGTTATCAGAATTTAAAAATTTAGGCAATCTTTTTGTGCACAGCTCAATAATCTCTCTTACCCCCATAGCCTGACGGGGTCTGTTTATCATGAAAAAATCGCTGTCTTTGCCGGAAAGTTCAGGCATTTCCCCGTTATTGATTTTATGGGCATTTACAACAATCATACTTTCTTTTGCCTGACGGAAAATTTCTTTAAGCCGTATTGTTTTAACAGTTTCGCTAGCCAGAATATCCTTGAGTACGCAGCCCGCCCCTACGGAAGGCAGCTGGTCAGCGTCCCCTACCATTATTATTCTTGCTCCATTCTTTACCGCTTTCAATAAATGATACATAAGCAGTATATCCACCATTGACATCTCATCAATTATAATTACATCCGCTGTAAGAGGATTTGAATTATTTCTTGCAAAAGACCATTTATCCGCTCCGAGCCCTGACTCCATTTCAAGCAGCCTGTGAATGGTTTTTGCGTCCATATTACACATTTGCGTCATTCGTTTGGCGGCGCGCCCCGTTGGCGCCGCAAGTGCGATCTTCATTTTCATTTTTTTCATAAGCGCGATTATGGCGCGTATAATTGTGGTTTTGCCTGTACCGGGACCGCCGGTAATTATCATTACTCCGCTGTTTGCCGCGCATAAAATTGCCTCACGCTGCTGATCGGCAAAAACTATACCCATCTCCTGCTCTATTTCCGATATATCTGTTTCAAGTTGCTTTTTATTTGTTGAAAATTTATCCATTGAAATATGGCTAAGGTATGATGCGACGCCGTTTTCCGCAATAAAATAAGCCGGAAGATATATATGTGTCTCATCGTCCGTCTTATTTAATCTTATTTCACTTTCCAGTGCCATTTTTATAAGAGCATCGATTATCTCGTCTTCTGCAACACTTAGCAATGCTGACGTTTGTGGTACAAGTAAGCTTTGCTGCATGTAAGTATGACCGTTTCCGACTGCCTCGCTGAGCACGTATATTATTCCGGCGCACAGTCTTTCCGGGCTATTGTGGTATAGACCGATTTTTCCCGCCATGGAATCGGCTGTTTTAAAGCCTATCCCGTCAATATCCTTACACAAAAGGTATGGGTTTTCCTGAATTTTTTTTACAGAATCACTTCCGTATTCCTTGTAAACCCTATATGCAAGAGAAGCGCTTATCCCATGTTTATTAAAAAATATTACAATATCCTGTACTCCTTGCTGCTGCAAGTAATCATCATGTATCTCAATCGCCTTTTTTTCGCTTATTCCCTTGATTTTTGAAAGCTTCAGCGGTTCATCTCTGATTATATTAAGACTTTCTTTCCCAAACGCATCTATAATCCTTTTTGCCGTGCTCTCACCTATCCCCTTTACAGCACCCGATGAAAGATATAAATAAATGTCTTCCTCTTCTTCCATTTTTGCTTTTTCATAAGAGATAATTTTAAACTGTTCACCATATTCAATATGTAGTTCCCAATTTCCGTCAGCGGAGATTTTATCCCCCGGATTTATAAACGGCAAGTATCCTACGGCAACAAAATCGCCCAGTTCATCATTTGACATTTCACATATAGTATAGCTATTTGTTTCATTTTGCCAGATTATATATTCAATTCTACATTCTATAGTTTCCATCAGGCAAATTTCTCCTTAGCAGTACGTTAATATATAATAATGAGCATCATTATATGATAATTATACAATAAATGGCGATAAATTACAAGATATTTTGCAAAAATGGCAATTGTTTTTTCTGTCAAGAAATGTTATAATTAAAAGGATAGGAGGTTTTCAGATGAAAATTGAAAACATAAGAAATATAGCAATTATCGCCCATGTCGACCACGGTAAGACAACTTTGGTCGATGAAATGCTTAAACAGAGCGGAATTTTTAGAAGTAACGAATATGTACAGGAGCGTGTGATGGATTCAAACGACCTTGAACGCGAGCGAGGCATAACAATCCTTTCCAAAAACACAGCCGTTACTTATAAGGGTGTAAAAATAAATATTGTCGATACTCCGGGACACGCGGATTTCGGCGGTGAGGTTGAGCGTGTTCTCGGTATGGTTGAAGGGGTTCTTTTGCTGGTTGACGCTTTTGAAGGAGCTATGCCGCAAACAAGATTTGTGCTAAAAAAAGCGCTTGAGCTTAACCTTAAACCCATTGTTGTTGTAAATAAAATAGATAAAAAGGACGCCCGTCCCCTTGAAGTTGTGGATGAGGTGTTTGATTTGTTCTTTGAGCTTGGCGCAAATGAGCATCAGTTGGACTTTCCTGTAATTTATGCTTCATCCCGCGATGGATACGCAATGAAAGAGCTTGAAAATCCAAAAGAAAACCTCATTGAGCTGTTTGACTCAATTCTTGAAATGGTGCCCGCTCCCGAATGTGATCCGGACGCTCCTTTTCAGATGCTTATTTCCAATATCGATTCCGACGAGTATATTGGCAGAATAGCGGTAGGAAAAATAAAAAGAGGTTGTGTTCATTACAATGAAACCTTAGCGGTATGCAAAAAAGATGGTAAAATCATCAATGCCAAAGTGGGCAAATTATTCACATACGAAGGATTAAAGCGTACTGAACGTGAAGAGGTTTCATGTGGGGAAATTGTATGCGTTTCCGGTCTTGGGGATGTAAATATAGGCGAAACCGTATGTGATGTAAATAATCCTGATCCCCTTCCGACTATTGATGTGGACGAGCCTACAATATCTATGAACTTTCTTGTAAATAACAGTCCTTTTGCCGGCAGAGAAGGTCAGTTTGTAACCTCCCGCCATTTGCGCGCGCGCATTTTCAAAGAGCTTGAAACGAACGTAAGCCTTAAAGTTGAAGAAACCGACAGTTCCGACTGTTTTAAATTGTCAGGTCGCGGTGAACTTCATCTTTCTATACTTATTGAAACTATGCGCAGAGAAGGCTATGAATTTCAGGTTTCAAAGCCCCAGGTAATTTTAAAAGAAAAAAACGGAAAAACGCTCGAACCGTATGAAATACTTATTGTAGATGTACCTGAAGAATACGTCGGTACTGTTATAGAAAAGCTTGGCGGAAGAAAAGCGGAAATGCTCAATATGGTACCTATAAACAACGACACATACAGCCGCGTTGAATTTCGTGTTCCTTCGCGTGGTCTTATAGGATACAGAAGCGAATTTCTTACGGATACCCGCGGAAACGGCATAATGAATACTATTTTTGACGGATATGACGAGTTCTGCGGTGCTCTGCCCGGAAGAAACCGAGGCTCTATGGTTGCATGGGAAGACGGCGAATCGATAACTTACGGTCTTTATAATGCAGAAAGCCGCGGAAATCTGTTCATTTCACCCGGCTTAAAGGTTTATGAAGGAATGATAGTGGGTCAAAATTCTAAGGCAGAGGATATTGTAATAAATGTATGTAAGAAAAAGCATATAACAAACATACGTGCCTCCGGCTCAGACGACGCTCTGAGGCTTACACCCCCAATAAATATGAGCCTTGAAAATTGCCTTGAATTTATTGCTGATGACGAGCTTGTTGAAGTTACTCCCCTTAACATCCGTTTAAGAAAAAAAGTGCTTAATACTGAACTGCGTGCAAAATCGGAAGCAAGAGGAAAAAAATAAATAATGGAACTGTAGGAAAATAACTTTCAAACAGGAAATTGCCCAAAAATATGCCCCAATAACAATAAAAACCCTCTTGATTTAGCGCAAAAGGCTAAAATTCAAGAGGGTTTTTGTTATCATATATTTATTTTCACTTCATTGCTGCTTGATCCATAGCTTATAACCATATCTTCTATCCCTGACGTCAGATATATGTAAAGCGTACCATTGTCCTTCTTTATATTACTCATATACCAGCCATACAGACTCATATATGTTATATACTCCGAAAGTTCATTTTCCTCATAGTCATATGTATAGGTTTTAAACCCGTCGCCTTTTTCTACCTTCTTACACTCCCTACCTATAAGATAAGTATATGTAGGCGCGCTCGTCCCTTCATAATATGCCGTTGAATTATCGGAAGACGAAGACTTGTTCGGTGCTGAGCTTTTCTTTTGTATAGCTACAATTGCTTTATTTTCTGTAGTATCGGCTGCAATGGCAACAGAATTAACGCCATCCGACATATAGTATATATATTTTCCGGCGCCCGCGTCTATTTGCTTGCTTGTAAGAGAAAATCCATTTTCGGAAAGATATGTAACGTATGCGTTGAATTGATCCTCATCCAATGCATACTGATAATAGTAATAATTATCGTCATCATAGGTATCTTCTTTTTCTACCCCCACAACAGAAGTATAATCCGGTATTTTGGAATTTTCTTTATAATAAGTTATTACTTCCGACTTTTTTACATTTCCCGTGGCAAGTTCTGCAAGAGACTTTTTCAGAACCCATGATATATCATAAATACTGTTGATTGGAATTGCAAGATTAATATTCTGCCCTTCTTCGGCCGAGGCAGATGTTATTCCGACAACTTCACCTGAATCATTGAATACCGCGCCGCCGCTGCTTCCCGGCGATATGGGAGCGGAGATCTGAATATACTCTTTATTTTCGATTGTTCTCGATACGTTTGAAATTAACCCTTCGGTAATTGTATTGTCAAGTCCTATAGGACTTCCTATGCAGTATATTTTCTGACCGTTTTTTATATTATCCGAATTGCCGATTTTAACGCTCGGAAAATCACTACCTTTAATTTGTAAAACGGCAATATCCCTGTTCTGGTCATATCCGCGTACATAGTCAACATCGTATGTTTTACCGTCAATTGTCATTATCTGTGCAGATGAGGCATCTTTAATTACATGATAATTCGTTACGGCAATTCCCGATTTATCTATGAAAAATCCACTTCCCGTCGCGGTTATTTCTCCACTTTTATTGTGGACGGCAATAAGAAATACCGATGCGCTTGACATATCCGATATCTGCTCGGCATTATAATTTTCCGTTTTCGTGTCATTTTTCGTTTCCGGCGACGCCGCGTTAAAATTAAGCTTTAATCTTGCGTTTTTGTTTACTATTCGATACATTACGGTCGCTATTTCGGCTCTTGTTATATTTTCTGTAGGGGCGAATGTTCCTTCATCATCCCTTCCGGTAATTACCCCGGCACGAAAGAGCATTATAGCTTCGTTATAATAATCTTCTTTATTAGACATATCTGTGATAGCTGATATTCCGGTATTTATATTATCATAAACACTAAATGGAAGAGCGTTGCCAAGAATATATGCGACTTCCCCTCTTTCCGCCGGTTTTTCCAGACGGGCAGAAAATTCATTTTCCTTTATTATCTTATTATCTGTAGCGTATTTTACAGACGGCGTATACCATTGCTCTTTTTCTCCTGCGGCAGGAATTTCATTTTTGTAATAAATTGCATTCAGCCGAGCGGCGAATGTGATTACTTCCGCTACGCTTACCAAACCATACGGCGAATATTTATCGTCAGAGGTACCTTCGGTGAGTCCATATTCATAAGCTCCGGCAATATCAGAATAAAACCATTCATCCTGGGATATATCCTGAAAAGTACCTTGAGTATACGTTTTGGTTATGGCAAAAGAATCCATTCCCGCTCCAAATGCTGTTGTAGGCACAACACACATAAATAAGAGTAAAAATGTCAAGAATTTTTTCATAAAACCATTCCCCTTTTCTTTTGTATTTCTATTCTTTTATATTATACAACTTTTAATTTGATTTTTCAATATTCCGATTTGATTTTTCATTAAATTAACACAAATAAAACAAAAAATAACGGTTTTGCTTTATACAAAACCGTCTTTAAAAATAAATGCACTTTTGCCGCAATTTATAACAATTGGGGCAAAAGTGCACTCAAATTTACTCTTTTATAACCGCTCTGGGATGAGCTTTTTTATAAACTTCGCTTATATGCTCGTCCAGCGTTTTTTTATACATTTCGGATGTAGACTGACTTGAATTCCCCAGCATTATTTGAACATCTTTTACCTCAGTGCCATTTTCCATCATGTGCACGGCAAAAGTATGTCTAAGCGTATGCGGAGTTATATTACTTGTTATGTTTGCTTTGTTCTTATATTCCTTCAATATTTTCCAAAAACCCTGCCTGGTAAGCTGTTTCCCATTAAGATTAAGAAAAAGCTCATCGTCCTGATTTTCCACAATCTGCCTGCTTCTTGCACAAGCTATATATCTTTCAATTGAAAGAACAGCCATCTCCCCCATCGGAACAGCCCTTCGTTTAGAACCTTTGCCGCATATTATATAACATTCCGCCAAATTTACATCAACTGCTTTTAATTCTATCAGCTCCGATACTTTTACCCCTGTAGCATATAAAAGTTCAAGCATTGCTTTATCCCGATAGCCCTTAAAATCCACCGTTTTGGGAAACTTAAGAAGGCATTTTATTTCCTCTTCATTGAGAATTTGCACTGTCCGCTGTTCACTTTTGGGAACTTCCAGATCTACCGTAGGGTCGCCTTCGGAATATCCCGACATTACGGCAAATTTGTAAAACGAGCGCAGAGAAACTATGCTTCTGGTAATTGACGAATTAGCTTTTTCGGAGCGCTGCATATATATTACATATGTAATAAGTATGGGTTTGGTGACATCACACAGGTCACTTATTCCCAGATTTTCCAAATATTCACTCAACTGATGTATATCTCTTATATATGATTCAACTGTGTTTTTTGAGAGCTTTTTTTCACCGCTGAGATAATCTATATATTTGGATACAAGCCTGGTCATGTCATCCTCCTCCTTCATAAATTTCAACTTATATAAACAGAAAATCTGTTCATTAAATATCCTGCCGCGAAACCATCCAACAATGCCGCAGCAAGAGATAAAAACAAGGCTACAACAAGCAAAATAATATAATTTTTAAATTTTGCTGATTTTGCCGACTTAAAATCATTCTTCAGGCTGAACATTACAGCCCGTGCCCCCATAAAAAACATAAGCGGCAATAATATGAGATACTGCGGAAATATACTTATAACCGCCATAAGCGCACCGCGCCAAACATAAGCGCGTGTAAGCATGGCTACAGTATAACCCGTAACAGCTCCTTTACATACAACCGCCGTACCCGACAGTGCGATGCTTATCCATTTGTAAAAAAAACCGCTAAGCCAAAGTAGCAAAACAGTCCCCACTATTGAAACAAATGAACCTCCCACCGTCCGCCATACATTATCCCCAGAATGTTCGGCGGAATATTTGACAGTTTTCATAAAAGCGTTTGTCTCTTCCGGCATAACCCTTGCCGCAATAAATGCGCCCGCCGTAATGCCTACAAGAAACATCACCGCAAATACCGAAAAAACAAAAAATCCGCCTTCAGAAGAATACTTTCTAAGTCTACCATAAAATTTGTTCATAATCATTGCCCCCTTGTCCACATTCTATATTATGAAGCAAGAGTTCAATTTATGACGTGCAAACTAAAAACCGTAGTTTTTAAAATAAAACTCACATAATAAGTATTATACGCCTTTTTAACTATTATGTCAAGCGTAATATTTCATTTTTTTTACAAAATTAGTCAAATTCCTATCTTTTTGTTAAAAATGACGAATATTAATAAATCCTTTAAAAAAGCGAAAAAACAAGACTTGAAAGTTCAATTTTGCGCCTTTGCACACCATATATTGTGCAATTCATTTTTATATAGCACAATATATGTGCAAAAACATTTTTATCGAGTTTGTCAATTTGGTTTACATAAAATTTTTATGTATGTTGCTCGAATGTTACAGAAATATTTCCATCCCTTTCTATAATTTTTATATCAAGGTTATATTTTTCTTTAAAATATTTTATGTTGCTTTTTTTATTTCCTATAACTTTAGATATTTCTTTTTGAGGAGCATATATAATTACCTCTCCGCTATGACCGGATATTTGTCTTTCGATTTCATCTCGCCGGACTCTTGAAATAACAAGTTCCCCAAAGCTGCTGTGGTATGGTCCCGCTATACTTTCAAGCGTTTCATTTATCATTTCTGTTGACTGCAGACCGATACGTATTACATTTACTCCGCCGGAGGTATACATTTTATAAATTTTGCTGCTCACATCTACGGCTTCTTCAAGTGTATAAGGTATATATTCTCCGCTGTCATACAAAATTTTAAGCCTTGTACCCTCCAGCACTATTGTCGGATAAATGCGCGTCGTTTCGGGTGCAAGACTCAGAATTTCTTTTGCCGTGTAAATATCCTTCTCGTAAGTGCTTCCGTAAAGACCTATCATTTGCTGCAATCCAAGTTCAAAGCATCCGTAACTTTTTATAATATCAGCCGCCCGCCGCACATCGTCTGAAGTATGCCCCCGATCATTCATTCTAAGCACACCGTCATCCATAGACTGCACTCCCAGCTCTATTGCGGTAACTCCGTATTCTTTTAAATAATCCAAAATATGTACATTTATATAATCGGGACGGGTAGAAAGCCTTATTCCGTCTACCTGTCCGCTTTTCACAAAATCCGCCGCAATATTAAGCAGCTCTATTTGTCTTTTCTCCTCTATTCCAGTGAAACTGCCGCCGAAAAAGGCTATTTCAACATATCTGTTCTCTTTCAGGGTCGGAATACATTTTTCAATTTCTTTTCTTATTTCCTCTCCAGTTTGCTCCCGGTACTTCCCTGTTATACGTTTCTGATTACAAAAACTGCAATCATGCGGGCAGCCGTTATGAGGAACAAATACAGGAATGTTATAATGCCTTTTCATTATCTGTTCACCTGTAATTTTTTAAGAGCACTTTTTGCTGCCGCCTGTTCCGCGTCTTTTTTGGAGTTTCCTATTCCTTCTCCCTCTTTTTTACCGTTTATAAGCACTTCTATTGTATATTTTTTTGCGTGGTCGGGTCCTTCTTCTTTTATCAAGTTGTATTCAACCGTGCAATGTTCCTCCTGCTGACAATATTCCTGCAACGCTGTTTTGCTGTCTTCAATCCCGTCATGGGCTACCGTTTCGGAAATTATATCCTTCATTACACTAAGTACAAAATCTTTGGTAGCATAAAAGTCAGAATCCAAAAAAACGGCACCTACAACAGCCTCAAAAGCATCCTCAATGTTTGAAGAACGCGTTCTTCCTCCGCTTATTTCCTCGCCTCTTCCAAGACGGAGCAAATTACCCAAATTTATTTTTTCCGCGCATCTTACAAGCCCTTTTTCGCACACTATACCGGCACGTATTTTAGTAAGCTCTCCTTCAGGCATAGCGGGAAATGCCGTATAAATGTATTCGCCTATAACGAGCCCTATAACGCTATCTCCAAGAAACTCAAGACGTTGATTACTCTCCTGACGCTTTTCGTTTGAATATGAAGTATGCGTAAGCGCCATTTTAAGCAAATCCGGATTGTTAAATTTATATCCTGCAATTTCAGTATATTCCATAATTTCACCTTCGTATTTATTTTTATTACAGTATAGCATATTTCTTCCTTTATTTCAAGTGGCGCGGCGAAAGTTCCCATGCGATAACGGAAGATATAGCCCACAAAAAAGCAAAGAATATCGCCACCAAAAATTTTCTTAATATATCAATTAAAACTATAAACAAAGAAACAAGAAAATATTTTTATCATTTTATAATAATCCCGTATTGTGGGCTTTTTTACTGTTACATTATTTACCCTTATTTCCGCTTATATTTTCATTTTTGCTGCTAATGACAGAATAAGCCGCCGTACTTACTTCATCAAAGCTTTCTTTCAGTACGGCGGTATTTCTTCACTGTTTTAAATTTTTCCTTCAAAAGTTCAAAATTGTTTTTGCATTTTGCCGCATAGTTCATCTTTTTCCCTCCGACTGCTTTGTTTAAACTATTATCTGCAAAATGCTCCAATACTATAAATTTTTTTAATGATACTGAAATCTTTTTCATTTATTTCATCATATTTCATTATTCCTGCTCCCATCTGAATAAGGGCTTCATTCCCCGGCGCGGGAATATCACTTACGGTCATGGGAGTTCTTCTGTGAGAAATATTATCTATTGCGCCTGACCATGACCCACCCCGTTTATATTCGGCGCGCACTACCACGGACAGTTCGCCATGCGAGTGAATATACTTGTTGCGCACAAGCGCCGCCGCTCCCGTAAAGATACTATCCGGTCTGCATGCGCACAAGCACAAAAGGCTTCCGTCATCAATATATTTCTTATGATTTTTTACAAAATAAGATTTATCAAACCCTTGCGGCAAGTATGTAACCGATTCTCCGCCATTTTTCAATACGCTGTTTTGTGCTATGCTGTCCACACCATCCGCCCCGCCCGACACAAGGACAAGTTTTTCTTTTGCACATAAAAACCCGATTTTTTCGGCATATTCTTTATCACGCATATAGATATTTCGCGGCCCGACAACAGATATCGCTCTCTTTAAAACGAGATTTTCATTTCCTATCACATATAATATTGGGGGCGCAATATTGCCAAGCTTTTGTCTTAGATTTTTCGGGTAATAAGCGCTTCCCCTTCCAATTATGTCTATTTTACGCCTTAAAAGTATTTCAGCTTCCAGTTGAATATCCTCTTTTGCCTGTTTCATGAATTCTATAACAGCAATATCATCGGCACTTAAAGGTATTAAACTTTTTAAATGATTTACTTTTGTTTCATAAATATCTGCAATATCAACGCCGCTGTTTTCAGCCTCATCGGTAATATAATTTACCCACTGTGTGCTCAGTCCTGCATGTTGTGCCGAAAGGTGCAGTGCAAAGAGCGCGAAATCTTTTTTTGTCACGCTTTTCCCGTCCTTTTCCCCGTAAATTTTCAATAAATCATCATTATTTTAACACATGATTATAATTTTGTCCATAGTTTTTTAAAAATAATTGAATTTTTTCTAATTATATGATAAAATATCAGTGTATGCAAATATTATATTGCCTTACAGAAATTATTACGTAAGAAACGGATTGATATTAATGGAAAAAAACATTGTATTTGGAAGAAATGCGGTACTGGAACTTTTGCGTGGAGAACGGGATGTAGATAAAATTCTCATAGAGAAAAATAATGAGAGAAGCGGCGATATTATTGCAGTCGCAAAAAGGAAGGGCATAATAATCCAGCAAGTTGAAAAACAAAAGCTTGATGAAATTACACTTCGCGGAAACCATCAAGGGGTCGCCGCGCTTGTATCGGAAATAAAATATTCTGAAGTTGAGGATATTATTAAAAAAGCAAAAAGCCTGAATGAAGATCCTTTCTTAATAATCCTTGATGATGTTACAGACCCGCACAATCTCGGCGCGGTAATGCGTACGGCGTGCAGTGCCGGCTGCCATGGAATAATCATACCCAAACGCCGCAGCTGCCCTGTAAACGGAACTGTTGCCAAAGTAGCGGCTGGTGCGGCGGAACACCTTCTTGTGGCACGCGTTTCAAATCTTGCCTCTGCCCTGGAAAAGCTTAAAAAGGAAGGAGTCTGGATAGTAGGCGGAGATATGAAGGGAGAAAAAAACTATTTTGATGCCAATCTTAAAGGTGGAATAGGTATTGTTGTAGGAAATGAAGGAGAAGGTATCTCAAGGCTTATAAAGGAAAAATGTGATTTTTTAGTGAAAATCCCAATGCCCGGTCCTACAGAATCTCTTAATGTATCTGTAGCGGCGGCAATTTTAACATATGAAGTCATAAGGCAAAGACTAAAAGGATAAAAGATATAAGAAAGAGGAGTGAATTTCTAATTCCTAATTCCTAATTAAACGTAAACGGAGTGAAGTGAAGTGATACCATCAAGCAGAAAGGAGAAATGTATAAAAAAGTATATTAGGAGCATAAGATATAATTAAAATATTGAATTACAGGGGTAAAAATGATGGCTTTTGGGACGCATTAACCTTTTCCGTGATTATTATAGGGAATACAGTAATCGCTTCGTTTAATTTACTTTCTTATAATTTTTATACACTACTTATCAAGGTAAAATGAACTTTCATAAGCAAATTTTATAATGAAGAGGTGAATCAAAAATGATAATTGATGAAACAGGTATTTTGGTCTTAGCAATCGTAGTATCTTTATTATCCTTTGGCGTAGCAATGTACTTTTATCATTGGGTCAGGTTGCAACAATCTCATAATAAGCGAATTTCTGAAATTGGTAAGTATATTCAAAAAGGTTCAAACGCATTTTTAAAACGTGAATACACAGTTCTCGCTCGCTTTGCAGGTGTCGTCACACTATTGATATTATTGTTTTTGCCGCAACCCATATGGATGGGAGATCCGAAAAAAAATATAATAATGGCTCTGGCATATATTTTTGGAACGGTGCTATCCGCGCTGGCCGGTAAAATTGGTATCATGGTTGCCACCATTGCCAATATGAAAGCGGCAGAAGCCGCGACAAAGGGTATTAAACCATCGTTTTTGGTTGGCTTTAGAGGCGGCGCGGTAATGGGCATGTCTGTTGTGGGCACAAGTCTTTTGGGAGTAACACTTGTATATGTATTAACCCACGATGCCAGCGCAGTTTTAGGATTTAGCTTTGGTGCAAGTTCGCTTGCGTTATTTGCCAAAGCAGGTGGCGGCATTTTCACGAAAACAGCAGATATCAGTGCAGATCTGGTTGGTAAAGTGGAGCTTGGAATTCCCGAAGATGATCCACGGAATCCGGCGGTAATTGCAGACAATGTCGGGGATAATGTTGGCGATGTTGCCGGTATGGGCGCAGATCTGTTTGACTCGAATGTTGCCTCCATGGCAGCAGCCCTTGTTATGGCAATGGCATTGGACAAGTCGGGCGGTGGTTTCTTAAATATTGCAATGATATTTTGTTATGCATCACTGGGTCTTTTATCCTCAGCAATCGGCGTCATTTCAGCACGCATGGGCAAAAAAGGAGATCCTACCAAGGCGCTGAACGGAAGCACATATATTACCACGGTGATTTTCGCCATTTTAACCGCGGCGGCTACATGGTTATTCCAATTCAGATGGCGTATATGGGGTGCAACAGCCGTCGGTCTTCTTGTGGGCGTTGTCATTGGTATCGCCAGCGATTATTTTACCAACGATTCCAAAAAACCTGTACGATATGTTGCAAAAGCTTCAAAATCAGGGCCGGCTTTCACCATATTATCAGGAGTATCATACGGATTTTTAAGTATTTTGCCATCTATGGCCGGCATCGCAATCTCCGCTTTGCTTGCATACAATATTTGCGCGCCCATTGGCGAAGGTTACGCCATGTTCGGCATAGCCATGGCAGCTATGGGGATGCTGTCTATTGTCGGTATGATCATTTCTAATGACGCCTACGGTCCAATCGTCGACAATGCTAGAGGGCTTGCCGAAATGGGTGATTTAGGCGATGAGGTCTTAAAAATTACTGATGAATTGGACAGTGCCGGAAATACAGTAAAGGCAATTACAAAGGGATTTGCCATCGGCGCTGCCGGGCTTACCATTATTGCGCTGCTCGGTGCGTTTATGAGTGAGGTCAATGCCGCTGCGGTTGAAAAAGGGCTTGAAAAAATAACAAGCTTTGATATTATGAATCCGCTGGTCTTTTTCGGTTTGCTCATTGGAGCCGCGATTCCTGCGATATTTTCGGCTATGCTGATGCTGGGTGTGGACAGAAACGCACAGCGTATGGTTGATGAAATCCACAGACAATTTAGGGAAATCTTAGGGCTGAAGGAAGGCAAACAGGGCGTTGTTCCCGAATATGAAAAATGTATTGATATTGCCACAATCGGCGCATTGAAAGAATTAATACCCGCGGGGCTAATGTCCATCGTTGTAACGATACTGGTTGGTTTTATCGGCGGTGTTCAAGCAATCGGCGGATTTTTGACAGGTAACATTGTCAGCGGATTACTGCTAGCATTATTTATGTCTAATTCGGGCGGACTTTGGGATAATGCAAAAAAATATATTGAGGCCGGCAACGAGGGCGGCAAAGGCTCAGATACGCACAAATCCGCGGTTGTTGGAGATACCGTGGGCGATCCGTTTAAAGATACTGCCGGGCCGTCCATCAATACACAGGTAACGGTTGTATCTTTGGTATCCTCTATCATGGCGACCATGTTCCTTACATTCCATTTATTTGGATAAACTATACTAAACAATAAAGAAGACCTTTTTCGCTTCAGGAAAAAGGTCTTTATTGTTTAGTGAACCCCCTAGTTTATGTTAGTTGTTTACGGCAAATACCCTGTTTCTTAAATATTTAAATAGCTTCACAAGTTCGTACCATGCAGCAGCAACGATTGCAATTCCCACAACAGTCAAAAACTGATTTAATGATAGTGGAGCAAGCTTTAAAAATGAGCACATTGGAGTATATAGCATTATTAAAATTCCTGTTATTGTACCTAAACTTACAGCCCACATAACCTTATCTTTTATAAGAGAAGTAAAGGTTTTTGTTGCAAACTCTGTATTTGAGCTATTCACCTGAACCAATAATACATTAGCAAGAAGAATAACACAAAGTCCCATAGCTCTTGCAATGGATGCATTATCAGGATTCTTTACTAAGACCATATAATAGGTTCCAAATGATGCTGCAAATATTGAAAATCCTTGCAATGCACTCTTGAGCAGTGTTTTTACGGTTAATATTTTGTCATTTCTACTACGCGGTGGGCGATTCATAATATCATGTTCCGAAGGTTGACGTTCCAAAACAATCGAACAAGTAGGATCAATCACTAATTCTAATAGCACAACATGCAACGGTAACAAAAATAAACTTTTAGGTGCTATTCCCAAAAGTGGTGCTAAGAGCGAAGCAAAAGCTATTGGTATATGAATTGTAAAGACATAACCAACTGCTTTTCTAATATTATCATAAATCCTTCTGCCATCCTTAATGGTATCAACAATTGTAGAAAAGTTATCATCTAAAAGTATCAAATCCGCAGCCTCTCTTGAAACCTCAGAGCCACGTTTTCCCATTGCAATACCAATATCAGCATACTTTAGAGCAGGTGCATCATTAACCCCGTCGCCTGTCATTGCAACAATTTCTCCATTTTCCTTAAACGCTTTTACTATTCTCATTTTGTGTTCGGGAATAACGCGAGAAAAAACACTTACATCTTTGACTTTTTCACGAAGCTCATCATCACTCATTTTGCTTAGCTCATCGCCCGTAATAATATGGTCACTGTTTGGCATACCGATTTGTTTTGCTATGGAGCTTGCGGTTATGCCGTTATCACCCGTAATCATAACAACGCGTACGCCTGCTTTTGTGCATTTTTTAATATCTTGTTTCACTGATTCTCTTGGCGGATCAGCAAGACCAACTAAACCGCATAAGGTAAGTATGCAGTCAGTTAACTTTTCAGGTATTTCGTTTTCACCGCTAAATGTCATTTCGCCCACGGCAATAACCCGCAACCCCTGTTTTGACATTTCAATGATTTTCTCTTCGGCTGACTTCCTTTCATCATCCGTTAAATTACATATTGTTAAGATACGTTCGGGAGAACCTTTTGCCGCAACAACGGTTTTGCCATCATTTTTCCAAACATGCCCCATCATTTTAAGTTCGTCTGTAAAAGCATATTCTTTTATAAGTTCTCCGCCAAAAAGCATATTTCTTGTAACGCCTTGTTCTTCGCAATATGTTATCATAGCTTTTTCCATAGGATCATAGGCATCCGACTTACATCCCATGCCCATAACCTGTGATAATCGCTCATTATCACCACCTAAACTCCATATATCACGAACTGTCATTTTATTCATAGTAATTGTGCCTGTTTTATCAACACATAAAACAGAAACTGCACCTAAGGTTTCAACCGAAGGAAGCTTCCTAACCAAGGATTTCTTTTTAGCAAGACGCCATGCTCCCATAGATAAAAACACAGTTAAAATCACAGGGAATTCTTCAGGTATCATTGCCATTGCAAGGGTAATACCCGAAAGTATGCTTTCTGTAATTCTGCCAATAAATAAATGGTCGGGAATATTAAAATATGTTATTATTACGACCAATGCAAATAATACTGCCGCAATACCTGCACTTAACTTCACTAGCTTTCCCGTTTGGTTTTGAAGCGGAGTAGGGTTCTCGGGTGCCTGAGCAACATTCTTACCGATTTTACCGTATTCTGTTTCAGTACCAATTTTATCAACTAAAATAGTTCCCGTTCCTTGCGTTACAAGTGTACCGGCATAGCAATAATCATTGCGCCAATAATCAGACCTTGTATCTTCTTCTGTAGTTTTCCAAACACCCTCCGCCTCACCGGTAAGTGATGATTCATCAATACATAATGTGCTTGATTTCATTACTTTTCCGTCAGCCGGCACTTTTACCCCTTCAGCAATCAGCATAACATCGCCCGGAACTAAATCAGCACTCGCAATTACTTGCTGAGCCCCGTCACGAATTACGGTTACATGAGGTGCAGACAGGTTTTTTAATGCATTTAATGTTTTATCTGTTTTCCATTCCTGAATAACGTCGATACTTATAATACCAATAACAAAGATAAGCATAATAGCCCCATCACGAGGCTCGTCCAGAATAAAGTAGATTGCTGCCGCGATAATTAGCAGTAGAAACATAGGTTCACAAATTACATGAAGGATTTTAAAAAAGAAATTCTCCTTCTTTTCGTTTGTGAGTTCGTTTTTGCCATAACGTTCTTGCAATTTTTTTGCCTGATCAGTAGTTAGCCCTTGTAAAACCTTGTTTTGTTCTGTCATAAAAAGTTACCTCCGTTTTGCTTTTAAAAAAGTTTTTTAGATAGCTCTATGGCATAGCATTCTTTCAGTTGATATTCTGTGGGCAAACAAAAAACACCCGTAGAACATTTTACTGTCCCACAGGTGTTATAATTCAAAATTATAGTCCTGTTGCCGTTTCCAGCCCAGCCCCACGAACCAGCTTTTCACCAGTTCATCGCCTGCTCAGTTTGTACTGTAGATTGATATGCAGCGCAAAGAGAATATATCCAGTATATCATATGTACTAAATTTTGTCAAGTGCTAAGTTAATGAATTTTATTTGCTCAGTGTTCAATTGTCAATGATTGGTTACACTTTTCCGAAAA
>JAUZPZ010000080.1 GCA_030705675.1 Bacillota bacterium
CAGATTACTCCTATTGTTGAGAAATTCAGAGAGCATAAAAAGGCAGAGGCGGATCTTGCCGAAGCAAAAGAAATGCTTGATGAAAAGCTGGACAGAGACTTTCACGATATGGTGGAAATGGAAATGGAAGACGCCAAACAACGTATAGAAGAAACTGCTCGTGATTTGAAAATTCTGCTTTTGCCGCAGGACCCGAATGACGAGAAGAATGTAATCGTTGAAATCCGTGCGGGGGCCGGCGGTGACGAGGCGGCGCTTTTTGTTGCTGCGCTTTTCAGAATGTATTCAATGTACGCTGAAAATAACCGCTGGAAAATTGAGATAATGGATCAAAATGAAACGGGGCTTGGCGGATTTAAAGAATTAGTTTTCCAAATTTCAGGAAACAGAGTATATTCCCGCCTTAAATATGAAAGTGGCGTGCATAGGGTTCAGCGCGTCCCGGAGACAGAGTCACAGGGGCGTATACACACGTCAACTATCACAGTTGCGGTACTGCCGGAGGTTGAAGATGTGGATGTGGAAATAAACGATACGGATCTCCGTATTGACGTTTACCGCGCGAGCGGTGCCGGCGGTCAGCATATTAATAAAACGGAATCAGCAGTGCGTATTACGCATATGCCCACAGGAATTGTCGTAGCTTGCCAATCTGAGCGTTCTCAGCATCAGAATAAAGAAGCGGCTATGAAAATTTTGCGTTCGCGTGTTTATGAAGAAATGCTTCAAAAGCAGGAGAAGGAGTTGGCGGCGGAAAGAAAAAGTCTGGTGGGCACAGGGGACAGAAGCGAAAGGATAAGAACCTATAACTATCCTCAAGGCAGGGTAACTGACCATCGTATCGGTCTGACCCTTTACAAACTTGAGTCAATTTTAAATGGTGATATTACCGAGATAATAGACTCTCTTATAACCGCCGATCAGGCGGAAAAGCTAAAAATGAACGGGGAGGAGTAACATGTTCAAGGATTTTGTAGGTTACTATAAGCCGTTCCGCGGTCTTTTTATAGCGGACATGGTGTGCGCGTTTCTTGCATCAATGTGCGATTTATATTATCCTATGATAACCAGGGTGATGATAAACGATTACATACCACACGGACTTATAAACAAGCTTGTTTTAGTGGGCATGATTATGCTTGTGCTTTACATACTTAAAATGGGATTTAACTATTTTATTCAGTATTATGGGCATTTTGTCGGGGTAGGAATTCAGTCGAATATGCGCCGTGAGATTTTCGAGCATTTTCAAAAACTGCCCTTTTCATTTTTTGATGATAATAAAACAGGCGTGCTTATGTCAAGGATAGTCAACGATCTGATGGAAATATCCGAGCTGGCGCATCACGGGCCGGAGGACTTATTTCTCTCTTTGGTAATGTTGATAGGCGCGTTTATAATGATGGGGTCAATAAATTGGTATCTGACGTTTATTATATTCGCCTTTTTGCCCCTTCTTATAGTATTTACAGCGAAAATACGGCTTAAAATGTCTGCGGCGTTTAAACAGACGAGAATAGAAATAGCCGAGGTAAACGCAAATCTTGAAAATAGTATTTCTGGAATACGAGTTGCTAAATCCTTTGTAAACGACGAGTATGAAATGAAGAAGTTTAAGGAAAACGACGCAAACTTTGTTAAGGCGCGCAAACGTTCTTATAAAGCAATGGCGCAGTTTTTCAGCGGCAACAATTTTATTCTTGATTTTATGAATGTTGTGGTAATAATTGCCGGCGGAATATTTTTAAGCCGGGGTAAAATAGACTTTGGAGGACTTGTCGCTTACCTTCTGTATGTCAATATGTTTATGTCCCCTATAAAGAGGCTTATTGGGTTTATAGAACAGTATCAGGACGGACTTTCAGGATATAAGCGGTTTCGCGAAATCATGGCCGAACAGCCGGAAAAGGATACGGAGAATGCCATTGATATAGAGGATGTAAAAGGTGAAATTTGCTTTGAAAATGTAAGCTTCGCGTATAGTGAGGGAGAAGATGTGCTCAGTGGAATAAGTGCTGTTATTCCTGCCGGAAAGACTGTCGCATTCGTTGGTGCATCGGGCGGAGGCAAGACCACGGTATGCCATCTCGTTCCACGGTTTTATGATATTTCAGAGGGAAGCATTACCCTCGACGGGAAGGATATACGCGGCATCAGCATTAAATCCCTTCGTAAAAATATTGGGATAGTTCAGCAAGAAGTATTTTTGTTTACGGGTACGATTTATGAAAATATAGCTTACGGCAAGACCGGCGCCACGCGTGATGAAGTGATAGAAGCTTCAAAACTTGCTAAAATAGATGCGTTTATTGAAAATCTCCCTAATGGATATGATACTTACATAGGAGAACATGGAGTAAAACTTTCCGGCGGACAAAAACAAAGGATTGCGATAGCAAGGGCGTTTCTTAAAAATCCGCCAGTGCTTATACTGGATGAAGCTACAAGCGCGCTGGATAATGTGACGGAAATGCAAATCCAGCAATCGCTTAAAGAGCTTTCAGCGGGAAGAACAACTATTGTTGTAGCACATAGGCTTTCTACGATACGTGATGCTGACAATATAATCGTCCTTACACGGGAAGGAATTGTGGAGCAGGGTACGCATGACGAGCTTATGGCGAATAAAGGGTTATACTATGCAATGTCTATGGGGGTGCCGGAATAGGGGCTAAAAAAACCGGCGTTATATTTGGGATGTACAGAGGATGATATTATAAATATAAGACATACCGGCTTATTTCGAATTAGTCCGGTTTTTGCGGTGTACCGACATTTATAATTTTTAAACATAGTTGTAAAGTTGTTATTCTGCCTGTTCAGTTACTCTTTTAAAGTATTGTAACAGGACAGGCGGGAATATAGCACCCCTGTTGCAACCTAAATTATATAAATTATTTGTCTTTTGGTATTGACAATAAATTTAATCTGTGATAAAATATATAAGCTAGTTGAAATATGCGGCTATGGCGGAATTGGCAGACGCGCATGGTTCAGGTCCATGTGAAAGCAATTTCATGGAGGTTCAAGTCCTCTTAGCCGCACCAATCGAAAGATGTCGGATTTTGTTCGATGTCTTTTTTATTGCATTATTTGGATATTAATGGTATGATTATATTGAGGTGAAAGGAATGGAAGATTATATTGTTGCACATAATTTTTCGGCATCTTTTTTGTATTGCAAAATATGGAAAGATAATGGTATAATCAAGTATATTATGATGTTATAATACAATCAAGTACGAAGTTATAATTTTAAATTATTTCATGATGCGAAGGATGCGATTGGAATGCACGACTTAATACTTCAGTATGAATATGATTTCTTTATTGCAGAATTCTGTAATAATATTGAGAATTTGGAAAAAAGAATATGTTTAAACTTTGTTGAATACGGCCAATCAGGAAATGTATATACAAGAAGTGAAGTCATTGATTTTTTGTTAAACATGAAGAATGATAGGGATGTTGATATTCTTGATTTCTCCAAAGAAGAGTTGTGTGAAGGCGTCTTTATAGTTCATTATGTTTCGTATGAAAAATTATATGACAGATATGCAAGACGTACCTCCATCTGGAAAAAAGAAGATGATTGTTGGAAAATACTCTTTCATCAAGGTACGATATGCAGCTGTCCATTATAAAGGCGATTTTTTTCACTCGAAAGTTACTGCATCTATTTTGTCAGCCGCTCACAAAACAAAAAGACAATTTCTGAAAAAGAAGTTGTCTTTTTGTTTTGTACTATTATCTATTCATTTTTCTCTCCTCACTTTTCTCTAAAATGCCTTTTTAAGATAATAGATAAAAGATAATAGCGAAGAGAAAATGTAGCTTTTCTTAACGAAAAGCAGTTTTAAATGTATAATAAAATTGTGAGGTGATGTTACCATGGAAAGTCCGCTTTTATCTAAATCGTTAGATTTTGCATCTAGAGTAATAGAATTACATTCCGCGCTTTTAGTTTTAAGGGTTACCGGGGTGTAGTTTTCTAAGTATAATGCGTGCCTGTGTAATAGAAAGCTATGCTATCTGTATCATAATGATTATTTAACTGTAACCTTTTTATCTTTAATGGTTTTTTGGTTCAATGCTTTAATAATTCGTGTTTTAAATTGCTCGGGCACTTCTACGGTAGTAAGGTTATTTTGAATATCAATGCTTCCCATAATGCTTCCAGGCAAACCACTTTCGCCCGCAATGGCACCTAAAATGTGTTTGGGAGCTACTTTATCTTTTCTGCCAATCGAGATTGTAATAATTTCCATTGGAACATTTTCAAATTTCTTTTGAGCCTTTTCGTTTTGTTTGCGTTCGCCACGTTTATCATTACCGCGTCCGCTTTTTTCGCTTTCAACGGAATTTGCTTTGCGAATTGCCGCTACCGGCACATCTATAGTACCCTTTTTCAGCAACTTTTCATTCAAGAACATTTGTAAAAGAACAGCAGCAATATCGCTGTCGGACATTCCGCCTTCGCGCAGGGTATTAAGCTGTGGAGCGCATTTGGTACAATCTTGGGCTTGGGCAAAAGTGCGTATTTTAGCAAGGAACTCGTCCGCAATTTGGTTTTTAATTCCGACTACGGTCGGCATTATCCTTTTAGTGATGGTTGAGTTGGTATAGCTGGCAATTTTTTGCAGAAAAGAATATTGTTTTGCATTTTCAATCAGTGTGAAGGATTTTCCCTCTTTTCCGCCGCGCGCAGTTCTACCGATACGGTGGATATAATATTCAAAATCTTCCGGCAAATCATAGTTAAATACTATTTCAATGTCATTCACATCAATACCCCGTGCAGCAACATCTGTTGCTACCAAAATTTTAAATGCACGGTTTTTAAAGCGATTCATAACTTGGGCGCGCTGCTCTTGCTTCATATCTCCATGTAAAGCTTCAACAGCATAGCCACATTCTTTCAGATTAGCAGCTACTTCATCTGTCATTTTTTTTGTATTGCAAAAAACCAATGATAATTTTGGCTGATAATATTGCAACAAAAGAGACAAAGCATCTTTTTTATGCCCTTTTGCAACCTCAAAAAACGACTGCTCAATATTTACCGCAGCCATTTGAGTGCTCTTGATTTTAACGTTTACCGGATCGTTTTGAAATTTTCGAGTAATTTCTATAATAGCTTTCGGCATAGTTGCAGAAAACAAAAGCGTTTGCCTCGGCTGTGGAGCGTCGGAAAGAATCTTTTCAACATCATCGCGAAATCCCATATTCAGCATTTCGTCGGCTTCATCCAAAATTACGGTTTTAAGAGCAGTAAATTTTAAAATACGGCGATCTAATAAGTCCATAATTCGGCCGGGTGTACCCACAACAATTTGACAACCACTGCGGATGAGGGCTACCTGTCGATTGATTGGCTGTCCACCGTAAACCGGAACGATATGAGTACGTTCTTTATATTTAGAAAACTTACGCAGTTCGTCAGTAACCTGCATAGCAAGTTCTCTGGTTGGGCTTAAAATTAAAACCTGGGGATATTTTGCATCCATAGAGATATCAATCGATTCAAGTGCCGGCAAACCGTAGGCTGCGGTCTTGCCGCTGCCTGTCGCGCTTAATCCGAGAATATCTTTTCCCTCTAAAATAGCGGGAATAGCCTGCTCTTGTATTTCCGTTGCCTCAGTGTATCCGAGCTCTTCGATAGCTCTTTTTAGTTCATTGGAAAGTGCGAAATTGTTAAAATTCATGGAAATCCTTTTCTTTTACCTTGCATATTAAAAGGTAATTATTTATTTTTATTTATTGTTTTTATAATTAAAATTATAGCGGTTCCGTGAAACCGGAATAATTCATAAATTAAGCAAAAAAATAGACAGCGAGCCTTCACACCCACTGTTTAAACTATAAGCAAACTTGTGTCCCACAAACAGAGTTAAAATGAACGTTACTATAAATATAGCCTAAAATAACGGTATACAACACTTACTGAAAAATACGCGGTTGAGTTTTTACATGCTGTATGTTATTTTAATAATAAGATGCGTCTTGCAGTATCTTATACTTATGCACTATATTTTTTAATAAGTATATCACATATAAAGCAAATATTCAACTGTTAATTTTAATTAAAGGCATATTAGTTTGCAAATTAAAGAAAAATTTAATCAGGACTATTTGAAATATACAGCCCAAGTAGCTGAACATTGTCGACAAATTTGTACCATTTCCATTGACCATTAATGAACATCTAAATTTTATGGGTTAGATGCTTTTTTATACATATCATTGGGAAAAATGCAAAATTTTGTTTTTTTGATGAACTTGACTTATTGGAAATATTTTGATATAATTTTAGCAAGCTCAATTTAGATAATATGCTGCATATATTCGCGTGATAAAGCATTAATTGGATGGTACAGTAAAATAATTTGCTTAAAAGGAGAGTATTCAATGGGTAGAAGTTGCCGTCTTAGAAAATATACTTCGATTTTATTAGTAATAGTATTTACATTAACTTTTTCCATGCAAGTTTTTGCAATGCAAATATTTGTTAAGACTCTAACAGGAAAAACAATAACACTTGAAGTTGAACCTTCGGATTCAATAAAAAATGTAAAACAAAAAATACAGGATAAGGAAGGAATACCTCCTGAACAGCAGCAGCTCATATTTGCAGGGAAACAACTGGAAGACGGCAGAACTCTTGCGGATTATAATGTCCAGAAAGAATCAACATTGCATTTGGTACTCAGATTAAGAGGTGGCAATGGCATTACTTATAATGGAAATGGCGCAACCGCAGGGGATGTTCCGACGGACAGTAATACATACAATCAATATGATAACGTAACAGTGTTTGGGAATACGGGAAACCTTATACAGGAAGGCTATATATTTACCGGTTGGAATACGGAGCCGGATGGAAGTGGAGAATCCTATGTAGAAAACGACACTTTTGCTTATGGTACTGAAGGTGTAATTTTATATGCACAGTGGATGGCATTAAACTATACGATAAGAGAAATATCAGATCAGACCATGAACGAACTTCGGGAAGGCTATGCAACCGATACACGGGAAATAAAAACAATTACAATAGAAAAAACAGGCTCGGGTAATATAGATAATATTTCTGTAGCTTTAAGCGGAGATAATGCGGGCAATTTTGAAATTACGCAGCCATTAGTTACAACGCTTGATAGCCATATGCAATCTGCAACCTTTACAATAACAGCAAAGGACGGATTGTCAGAAGGAGTTCATCTCGCCGATGTAACAATAGTTGCCGATAATATGAGCCCGGTGACTTTTACGGTAACGCAGGTGGTTATGAACCCGCCAACATGGCCCACCGGTTCAGAGCTGACAGCAAGCGAAACAACACGGTCAACGACTAATTTAAACTGGACGCCGGCAGCAGATGATACAGCGGTAACAGGGTATAAGCTGTATCAAGATGATGTGCTTATTCAAACCTTAGCAGGGACAGAAAACAGCTACAATATTACAGGATTAACCCCTGCCACAAGCTATATCTTTAAGATACAGGCAGGAGACGCGAATGACCAATGGACAGACGGTTCAACCGTAATAGTTCGCACAAGTTTCTCCGGCAAAGGTGGAAGGAAATATACCCCCTCGCCTGTTGCAAGTATAAAATCAGGCGTAATAGCAATAGGTAGCATAGTAACTCTTTCGACTACATTAAAAGACGGCAAAATTTATTACACAACAGACGGAGAAACTCCGACAACAAAAAGCATACTATACGAAAAACCAATTGTAATTGATAAAGATACAGTGATCAAAGCGTTTATAGGCGGCAGCAGCGTCGCAACATATACTTACACGGTGCGTCCTGCAAAAATTGAGTTTATAAAAAAAGCAAACGAAACAAAATATATTAAAGCATATAAAGATAACACATTTAAACCGGATCAGGATATTACACGGTATGAAACGATTGAAAGTTTGGCTAACCTATTAAATATCGAAAAAGTTCCAACGAATAAAATATTTTCTGATGTAACCGATACCTACCTAGACTTAGTAAATCTATTTGCGGGAGCAGGTATTATTGATGGGTTTGAGGACGGTACGTTTAGAGGCGAGCAAGGCTTAACAAGAGCTGAATTTGTAAAGATTATGTCAAATATCTTAAAACTTGATATAAAAGATGGCGAGAACACATTTTCAGATACCAAAGGTCATTGGGCAGACGGATATATTGTGAAGCTTATGAAATTTGGCTATATAAAAGGCTATGAGGATGGCTCATTTAAGCCTAATCAAAAGATGACAAGAGCAGAATTTGTAACAATAATTAATCGTATAATCGGAATAAAGGGTGTATCAGTTCCGCCGGTGTTTAGTGATTTGATAACTCATTGGGCTTACAGCGATATTATGGCGGCGTATATAAAATAAGGTATTATAAAACAAGTACATAATACTTGCCTAATAAAATATCTATGTCGTTTAAAAATAAGTGGAATTTATTTTGTTTTTTAATTGAGGGCTGTATCACAATTAAATTTGTGGTGCAGCCTTATTTTTTGAACTGTTCCTATTGCAAAGACCGGTTTTTTTTGGTATAATGGACATGATAAACAATCCAAAGGAGAAATAATAAATGAACTGGACAGAAGTTACAATTTTTACAACTCCACAAGCGGAGGAAGTAATTACGGCGCTGCTTTATGACACAGGTGTAGGCGGGG
>JAUZPZ010000081.1 GCA_030705675.1 Bacillota bacterium
ATCAGAAGACTTGAAAAAAGCGGATCGTGTTAAGATTTTCAAAAAGATTATAGACGCTTTCCATCAGCCTGCGACGGAAGAAGTATTTAATACTACATTCAAAGGTGCATACATCAAAGCAGGCTGGAATGCCGATTTGCTGAAAAAGCATTCCGTGTGATATTTTTAAATCCCTTTATTACTGTCCGAACAACATTTTTTAATTATTTTCATGGTGACAAGCCGCCGCATTTGCGTTGGTTTGT
This sequence comes from Bacillota bacterium, assembly GCA_030705675.1. Lineage (GTDB taxonomy): Bacteria > Bacillota > Clostridia > RUG12999 > RUG12999 > RUG12999. Next base: position 246 of record JAUZPZ010000081.1, read on the forward strand.
CACCATTTTTAATATATTCAGAGATCTAAATATACGGATTTACTGACGGCGTAAACAACAAAATCAAACTCATTAAACGTAACGCATACGGTTACAGAAATTTTGAAAGGTTCAGAAAACAGATTTTACATATCTTTCAATAGCAAATGTCCTTCGTACTATATAACTAAATACGAGGGACAAAAACACCATATTCAATTTTATGAAAAGGATTTTTACCCTAACTGCTGATAAAGAGCCTTAAAATTTTGGATAAAATCGTGTAAACGGAAAAAACGGCATAAAAAAAGTCGCTTAAATAGCGACTTTTTTGTGTGTTCATATCTTTAATACAATTTCGCATAATATACCTTTTTGCAAAGTGAAAGGGGCATTTCGCCGAAATGTTTGATAACATTATCCCCCCTATGGGGCATTTTATTTTATAACATCAATTACCTCATTTAAAAGTTTATTATATGTATTAAGGTTCAATCTAAGTTCACGACATTTTGCCGAATTGTAATCCGTGCGTTTTCCATCTTTATCTATAAAATAAAAAACTCCATTAGCCTCTGGCTCTTTTTTAGAATGTGCTAACTGATTCCTTTCTTTTAATACTTTTTCTTTATAATTTTCATGAAAATCTATCATGTTTGTGTATTTAGGGTAATAATCTTTGAAAATTTTATTTACAATCATAGATAGTTTATAAGAATCTATGATAAAAGAGTTATCTAATGCATTTAAAATAAAGCCGACTTTTAACTCTTCAATTTTCTTTGTATTTTCTGATATCTGTTCTTTTACTTTATTATAAGCATATTTATCCAATTTGGTTTTTTCTTCGTCTCCCGAAAGTGATAAAAACTTTTTTATAGTATCTTTTAGTTTTTCATCAAATTCACTTACATTATCCATTAACATTCCTCTAACATTTAAAATGTCTTCGGAGCGTCTAACTGCCTTATCTATTAACCTTTTTGCATTCTTAGGGAAAAATATTTCTCCCCTGTCACTTAAATAGACCCCTTCAAGAGCTTCAGCTTTCATAACTGTTTTTATTTTATCTATGCCATCTGTAGAATAAAACAAAGCATCAGCTAATATATTATGTTCTCTTATTAATTGAATGGCTGAATTTCCTTTTTTACCTTCGTCTAAATTCAAATCAGCAAACACTAAATCATAGGTTTTATCATTAATGATATCTTTTATTTCTTCATTTGGTATACTGCTACATCTTGTGAAACATGGTCTAAAGCATAATGTTTCTATATATTCTTTCAAATCATCTTCTGTGGCGGAATACCATTCATCATTGTCTTCAAACCATAATATATTAAAATCAGTGTTCATTTTTCAACCTCACAATTATAGAAAATCCTTTATCTTGATTTTTAGATAAGTATATAGTACCGCCCCATTTTTCAACAGTTTTTTTAGCATATGACAATCCCACTCCTGTGCCACCAGTAGTAGTAAAACCTAATTCAAACACCCGCTGAGGATCATCAATTTTATTACTTAGACCAACACCATCATCACAAAAGTCTATTATGACAAAATTATCATCATTGATAATGTTAATATTTAAGTTTTGAGCGTTTGCTTTGTACGAATTGTAAATAATGTTTTCTATTATCATACTAAATTCTAACGGATTAATTTTTACCTGACAATCCAACAACTCTGCATTTACATTGATTTTAATAAATTCACCAGTTTTAGAAAATAAAGCATTATCTATATACTCAGTAATAAAATTATACAAATTAACAACTTGTATTTGTTTTCTTATGTCATAGTCAGCTGAAAATGCAAATGTATATGTTCCATTTATTTTTTGAATGGCTTTTACAATTTCATATATATTTTTTTTCAATTTATCAGCTAATAATTTATCTGATGAACAATCAATTTCTTTAATGATTTTATTTATATTAAGTTTAATGCTTTTAGCATATGTATTCATCATATGTAAAGATTCGGTTGCATTTTCATATTTCGGATTAGTAAGACCTCTTAAAAATAATGCTTGCTTTTTAGTTGTTTCTAATTCACTTTCCTTTTTTTCGAGTTTTTCAGAAGTTTCATCAATCTGTTTGGATAATTCTTTTCGTTCTTTAAGCAGCCGTTTGCTTTGCGTTTCTACTTGTTGAGCAATTTTATCCAAATCTTTATCTTTGTATTGTTGTGCGATATTCCGTAGTTCTGATATGGTATCTGTGCTTTTTTTTGATTTGTTTTCTTCAATTAGATTAGTCAAATTTTGATTAATATCAACAGAAATCAATTCACCTTTTTTTTCGTAGTTTGTTATATATCCTACTATTTCTTCTCTAATATCATCTGGAGATACAGCAGCTTGTCCAAATTCGGATTCGTCTCCCCACTTAATAAGTTCTACTACATATTTTTCTAAGGGTATATGCGCAAACTTCATATAAAAATCATATAATTCATCGAAAGCTTGTGTTTTGATAAATCCTCCATCCCTACTCGATGTTTCGATAAAGTCAGAATTATCACCTAAAACAAGTATTCTTCCCATAAGGTCTCTTGTTCCCAAGTAACGATTATACCCTTGCGTTTTTCTTCTATCAATACTAAATACATCGGCACCTGGTTCGCCATAAGGCATAATTCTAAATCCGTTTTTATAAACAAAAATAGAACCAAATTCTTTTGGTGACACACCCATAATTTTGCGAAAATTTATTTTTGCGGCTTTATTTAAATAAAATAGTGCAATTACAATATTTTTTAAATGAACGAAGTTACTCTTTTGACTTATTTCAAACAAATAAATTCCTCTATCAAACATTTTTGTTGTTATAGATTTACCGTCTTCTGAAATAGTTGCGGAAATTTGTGTTGTTTTCAAATTAAGAGTTTCAAAAACATAGTTTTTTAACTTTCCATTTATTTTTAACCTATCACTTTTTTGTTTACTATCATTTTTTATTTCTTCATTACAACATAAAAATATTTCAAATATATCATCTTCATTTTCATACGGATTAATTAATTTTGCCAAAGATTTCTTCAATTCAATAATATCATTTCTTGTCCATTCTTCTCTTAAACCACTAATAATAACTGATGTTCCATGTCGATTTCCGCTTGGCAGATTGTTAACATACTCATGTCGAACGAGTATATCAATAAATTCTTTTTTAGAATCTCTCTCAAACTCATCCCAATCAACAATTAAAACATTAGATTTTGTTTCATCTTCTTTTTTACTAAATAATTTTAATGAATGCCCTAATCTATCACATGAAAAACGACCTACACCTTTGGCTCCAGCGTAAGTTCGATTTCTGTTTAAATTGTCAAGATATGTAGTATTCCGGTACGCTTTTTTCTCTGAATAGGCTACAAATAGCCATTTGTTAATTAAATCTTCTTTATTCATACCATAGCCGTCATCGGAAATTACAATGTTTGCATCGTTTGAATAAACATTATTAAATGATATGTCTACTCTATTAGCACCAGCATCATAAGAATTTTTTACAAGCTCAAAAATAGCGATCACTTTGTCAGTAATTAATTCTCTTCCAATTATATTCTTAAGACCTGAACTAATTCTAAAAGATAGATTTTCCATTTAAATCATTCTCCATCATTTTTATTAATGCGCAACCAACTTGTTCAGCAAATAGCGGAGGTATCGCATTGCCTACTTGTGTATATCTTGGAACTTCTATTTTCCTTAATGATCCTCCGGTAGTGTATTTGCCTTTAAATTCATACCAATCCGGAAAAGATTGTATGCGCGCACATTCTCTAACTGTCAATATACGAGGTTCACTGTAATGTAAATAGTCATCAGGGTGAGAGGTAATGGTGTTGCACGGTTTACTTGCCACTAATATCGTTATTCCTCTACGCTTGAATCCCTCTAATTGAGTGTTTTTTGTAGATAGTCTTTTCCCATGTTGACATTCATTTAGCATTTTGTTGAATAATATTATCGTATCTTTTTTATGTTTTGCAAATCGATGACTATCAGGATTTTGCTCTGATTTAATTCCTTTTTTTATGTACTTTTGGTATTTTGAAACGGCCAATCCATAAGTACCTGAAAAAAATCCTTTACTATCAGGACAAGGTATTCTTTCATTTCGGTATAGTAAGTCACCTATTGCATCTTCAACGCTATTAAAATTAGGAAGTTTTTTCCCTTTTAGGAACGCTTTTTTTTGTTCTTTTAAAATTATGAAAAAATCCTTAGGATCGTTATTTAATGATCCTACAAGTATAAATCTTTTCCTTTTTTGCGGAACACCATAATCAGATAAATCTATAACATCACTTGAAATACTATATCCAATTTTTTTTAATTCTGCAACTATGTATGAAGACATAGGCTTTGCCTTTTTATTATTTTTATCTTTGAACCCAACTGTAAACCCATGTACATTTTCAAAAAACAAATATGTAGGTTTAACAATTTTTATAAAATTTATATAAGAATGAACCAATTTATTTCTAACATCATTTTTATTTCTTTGACCAGCCATTGAAAAACCTTGACACGGAGGACCACCAACAACCAATGGAACTTTACCAGCTAATTTTAACAAATTGTCATGTTGGTTAGTTAATATTTCATTTATATCATGATTCTCTAAGCCTAACCAATCAACCCATGAAAAATGGTGCTTTTTATCTATTAAGTTTGCTTTTAATGTTTCAAAAGCATCCTTATTTTTTTCTATAGCAAATATACCTTTCCAACCAGCGTTACAAAGGCCAAGGGATAAACCACCACATCCTGCAAAAATATCTATATATTTATATTCCATACTACTCTCCTAACCATATAATTGCAACATTTTTTGCATAGGTATATCCAGCAGAATTGACTAAAATACCATAATCTATTTGCTCTGTTTTAACAAGAATACATAAATATTCAGCATCATTATTCATTGTTAATTTATAAGTATTTAACTTAATGAATTCTTTCGTTCTAATAAAAGACTTTTGGAATTCAAGAAAGTCATCATTACTTAAAGTCTTTTCCACTATAATTTTAAATTTTTGCCTTCTGCTTCCATCACTTAAAGCTTTTTTTGTTTTCTCATTAAGCTCATCAAAATTGTTTATATCTCTAAAGAAATATGCACTATTTGTCATGAATTTACACCTCCATACGATAAATAACATTATCTATTACGATTGTAAATCCACGAAAGATTAATGCCACTACTGTTTAATAATACATTGATATTTTTGTTGTCCGGAGGCAGTCTTTTCTAAGGGAATAATGTCCAACTTTTCTTGTTTGACATAATTTAAGTATAAAGTACCAAGTAATAATCTATCTTTTCTTGGTATCCTATTCCATTCATATCCCTTAAATAAATCTCTAACCAAAAATACATCATTATTAATTAATTTTTGTGATTCAGCAATGGCATATTCAAGCAACTTATTTACATCCATACTTTTCTCCCTTATTAACAACATTATTAATATAATTATATAACAAAATTGTTAATAAGTCAATAGAGATACAATCGTTTTACTAATATTATATATTATTTTAAGTTTTATATTTATGTTTCCCAATATATTTTAGAAGCATCCTTAAATTTAAAAATCAGTTCTTTATCTGATTTCACGGTTATGCCATCAACCAAACTATAAAACAAACCTTTATTGAATTATTATATAAAAACGACCGTTTTCAATAAGAAAACGGTCATTTTTGGTGCGGATGACAGGACTTGAACCTGCACAGCGTAGCCACCAGAACCTAAATCTGGCGCGTCTGCCAATTCCGCCACATCCGCATTTATAAATAATTGCAAATTGCAAATTATTATCTAATTCTAAAGTTTTTAAGTTGAAATTTACCATTTTCAAATTGCAATTTTTCAGCTTGAAACTCCCATTTGTTTATCAATAAAAAGTGGCAACTTCCTGATCCGGCTTTTCCGCCGGCTCCATTGAAATAAAATTCAAAATTGGTCCTTTTCCTTTATACGCCACATGCTCTCCCATCGAAATCTTTGCCGTAACCGTAATCCATGTACGATTTTTGAGATTGTGCGGCTTATCGCATACGCACACAAGACCTTTAAAAGCAACGTCATCAACACAGCAAGTCATAACATGTCTGCCTACCACAAAGCTGTTTGAGGGAATTCCGCCTTTTGTGCCCGCTAATCCTTTAAATTTTACGGTTTTACCAACATATTTCTGCATGTCTTCGGAAAAATCACGATACCATATAGCATAATCTCTATCAGCAATTTCAATGACCGGGGCATTTATATCAAACGGTAGAGGATCCTGAATTTCATCATATTGAACATTTCCTTTTATGTCTTCATAAATAATATCCGTTCGCCGGCTTATGCCGCGGACAATTTTATGAAGGTCATCCTGCTTTATATCAGGACTCCAGCGGTTAAAAACAACAAGCTCACAGCCGTTTAGCTTATCCACAACAAGGCTGCGCATATTTGCATTATAAGTATTATAAGTGCGCGCGTCCGCAAAAGTTATTTCCTGATATATAAGCCAGTCTTCAGGCATTGCCTGAACCAGGCCGTCAAGCATCCACATACCGTTATATTCAATAAGTACACGGCTCGGATTATATTTCATTTCAAATGCCGCCAATTTTTGCGGCGTAACCTCTGACTCGTCGTCTATTGTTTCCATTACAACATTTTTCTCAGAAAAACATGACGGGTCATATTGGGTTTCACCTTCTTCACACATAATCAAGAGGGTTTTTTCACCCGTTTTAAAGCGCGGGTCTTCCAGTGTTTCCTGAATAAATTTTGTTTTGCCCGACTCAAGAAAACCGGTAAAAAGATATACGGGAATTTCCATTTTTATTCCTCCGACTTTACACTCCGAAAAGCTCGGCAACAGCTTCCTTATTAATTTTTGAACCAATTACACACAATCTTCCGTTAATGGCGGCGTCGCCCGTGCGTACGTCAGGCTCTCCCGGAATATAATCAAAATGAATCCAGCCTCCGTCGCCCCCGTCAACAATACCTTTTGCGCGCAGAACCATGCCGTATTTTTCAGAGTTCTGGAGATCCAATAGAATATCTTCGATACTTTGTGAAGTAAATTTATGTGTGGTTTCAACGCCCCAGCTAGTGAACACATCGTCAGCGTGATGATGATGTTCGTGATGATGCTCATCGTGGGCGCATTCGCAGTCGTGGTGATGATGCTCATCGTTCTCACATTCGTCGTCATGGTGATGATGCTCATCATGCTCACATTCGTCGTCATGGTGATGATGTTCATCATGAGTGCATTCGTCGTCATGGTGATGGTGGTGCTCATCATGGTCGCATTCACAGTCGTGGTGGTGATGATGCTCATCGTGCTCGCATTCGTCGTCGTGGTGATGATGTCCGCACACAGGGCAAGCACTTTCACTCTTTTCAGTAAGGTCTTCAAGCTCATTTTCAAGACTGTTTGTTCTTTCCATTGCTTCAAGAAGCTGACCGCCACTCAGTTTTTCCCATGAGGTGGTAACAATAACTGCATTTTTGTTATGTTCATGCAGCATTTGAACACAGGATTCAATTTTTTCGTCTGAAACCTTGCCCGTATGGCTAAGAATTATGCATCCTGCATGTTCTATCTGATCATTAAAGAATTCACCAAAATTCTTCATGTACATTTTACATTTATTTGCATCTACAATCGTTGTAAAGCTGTTTAATATGGCACCGTGTTCAGTAGCACCGCGCGCCGCGCTAATAACGTCGCTGAGTTTTCCCACGCCGGAGGGTTCTATAAGAATTCTGTCGGGATTAATATCGGTAAGCACTTTCTTCAAAGCTTCGCCAAAATCACCTACAAGGCTACAGCATATGCACCCTGAATTCATTTCGGTAATTTCAATTCCCGCCTCTTTCAAAAAACCGCCGTCTATACCGATTTCCCCGAATTCATTTTCTATAATAACGACTTTTTCGCCCGCATAAGCTTCCTTTACAAGCTTTTTTATAAGGGTTGTTTTACCGGCGCCCAAAAAGCCAGAGAAAATATCAATTTTAGTCAAAATAAAGCATCTCCTTAAAGATTTGCAACAAAATCAGCCGCGCCGTTTAACCATTCGCCCACAACCGTTTCAACCTTACCCTCGTCACATGCCTTCGCAACAGCGGGGTCAATAGGAAGTTTTGCCAGTACGGGAATAGCGTATTCTTTGGCAAGATCATCAATATGACTTTCACCAAAAACGCTCATTTCTTTACCGCAATCAGGGCATTTTATATAACTCATGTTTTCAACAAGTCCGATAATAGGAATATTCATTGAATTAGCCATTTTTACAGCTTTTGATACGATCATTGAAACCAGCTCCTGAGGAGAAGTTACAATAATAATACCG
>JAUZPZ010000082.1 GCA_030705675.1 Bacillota bacterium
AAATTATATATTGGCCGGGAGAAGTGTTTCTAAACGTACAGCCCGTGGCGGAATCTACAGTAAGCTTTGGCTTTATTATTTCGCTGTCTTTTATGGAGAATTTGCCATCACCGCACGTAAAGATATTTACATAATTTGTTATATTAGCGCCGAGTTTAACACCTGAAATATTAAGGTTTCCTTCAACGGAAATATACGCGTTGGTCTCATTGCCTTTACCGAAAGTCAAAGTTATCCCGTCCGGAATGGTAACATCATTGCCTGCCGGAACAGTTATCGGACCGCGTACAAAATACTCGCCGCCGGGAACAAATACGTAGGAAGCTGTAAGGGTGGAGGGTAGCATTCTTTCGTCAAAAGTCGAGACAGTTGTGTTTAAAACACGGGTATCTATCAGAGATTGACCGGTTACATGGCTTACCACTGTAAGTGTAAAATTAATATCTTTAGCTACGTATGTAGGGTCAATATAATGAAACACAAACGGGTTTTTAACATCAACAGCTTTGTTATCAGCATAGACAATGCCATTGTCTGAAGTTTTTAGGCTCCATATGGGATCAAGCGTAATTGTGTCTTTATCAAAAACAATGTTTGCATCATCACAGGAGACACTGATCGAGTCAATTTGCGCGTCCGCACCCGAATTGGCTAACTCTATTCCCAAATAGGACACATAGCCGCTACTGGTTTCGGCGCAATTGTCAAGAACCAATAACTTGTTCAAAGATATATCGGTCTTATCGGATATGCAGTTGTATGCATTTATTTCACCGTAATAAAAATCAGTATTGTTATATACTTTACCAAGCTTCATACGCGCGCAATCTAGCAAAAGCTTCTTTGCCGCGTTGATTGAATAATTGCCGTCGGCTTTAAGCTTCGCGACTACCAACGCCGCCACTCCGGCAGCGTAAGGGGAAGAGCATGAGGTTCCGGAAAGGCTGCCATAATTTCCTCCGGGCAAGGTGGAATATATGTACATACCGGGCGCCATAAGCTCGTACCGGCAAACTGGATTTGTCAAAGTGTCCCAGTTTGAAGTGGAATGGAGCCAACCGTAGTCGCCCTCATAGTCCATTTCGTTCATTACTCCGATTACATTTGTAAAAGAGGCGGGGTAACAGCGTTTTCCTTCTATACCGTTTATGGTACTATTTGGAAGTCCTTCATTTCCGGCAGCCGCAAACAACAGCGCGCTCGCGCTTGCCTGTTCAATGGCAGACTGCAAAGAGGAAGTGTATCCGTATGCACCGAGACTCATATTTATTATATCAGCTTTGTATTTTATGGCATAATTTATCCCATTTACCACATTGGAAAGGGTATTCGTTTCACCTAGCACCTTGATCGCCATGATTTTAACATCAGGTGCAATTCCTATACCGTCGGCCGCTATTATGCCGGCAATATGAGTGCCGTGTCCGGTAGACGAAACATCAAAGGGGTCAAAACGGGTAGAATCGGCAAAGTTCGGACCATAATAATCGTCAATTACTCCGTTATTGTCATTATCTATACCATCGCCCCATATTTCACCACTGTTTTTCCAGATTTTATCCGCGAGAGCAGGGTGGGTATAATCAATACCATAATCGAGTACGGCGACAACAAGACCTTTCCCCTTGCCCTCAATCCCTGCATTATTCATGGCATCGTAACATTGCTGAACACCGCATGAGTAAGAATCTTCAAGCGGAAGTGAAGATGAATAAACCTCATCATCAGACGGAAGAGAGCAGGGGGAACTAATATTAAGCTCATAGTTATAGTTAATATCAAGTATACTTTTGCATGAAGAAAGAAGACTGTACATTTTTTCGGTGGTTATATCCGAAAAATTTATTTCATACCATACAGAATGTTCCCCCGTTGCTTCGGGAGTAAGTTCAATTAGAAACTTTACGCTGCAGTCATGCAACGCGACGGGAGCAATTGAGCACACAGCTGTGCCGTATGCAACTTTGATCAGCAAAGAGCCTTCCGCATAATTGTTAGTATCCTCCGCTGAGGATTTCATAATAGAAAAACACATCGTCATTGTCACAGAGAGAATTAGCGCAACTAATTTTTTCATAAAGACATCCTTCTTCTACAAGGTTTCAAATGGTTAATCGTAATGCGAATTATTAAGTTCCAAAAAGTTGAACATGATGCAAACCCGTCAGGTTTCAAATGGTTTGTCGTAAGGTGGGTCGTAAAAGACCTTTTCAAGTATAAGTCCCTGTGGCGGCGCGGTCATACCGGCGCGCCGTCTGTCAAGCGAGGCAAGAATATCCGGCATATCAAGGTAGTTTAAAGTGCCCGAACCCATAAAAACAAGAGTGCCGCAAATTATTCGCACCATATTGTAAAGATAACCGTCAGCATGAAGGGTAAAGGTTATTATATTTTCGTCTTTGTGGACGTCTAAGCTGTACATATTTTTGACATATATTTTCTGGCAGCCGTCAACTGCCATAAAAGTCCGAAAGTCATGCCTGCCTACAAGGAATGAAGCCGCATATTTTACCTTTTCCATATCAATTTTCTGCGGATAGTGCCATGCACGGTTATAAAGAAAAGCGTTGCCATGAGGGGCGTTTATAACCGTGTAGGAATATATTTTTGATTTTGCGCGGTATTGCGCATGAAAATCCATATCCACATCGCATGCGCCCACAGCCCTTATATCACGGGGAAGGCAGGTGTTGAGTGCAAAAGGGATTTTTTTTGCGGGCATTTTGGAGTTGGTAAAAAAACTGCACACATACGCGCGCGCATGCACACCGGCGTCCGTACGGCTGCATCCATATACAATTACGCGAGGCTCCTGAAATATTCTTTCAAGTGCTTCTTCCACACATTGCTGCACTGTTATAACGTTTTGTTGCCGTTGCCAGCCGTGATAGTTTGTACCGTCATACATCAGCGTAAGTTTTATATTTCTCATCTGAATGCTCCTAAAACAGTATCGTATATGCGGCTGAAGTTTTGCATTCCGACAAATACGCATATTACAGAGCATACGGTAAAAAGCGTAAACGCAAACGCATCTATTTTCGTATATTTAAGTTGCTTAAACTTAGTGCGTCCCTCTCCTCCGTGGTATCCGCGGCATTCCATAGCAAGCGCAAGCTCATCTGCACGTCTGAAAGCGCTTATAAAAAGAGGAATTAAAAGGGGTATCATGGCTTTTGCTTTTTTTATAAGACCGCCCGTATCAAAATCAGCACCCCGCGCTGATTGGGCTTTCATAATTTTATCCGTTTCTTCAATGATCGTAGGAATAAAACGAAGAGCAATAGTCATCATCATGGCAAGCTCGTGAGCGGGAAACTTCAGCTTTTGAAGCGGCTTCAGCAATGATTCTATCCCGTCGGTCAGTACAATGGGAGAGGTGGTATATGTCAGCAGAGATGTGCCGGCGACTAAGTATATAAGTCTTAAAGACATTATAATTGTGATGTAAATACCTTCCCATGTAGGATGAAACCACCAGTTTTCACTGTTTTTTATTATATAAGTTCCATCAGTCATAAATATATTTAAAATTGCCGTGAAAATTATAAATATATAAAGCGGCTTTATACTTTTTAAAATAAATTTCAATGGAATTCCCGAAGCTTTTATCAGCAGGTATATTAAAATTCCCGATAAAATGTATGCGGGGATATTATTTATAATAAATAAAGCAATTACATAGAAAAGGACAAGTACCAATTTTGTTCGCGGGTCAAGCCTGTGCACTACAGAAGTGCCGGGCAGATATTGCCCCAAAGTTATATCTGTAATCATTCTGATTTTCCTTTCGCAAGTAGGAGAATAGCTTCATATGCCTGTGAAGTTGTATATATGTCGGGGGGCAGGGGATATCCCATTTCCCTCAGTTTTGTCGCAAGCTGTGTTATTTGAGGCACGTCAAGGTGCATCTGCGTAAGTTCATTTGCACGGGAAAATACCTCTTTTACAGTTCCTTCCATAGCAACCGTACCCTTATTCATAACGATTACGTGATCACATACTCTCGCAACGTCTTCCATGCTGTGAGATACGAGTATGGTTGTCATATCATGTTCACGGTGAAGACGCGATATGTTAGTGAGCATATCGTCGCGCCCTTTGGGGTCAAGACCTGCCGTAGGCTCATCCAAAATAAGCACTTTTGGCTGCATTGCAAGGATACCGGCAATTGCCACGCGGCGTTTCTGACCGCCCGACAGCTCAAAAGGTGATTTTGAAAGAATAGATTCATTAAGACCGACAAGGCGTATCGCTTCTTCAACACGTCCGTTGATTTCCGAAGCGCTAAGCCCCATATTTTTGGGGCCGTAGGCAATATCGCCACCTACGGTTTCATCAAACAGCTGGTATTCTGGATATTGAAATACAAGGCCTACGTTAAAACGTAATTGTTTGAGACTTATATCGGAAGAAAAAATATCTTTGCCGTCTACATATATTTTTCCTCCGGTGGGCTTGAGAAGACCGTTCAGATGCTGAATGAGAGTAGATTTTCCCGAGCCGGTATGACCTATAAGACCTGTAAAGCTTCCGCTTTTTATCTCAAGGTTTACATCATAAAGAGCCTGCTTTGACAAGGGAGAACCTGCCATATAGGTATGTTCAAGATTTTCAATTTTTATGTTCATGGGGTTCACCGTTTCATATTTATTGTGGAGCGCCGAGAAAACGCGAAATTTCTTCGGCACATTCGTCCACTGTAAGCTTATTGTATTGCAGATGCAGACCACTTCGGCGCAGACGGTACATGAGGTCTGTAACCTGGGGTACGTCAAGACCAAGACTTTTTAAAAGCGCGACATTGGCAAATGCCATTTGCGGAGTATCATCTACCAGTATTTTACCGTGGTCAATTACAATGACTCTGTCAGACTGCGCCGCCTCATCCATGTAATGGGTTATCAAAACGACGGTAATGCCATGCTCACGGTTAAGGGTGCGTATTGCTTTCATTACTTCTTTTCTACCGCTCGGGTCAAGCATAGCCGTAGGCTCGTCAAATATTATGTATTTAGGCATCATTGCGATTATTCCGGCAATTGCAATCCTTTGTTTTTGACCGCCTGAAAGATTATAGGGCGCTTGCATACGCATATCGTACATACCTACTGTTTTAAGCGCAAAATCTACGCGGTTGCGTATCTCGTCCGGTGGCACGCCCAGATTTTCCGGACCGAAAGCCACGTCTTCCTCAACCACGGAAGCCACAATTTGGTTATCGGGATTTTGAAAAACCATTCCCACACGCTGACGAAGTTCGCTGAGCAGCATATCGTCGCATGTGTCCAATTCGTCAACATATACTTTGCCGCCACATGGAAGAAGAATGGCGTTTAAATGTTTTGCAAGAGTGGATTTACCCGAACCGTTATGACCGAGAACGGCGACGAATTCCCCTTTTTTTATCGAAAGGGTTATATCCGAAAGTACGGGAGTAACCTGTCCTTCATATTTGAATGTAAGATTCTTTATATCAATCAATTTTTATTCCTCCAAAGGAGTATTAATTTTATGCTTATTTATACCAACGCGAGGTAGCACCGCATGGAAGTATTAAATCAGAGGAGGTTATAGGCAGTGCAATTTCGTCCGATTCCACTTTGCCACCATATACCTTTTTTAGTGTAAGCGAAAGAATGTTTGACACCACGATGGGGGAAATACCTGAAGTATATGAGTTTATCATAAAAAACAAAGGGTTGTCCGATAAAATTTTCATACAGTTTTCAATCAGGTTGAACAGTTCGTCCTCAAATTTCCACACTTCTCCGCTCGGACCTCTGCCGTAAGAAGGGGGATCCATAATTATTGCGTCATACTGACGTCCCCGCCGTTGTTCGCGCGCCGCAAATTTCTGAACATCATCCACAATAAAGCGCACCCGTTCGGCACTTAGATTGCTTGCAACAATATTTTCTTTTGCCTGCGCGACAATACCCTTTGAGGCATCGACGTGTACTGTTTCGACCGCGCCGGCATAAGCTGCCGCGACTGTTGCGCCGCCTGTGTATGCAAATAGATTAAGAACCCTGATAGGACGATTGGCAGAACGTATTTTTGATATTATAAAATCCCAGTTTGTTCCCTGTTCGGGAAAAAGTCCGGTGTGCTTAAACCCCATAGTTTTTACGTTAAATTTAAGATCTCCATAAGAAACCTGCCAGGCCTGTGGAAGAGAATTTTTGTATTCCCAGTGTCCGCCACCTTCGCTACTGCGGATATAATGGGCGTCTGCATTTTTCCACAAATCGGGACGGGATTTTTCATTCCAAATCACCTGAGGATCGGGGCGACGTAAAATAATGTTTCCCCAACGCTCCAACTTTTCACCGTCTCCGGCATCAATTACCTCAAAGTCCGTCCATTTGTCTGTAAGCCACATAAAAATTTCTCCTGTCTGACAATTGTGCTATAATATTTATTTCTATTAAATATTATAGCACAATTGTCATTATAGGTCAAGAAATATTATAAAAAACAGTAAATCCGTGCAATTATAAGAAAAAAAACACAAAAAAAGCAAAAATTGAAAAAAATTAAAAAAGGTCTTGATTTTTTAAAAAACATATGGTATAATACTAGCATATGTTATGCATAAAAGGAAAAAGAGGTGAATTGATATGAAAACAGGAATACATCCTGATTATAAACCCACTAAAATAACATGTGCATGCGGCGAGGTTATTGAGACTTGCTCTACCAAGCAGGATATCCACGTTGAAATTTGTTCAAAATGCCACCCGTTCTTTACAGGCAAGCAAAAACTTATTGACACAGGCGGTCGTA
Source organism: Bacillota bacterium (assembly GCA_030705675.1). Lineage (GTDB taxonomy): Bacteria > Bacillota > Clostridia > RUG12999 > RUG12999 > RUG12999. Next base: position 6,790 of record JAUZPZ010000082.1, read on the forward strand.
TTGAAAAGTTCAGAAAGAGATATGGTATGCAGGAAAAGTAATTTTCTGAATATAACGGAACTCGGGTATACTTATGAAATTAAAGCACTTTGCGAAAAAACGCAAAGTGATTTTTTCATTTATTTAAAAAAACTTATTTTTTTGTTTATAAAAGTAAAAATATAGTGTATAATGTAAATAAAGGGATAGTAGGGAGGGAAAACAGATGGGGAATTTTATAATTGTAGCGGCTTTTTTGCTTGTGTCGACTGTAATGGTGGTTTTTATGCCGAAATACGTTAATGAAAACTTAAAAAATCAGGCAAAATACAAAAAGTTGAGAGTGGGAGAACTTGAAAACGTTCCGGATAACGAGCTTGAGAATGCTGCCCTTGAATGGATTTTCAAAAAGTCGGAAGAAAGCGGCATGGGAAGAATTGATTTTGCAAATTCACTTCCGGAGCCGGTCAGGTATTTTTATGCTACATATATGGTAACGGAGGAAATTTATAATGGAGGCTTCGCCCGGTGCTATGTAAATTCCTCAAGGTATCTTGCACCACTCGCCGAAAAAGGATTTGCGGAAATGGGGGCTGGCGGTATGAGTGAAATTATGTCAAAGGCAAACTCTATATATAGGGAAAATATAAAAAAAGAAAGCTTTATACAGCTTGAAAGATTATGTGAAAATAAGGAACTGGAAATGCTTTCAAAAGAATTTATAGAATGTGAGGAAACTAAGTATTTTTCAGATACTGTGAATAAATATATAAGGAAAAATGCGTATAGCTTTGGCGACTAAACTAAAGGCGGGACTCAAAGAGAGGTCCTGCCTTTGTCATAATCTGTTGTTTTTACGAAACCCGGAAGGAGTGGAGGCGGCGTACTGATGAAAAGTATTTGAAAAATAATATTCATTTTCAAAACCAACCATTAGCGCAATCTCATAAATGGGAAGGTTTGTGGAAATAAGCAGCCTTTTTGCTTCGGCAATTCTGATTTCGTTCAGCTTTTCTATAATGGTGATACCCGTTTCTTTTTTAAAGTTACGTGATAAATTTCGATAACTTATATTGAGTGAAGTGGCAATATTCTGAACAGTTATCGGGTGGTTGTAGTATTCCTGAAGATACATTATTGCCTGATTTGAAATGTAGTTTTCCTGTACGGAAATGTTGGTGCTTTCGCCTTTATTCCACATTTCACACATGTTTATCATCCATCCAATAAATGAAAGTTGGGTTTGAACATAGGTAGTCCCGCCGCACAGAATGTCTAAGGACGCGTCAAAAGAGAACGCGCGCGGAGTATATAGAGCAGAGAAAATTTTTTCATAGTAACAATTCTTGTTTGGGGCGCGCTGAATTTTCCATCTTAAGCAAATACCGATATCGTGATTTTTCTTGTGGTGAGTGTGACTGTGGGAGCAACCGGGAGGGATAAGAAAAGACTGCCCGGACTTCACGGAAAATTCAGTGTTGTTCATTGTTGTGAAAAGTTCTCCATCATGAACATAGTTAAATTCAAACCAAGGATGGTGATGTTCAGGACATTCCCACCTTTTATCATGATTTACACTTTTTATGTCCAGCAATTCCACCGATACATCCTGAAAGACCACCGGTGACATAATAAGAGGCTTTAAGCGTTGGACAATTGCGTTCATTTCCTGTACAGTCATTTTTTCACCTCGCAATATAGCAGTATTGTTTTGATATGGGCTTTACGTTATGTTTATTATAGCATAAAATTTAAAAAAGGTAAAGACAGAAAATGAACAAACTGCAAAAAAGAGGTAAAAACCCTTGACAAAAAAACCTAAAAGGTATACAATATCATGGT
>JAUZPZ010000083.1 GCA_030705675.1 Bacillota bacterium
GGAAACAACACAGGAGCCCGCGTATATAAGCGGCGGTCCTATGATGGGTAATATTGTACAGCCATATGATGTTGTTACAAAGACAACAAATGCTATACTGGTTCTTCCGAAGAACCATCAGGTTATAATTAAGAAAACAGCGAATATTTCGATAGATATGAAGCGCGCAATGGGAGCGTGCTGTCAGTGCAGAATGTGTACTGATCTTTGTCCGCGGCATCTGCTGGGACATCCCATTAATCCGAGCGAATTTATGCGCTCAGCGACAACGGGAACAACACAGAATATTGACCCGTTGCTCGGAACAATGTTCTGCTCACAGTGCGGCGTTTGTGAAATGTATGCATGTGGACAGGGCTTATCACCACGAACATTAATCGGTGCATATAAATCAGGATTGCGCGTGGAGGGAGTAAAGCCTCCTAAAGTCAAGGCTAATCCCGTGTCGGAGGCAAGAGAATATCGGAGAATACCTACATATCGCCTTGTAGGAAGGCTGGGCCTTAGAAAATATGACAGACCGGCTCCTTATGAGGACATAACGGTGTCTCCGAAAAAGGTGAAAATCTTGCTAAGTCAGCACATTGGGGTTCCTGCCGTGCCGGTGGTAAAACCGGGTGACAGGGTTGCCATGGGTCAGCTTCTTGCATCTGTACCAGAAAAAAGTATTGGCGCGTTTATTCATGCTTCAATAAACGGCAAGGTAACGGAAGTAAACAACAAGTTTATTAAAATTGAGGCAGAGCATAAGGAAGGTGATTAAAACTAATGAGTAAAGCAATCGGAATGGTAGAATATCAGTCGGTATCCACGGGTGTGCAGGCGGCAGACCTTATGCTAAAGACTTCAGAAGTTGAAATCATCGAAGCGCAGACTGTATGTCCCGGTAAATATATTGTATTGATTTCGGGAGATTTGAGTGCGGTAAAAGCGTCGGTTGACGCTTCCAGAAAAATGTTTGAAAGAGGTCTTATAGACAGCTTTGTACTCGGAAACCCACACGAATCGATTTTTCCCGCAATATACGGCGCAGCAAATGTAGGTAAAGTAAACGCTCTTGGCGTGCTTGAAACCTTTGATGCGTCCGCAATAATCGTTGCAGCGGATGTTGCTGCAAAAACCGCAATTGTAGATTTGATCGAGCTGCGTATTGCAAGAGGTATGTGCGGCAAATCTTATATGTTTATAACAGGCGAGGTAGCCGCCGTAACAGCGGCAATAGAAAAGGCAAGGGCGAAGGTGGGAGAAAACGGAATGTTTTTGAACAGCTCCGTGATACCTAGTCCGGACGAAAAATTGTGGAGTAGTATATTATAATAACTTAAAATAAAGACACTTGTAAAATAAAGTTGACAAACTGTAAACGAGGTGTATTGAAAGATGTTAAATGAACAAAAAATCAGTGAGATTGTAGAAAGCGTAATTAGTGGAATGCAGAAGGGTAATAAGAAGCAGCTTGGGATATTTGATTCTATGACAGATGCCCTTACGGCTGTTGAGGAGGCATACAGACAGTATCGCAGATACAGTGTCGAGCAGAGGGAAAAAATTATTGCGGCTATCAGAAAGCTTACTCTTGAAGAAGCGGAGAAGATGGCTGAATTAGGGGTTAAAGAGACAGGCATGGGCAGAGTTGTCGATAAGACTATCAAGCATCAGCTTGTTGCCAACAAAACTCCGGGTACAGAAGATTTGCAACCCAGAGTATATACAGGTGATGACGGCATGACACTTATTGAAATGGCTCCCTATGGAGTAATAGGTTCAATCACTCCGTCTACCAATCCCAGCGAGACAGTTCTCTGTAACTCGATAGGTATGATTGCGGGCGGTAATGCGGTTGTATTTAATCCACATCCGAACGCTAAGGAAACAGCAAACTATGCTGTTGACCTTGTAAACCGCGCTATTCTTGAAGCAGGCGGTCCGGAAAACCTTGTGGTTTCCGTGGAAAACCCGACTCAGGAAAGTTCAAGAGAAATGATGCAGTCTCCCATAGTCAGAATGTTGGTTGCGACAGGCGGCCCAGGCGTTGTAAAAGCACTTCTTTCCTCCGGAAAGAAAGCAATCGGCGCAGGTGCGGGTAATCCCCCTGTAATTGTTGACGATACGGCTGATATAGCAAAAGCGGGCAGAGATATTGTAAACGGCGCAAGCTTTGATAACAATCTGCCGTGTATTGCCGAAAAAGAATGTTTCGCATTCTCAAATATTACAGACGATCTTATTCAGAGCATGGTTAAGGCCGGAGCTTATATTTTAAAAGGCGAAAAGATAGAGCAGCTTAAAAAAGTTTGCCTTATTGAAAAAGACGGCAAATATTCAATAAATAAAAAATGGGTAGGAAGAGATGCTTCCAAGTTCCTTAAAGAAATAGGAATAGATGCAGATAACAAGCTTATTATCTGTGAAACAGAGGAAATGCACCCGTTTGTACAGGTTGAAATGATGATGCCCATTCTTGCAATTGTAAGGGTAAATAATATTGATGAAGCAATAGAAAAGGCTTGCCGCGCAGAGCATGGCAACCGCCACTCGGCACATATTCATTCAAAGAATATTGATAACCTCACAAAATTTGCAAGAGCGGTTGAAACGACAATTTTTGTTAAAAACGCTCCGTCATATGCCGGTATAGGCGCCGGAGGCGAAGGACATACGACCTTTACAATAGCCGGTCCTACAGGCGAAGGTCTTACATCCGCGCGCTCCTTTACAAGACAGAGAAGATGTGTGCTTGTTGATGGATTGCATATAGTTTAATTAAAGGGGTTTAGAAATTATGAAGGCTTTAGGAATGATAGAGGTTTACAGTTTCTCTACGGCTGTCCGCGTTGCAGACATTGCCGCAAAAGCCGCAAATGTCAAAATCATTGCCTTTGACCGTACAAGGCCCAAGAGTGCGGATGTTCCCGCTCCACTTGTAATGGTTATAAAAATAGAAGGCGATGTTGCAGATGTAAGAGCTTCTGTGGAGTCCGGCGTAGAATACGCGAAAAGTCAGGGAAAATACATAGTATCTCACATCATTGCCAATCCCGGAGAAGGAATAGAAAAACTGGCATACCTTCTTGATATAAATAAGGATAAGTTTAATAAAAAACTTCCTAAAAACATGTACGAAATATGCAACAAGGAGGAAGCAAAATGAGAGACGCTATAGGGCTTTTAGAAGTAGAAGGTCTTGTTGCCTCCATTGAAGGTTTGGACGCAATGCTTAAAACAGCGGATGTCCGCCTGGTGCATGCAGAGAAAAGGCTTGGAGGAAGGCTTGTAACAGTTATTATAGCAGGTACAGTTTCAGCTGTTACGGCGGCTATAAACAGAGGAAAAGTTGCAGTGCAGCCTTTCGGACACGTTTACGGAGTGGAGATTATTCCCAGTCCCCACCCTGAGGTTACGAAATTTTTTGATATGGGCGAATAAATCGAAAGCGAGGCAGCATATTAATGTATGATGTAAAGGCTATTGAAACGGCAGTATTAAAAGCCATTAATGATATGGGCACGGGCGGTGACGACGAAATAAAAGTCGGCGTTTCGCAACGTCATGTTCACCTTTCGAGAGAGGATCTGGATACGCTTTTCGGCAAGGGATACGAACTTACAAAAAAGAAAGACCTTATGGGTCGTGAATTTGCTTCAAATGAGTTTGTAACACTTGTGGGTCCCTCCCTAAAGGCAATTGAAAATGTAAGAGTATTAGGACCTATAAGAAAGAATACACAAGTAGAGATTTCAAGAACAGATACTTTTATTTTGAAGGTAAGTCCTCCAGTCAGACCGTCAGGTCAGGTGGAAGGCTCTGAAAGGCTTGTGCTGGTAGGTCCGAAAGGCAGTATATATTTAAAAAAGGGCGTTATTATTGCTAACAGACATATTCATCTCACACCTGCATACGCGCAGAAACATAATATCAAAGATGGGGATTATGTTGATGTTATGGTGGACGGCGAACAGCTTAAACCAACGAAATTTTATGATGTACAGGTAAGAGTAAGAGATGATTTTAATGTTGAAATGCATATAGATACAGATGACGCGAATTCAGCAGGTCTTAAAAACGGCGCAAAGGTCACAATCCTTAAAAAGTAATGCGTAAACGCTATGCTTTTTTAATTGAGGTGGATATATGTTTGCACTGGAACGACAGAAACAAATAGCTGCAATTCTCGAAAAAGAGGGCGCTGTATGGGTAAGTAGGCTTAGCACACAGCTTGGTGTTACCGAAGAAACTATCAGACGTGACCTTGAAAAGCTGGAGAAACAGGAATTGCTGGTAAGAACCCATGGAGGAGCAGTACCGATTGACGAAAGTACGTATGAACTTTCTCTTGAAACGCGCAAACACACAAATGTTGATATAAAAGAAAAGCTTGCTCAAGAGGCGGTCAAATATATAGTTCCTGGAGATATTATCTTCTTAGACGCTTCTACGACTACGTTTTATATGGCAAAAGAACTAAAAACTATGTCTAATGTTACAATTATTACAAACTCAATGAGGGTTGTGAACGAGCTTAGCAGTCAGGAAAATTTGAAAGTGATTGCCATAGGCGGAATAATGAGCAGTAACCAATCCTTTGTCGGAAGTTTGGCGGAGACTATAGTAGAGAACAATTATTTTGCGGGTAAAATGTTTTTCAGCAGTAAGGGCGTTGACTTAGACGTGGGTATACTTGAAGGCAATGAGCAGGAATGTGGCATAAAAAAGAAAATGATAGAAAGCTGCCGCCTGAAATATTATCTTTGTGACAAAAGTAAGATAGGCAGGGTAGGTTTTATAAAGCTTTCCCATCTTGATAAAATTGACTACTTTCTTACAGAAGCGGAACTTGACACCGAATGGAAGGAAAAGTTTGCGGAAATGAAAGTGGATATAATTAAAATCGAAGCAGAATAAAAGCTATGGTTTCGGAAGAAATTCCGAAACCATTTTTTTGTTATATAAAGTAAAAAGGAGGAATATAATTAAAGGAAAAGGAGGAGTTGAAAATGCAGGAAAATACAATACATAATGTTATAATGGAAGGAAGAAGAAAAATATCCGTATCAGGAGTACAGGATATGGAATGTTTTGACGACGGAAGAGTAGTAATATACACCAGCATGGGAGTTATGGAAATAAAAGGTATAAATTTTCATATGAATAAACTCAGCCTTGATACAGGAGAAGTTATAGTTGAGGGGGATATTGACTCTGTTGCTTATGAGGAGGCAAAAGCGCCGCAAAAAAATAAAGGCGGGTTCTTCTCAAAACTTCTCGGATAGGAGGGCGCCACGGTGGTAAACGTAAAAGAACAGTTAATAATGTTTCTGAGCTGTTTAATGACAGGCTTTTTGGCGGGAGTAATATATTGTGTGCTTAGAGCGGTAAAAAAGGAATTCAAATTAAAAAAAAGCGTACCCGTCATAGACATATCTTTTTGGGTTGTAGTGCTTTTCTTATATTATAGCGTGTTATATAAAAGCGGGGAAGGACAAATGCGTGGTTTTGTATTGCTAGGGGGCTTTTGTGGAAGTGCCTTGTATTTTCTTTGTTTTGATAAGAAAATAAGAAAATTCGTTGAAGGAGCGGTACACATCATATGCGTAATAATCGACAAAATATTTATGCCTTTTCGTAAAATCAGAGAGGTATTTTGTAATATATTAAAAAAACTTGTAAAAATTGTGCACAATAAACAAAAAAAAGGAAGAAAATTTGTTAAAAAAATACTTGAAAAAGCACCTGGAAATGGTGTAATATGATATATGTGCAGTTATGCTCAAGATAAAAATTAAGGAGTTACGGTATTATGTCAAAAATTAAGATAGCACCGCTTAAACTTATTTTTAATATAATAGCCTTTGTCTTTCTTGTTTATTCAGCCATAACGGTGTGTTCACAATCAATGCAAATAAGAGCTGCAAAAAAAATGGAAGTTCAGGTAAATGAGCAGCTCAAACATGAAAAGCAGCGCGCTCAGGAATTGGATGAGGAAACATCAAAAATCGGAACGGACGAGTTCATTGAGAAAAAGGCTAAAGAAAAACTTGGCTACGTCAAGAGCAACGAGAAGATTTTTTATGATAAGGCACAGTGATTCCTGTACCGGAGAGATTTTCGTATATAATGCGAATTTAGTTACTTAAAGGAGGAAATTTTTGGTATGCCGCTTGAAGTAGGTAAGAATGTTGAAGGAAAGGTGAAAAGTATAGCGCCTTTCGGAGCCTTTGTGGAGTTGTCCGACGGTACAACGGGTCTTGTACATATATCCGAGGTTGACGTAAGTTATGTTAAGGACATAAACGAACGCGTTAAAGTCGGACAGGATGTTATTGTTAAGGTTCTTTCAATTGATGAAAAGGGTAAAGTTAACCTTTCAATGAAAAAAGTTATGGAGGAAGAGCACCGGAAAAATTCCACCAGACGCAACGATACATGGACTAAACCTCAAATAGAACCAATGAATTTTGAAGATATGCTTTCCAAGTTTAAAAAGGAAAGTGACGAGAAAATTCAGAAGCTTGATCTCAATAAAAAATTACGTAGAAACGGCGGAAGAAAATAATAGGGTATTTTTCTAAATTAATGCGGAAAGATATATAAAGAAAGTCCTAAGTGAATAGAATAAGTTAGTATCAATTTAAGTCCTTTTGTGGTAACTGTCCATAGAAGGGCTTTTTTGTGTTTGCAAAATTTTTTGGGTATTCGGTATAGCAGACTGTTAGTTTATACCTAAAAAATTTGTTGTAAGACTCAACGTGAGGGGGTTGGCTAGCGGTTGAAGCCTCCTAAAGCGAACGTTTAAAACCTCGCCTTTTAAAGGGCATGAAAATTTTTCCAGTCAGAATCTTTTACTTACATTAAACGGAAGCGGGTGAAATGTATGACTATTCCTATTTACACCTACCATGAAGAAATTATACCCCTTTCTATATTAACTTAAGTTAATATAGAAAGGGGTATAACCTTAATAGGATAACGCTTTTGATAGCCATGCATATTTAAAACCTGTAACATTTTGGAGTTTACACAAAATGAGGGATATGTCCAAGGAATATACACTCAATGTGGGGACTTCTTTTTATATGCTTCTTTACTCCTTTTATGTGTTTTTACCGTATGTGCTACAGCTTAAATCATTAAAGGCCTGCGTATGCGTCAGTCGGCGCCGGCTGTTTAGGTTCCTGCGGCGGTTCCTGCTGAGGCTGCTGTGAAGTAGAATTAGTAGTCGTATCCTGCGGCTCTGTAGAAGTCGCGACCGTGGGTTTTGTACCACGGATTTCAATCCTCTGTATAGGCTGATATATACTGCGATGCAAATACTGTCGGCTCTCAAGCACTCCGTTTCGGAAAGTCTTTTTGTATGTATCCACAGTAAGCCCCACCGTGCCTTTTTCCTGCACTTTAACTTTACCCCGTGCAAGGGTGTTATCTTCTTTTACAATAGTTTCAGGCGGCGTCCTGCTTACCGTTATATTTTCAATCTCCACCGTTACAGAAGGATCCGGCTTTTCTCCGTAAATAGTTACGCGCACATATCCACCGGACAATTCAGCCGCTATCTTTATAGGCTTGTTTGTGTTATTTTTGAACCTAAAATCAAGCTCTCCTTCATACACAGTAGCATCCTGACCGTATGGCACATAACCTACGATATACATATGGTTTTTACGTTTTACGGTCTCTAAATTTCCATACAAAACCGCGCTGTACAGCGCTGATGAAACTTGACAAATACCGCCGCCTATGCCCATTTCATGACCCTTTGTGGTAAATATCGTTGCCTCGCGATACCCTGCCGCTTCGGTAATTTGACCTACCGCTTTATTATACGAAAAGACCGCATCGGGATTAAGCACTGTGCCGTTTATGCTTGCACAGGCAATTTTTAAATTTATAAGCCTGTTCTCATCACTGCCCGCGGTTGATGAATTGTACCGTGAAAGCACTTCTTTAAACAAACCACTTTCGTCGGCATGTTTAACCTTGGGCTCAACCACTTGCAAATTAAGAGTATACGCCTTCGGATTGTCTTTATTTTTATCTATTAGCTTTTTAAGATCGTTTTTATCAAAAAGATACCCATTTTTTGCCTCAATAATGTATCCCTTGCCGCCCCTTTCTTCATAGCTTGCGTTTATCGGCTCGGTGCACATTTCGTTGTAAACCTTATCCACATCCCATGGCATAGGATTTATAGTGGTAAGCTTAACATCTATCTTACCGGATTTTCCGGTGAGCAAAACTTTTTTAATATCCTCCGTCATTTTTTGCTTATCTATTCCCTTACCGGGTTTGCCGTTATGAAGATAAAGCTTGTCATTTTCAATCATATATGTATTTTCAACTACAGAGCAACCTATGCTCTGGTAATAAACCGCCACAAAATCTGAAATAGATTCATCACTTACTTCGGTTTTCAAACCAATGTCTACCTCGCCGTTTTTTATTTTGAAACATTTGTTTATCCTGCCGAATATTCCTCCGCGTTTTCCGCAATCAAACGCATTCTGCGCCGCGTCCATTGCTTTATATGTAATGTCAAACTCATCAAATTTCGCTATTGTAGATTCACCGCCCAGCGAA
>JAUZPZ010000084.1 GCA_030705675.1 Bacillota bacterium
CAAAGTCTAATATTGTTTAATGTCACATTTTATTATAGCTCCGGTATATGCATTTATTTCATATTCATATTTTGAGTTTGTATTGTGAAACTCTATTTCGTAAATGGGACTGTCGCTAACGTATTCGCAGAAGGCTTTTGAAAAAGTAATATCACTTTTTGGCAAACCGGCGTCACTTAGAGCAATAATTTTTGCGGTTTCAGTACTGATTTTATCCATTGTTTTTTTCGAGTTGACAGGTAAAACATCTAAATTTATATTTTCTTGATTATCAAAAACAGGTATTTCAAAACGGCTGTCTTGAACGCCGCTATTTAAATAAGAGTCTGAAAGGATTTCACCTGTTATGGCATTTACCTTTGCTTCAAATTTTCCGGACAAGTTAGAATATTCAATTTCATATACCTTTACATTATTTTCTTCGTTTAAATCAATATTATTTATATCGGCGTTTGTGTATCTGTTATAAATTACCTGCTTTGCCTTGTTTTTACCCATATACGAATTTGATAAGTAAAAAATAATCAAACCAATAGCAATAATTATTAAGATAAAGCAAGCACATATTGCAGCAAATACTCTTGTTGATTTAGTTAACCTATTCATAGCTTTCCTCTTTTCTTAGCTGTTATATATTGATAATATGATAGACAGAGGAAAAGAAAATTATACATAAATACGGTGAATTTAACCGTCATTTTAACGCTCTTACCGCAATTAATCTACGAAACTGACAACTTGGCGCTGAAAAAAATAGTGAATATTATCATAAGAATTACTAAAACTATTTCTATTGGTAAGAGGTGAAGTATGAATATTAAAACAATATTTTATGAACCGGGTATCATTAATTATACTTTAGGTAAAGAGCTTAGAAATAAGTTCTCGAATGCAACCTGGATTCCCATAGAAAATCACAATGACATCAAGGAGCTCCGTCAAAACCCAAACACGGAATTTGCAGCTATGAAAAAGCTGTTGATAATAGGCACTCGAAAAACACATACCTACCGTAAAAATGAAAAAGTATCAGATTTTTTGGTGCCTTACACATCGTCGGGATGCAGCGCCATGTGCCTGTATTGCTATCTGGTATGCCATTATAATAAATGCTCTTATTTAAGACTATTTGTAAATCGCGAACAGATGCTTCAGAAACTCATGAGAACAGCAAGTAAAAGTGAAAAAGACCTTACTTTTGAAATCGGCAGCAATAGTGACCTCGTGCTTGAAAATACCATAACCAATAACCTTGTCTGGACAATTGAGGAATTTGCGCGTTTAGAAAAGGGATTTATTACTTTTCCTACAAAGTTTGATATGGTAAATCCGCTGCTTGATTTAAATCACAGAGGCAGAACCATTGCGCGCATGAGTGTTAATCCCCATGAAATTATTACAGACATTGAAAAAGGTACATCAAATTTGACGAGTCGGGTCAATGCTATAAACCGCCTTTGTGAAGCTGGATATAAAGTTGGACTATTGATTGCGCCTGTTATACTTGTAGAAAACTGGAAGCAATTATATTCAGGGCTGCTTGACAGGTTGGCCGACACGCTGTCCGACAAAGTAAAAAAAGAGATGTTTATTGAAGTCATTTTTATGACATACAGCTATATTCATCGCGCAATTAATAACGAAGCTTTCCCCAATGCTGTGGAACTGTATGATAAAACTATTATGACCGGCAGAGGCATGGGAAAATACACCTATAATCAAAAGATAAGAGCCGAAGGTGAATCCTTTTTGCGTGAAGAAATAGGCAAACATTTTTCTGAAGATAAAATTTTATACATCGTGTAGGTTAACATTACCGTTGCAATGTATTTCGGCAATATTAAAAAGCGTAACGCTGAACCCTATTGTAAGTTGGGTTCAGCGTTATTTTTATACAAAACCGAGTTTCATTATTAATAGTCAAAAATTATCTGTGCCTGACTTATTTTGCTATACGTATTGTGTATTCGTAACATTCGTCACAATCATGCTCGCTTGCGTAGGCTTTGACGCCGCTACGCTTCATAATATCAACCGTCTGTTTAAGAGTGTTTGTAAACAGTCTTATATCTCCGGAGCAGTATTTTTGATTGCTATGTACTACCGGCATTTCACCAATCAAAAGTTTTTCAACAAGCTCTTGCGTTTGTGTCACATCATAATTGTTTTCGGTAATTTTATTTATAACTTTGAGTCTAGTTTCATCGTTGCTTATTCGGAGTATAAGGCGCGCATGGGCTTCCGATATACGGTGATAGGCGATAGCTTTTTTCACAGTGGGGGCAAGCCGCTTGAAGCGAAGCTTTTCTTCAACAGAATTGTCATCGCGGCAAAGAGCGCAAGCCAAAGAAAAAATATTCAGACCGCCGTCGGAAGCAAGTTTGAAATAGCCATCACTTTCGTCAAGAAAAGTTAAATTCTCACGTTGTATATTTTCAAGCAATGCGCAGCTTGCAGCTTCGGAATCCGACATATTTGTAATTATTGCCGGAATTTTTATAAGACCTGCAATTGAAGCCGCACGTATCCGGCGTTCTCCTGCTATTACCTCATATCTTTTACCCATACGGCGTACTATAATCGGCTGGAGAACACCATATTTTTTTATTGAACGGCTAAGCTCGTCCAACCTCGCTGCTTCAAACAACCGCCGCGGTTGGTAGGGAGCGGGAAGTATATCCTTGAGTGGAATATAAGTAAACTGCTTTTCAGCTTTTTTAAGACCAAACATTTTTGTTTCACCCTTTCGTATTTCCTTTCATAATTATATTCTACCATAAAATGGTAAAATATGGAAACAAAATCGTTCGTCTTTTTCTTATATCTTTTTCTGTATTTTTCCATAAACTGGCAAAAATGTGAAATTAAATTTGCCTATTTCTTGCCTATTTTTTTATTTTAAATAATTTTTTATGGTGTTCTTTGACAATATCCTGAACATCATAATTAAGCAAAAATGCCCAAGAACTGTAAAAACAAAAAGCGCTTCTTACGCACATTATAAGAAATAGCCACATTGGATAATTTGGCATAACATATACTCCAACATGAAAAAAATAATAGACAACCTGAAAAGCTGCCGCGCCGACCCAGAGATACATACTCCATGTATATCCCAAAAATACGAGTACAGAAAAAACCACAGAACCTATAAATGTAAACATATATCTTCGGTCAAGCTGTGGGGGAATAGCAAGTATTATGTTTAATATGAGAACGCTATAATAAATGCGTGCTGCCTTTTTTGTTATATTTTGCTGCCGGATTTCATATTCCTCTTTGGCAAGTTTTTTGTTTTCCATAAAATCACCGTCCGTACTTTAAGTGTATCATAAATTTGTGGTTTTTGCAAGACGTATATGCATATTTTTCCACAGAAAGAAAATAATACATATATATTAAAAAAGGAGTTGAAATTATGCCGGTAAACAGAATGGTACTTAATGAAACCGCGTATTTTGGCAAAGGTGCGGTAGATTTTATAGCAGACGAGATGAAAAAGCGTAATTTTAGGTCGGCATTTGTTGTAACAGATAAGGAGCTTGTTGAATGTCAGGTAACGGGACATGTTACAGATGTGCTGGAAAGAGAAAATATAAAATATGGTATTTATGATGATATAAAGCCAAATCCTACGATTGAAAATGTTCAAAACGGGGTAAAAGAGTTTCAGCGGGACAAATGGGACTGTATAATTGCCGTTGGGGGAGGATCTGTTATCGATACCGCAAAGGCAATAGGTATAATCCATAAAAACCCAGACTTTTCGGATGTGCGCGTTTTGGAAGGAGTAGCCGACACAAAGAACAGAAGCATGCCGGTAATCGCGGTGCCCACCACAGCCGGAACCGCCGCTGAAGTGACAATTAATTATGTAATCACCGATAATGAAAATAAAAAAAAGCTGGTATGTATTGATACAAATGATATTCCGGTGTTAGCCATAGTCGACAGTGATCTGATGAAAAGTATGCCCACAAAACTTGCAGCTTCAACCGGCATGGACGCACTTACTCATGCCATTGAGGGATATACAACAAAAGGAGCATGGGAACTAAGTGATACTTTGTCGTTAAAAGCAATAAGGTTAATTGCATCGAATATCGTTAATGCAGTAAAGGGTAGGGAGGAAACGGCAATTGAGTCGATGGGACTTGCCCAGTATATGGCGGGTATGGCGTTTTCAAATGTAGGACTTGGTCTTGTTCATGGGATGGCACATCCTCTGGGAGCTCGTTATGATACTCCGCATGGTATTGCAAACGCGCTTCTTCTTCCATACGTAATGGAGTTTAACGCGGATAGTACAGGAGAAAAATATAGATTTATAGCCCAGGCAATGGGAGTAAAAAATACAGATAAAATGAGCGAAAAAGAATATCGCAAGGCCGCTGTTGACGCAGTAAAAAAACTTGTGAAGGAGCTTGCCCTTCCGAGTACCCTTAAAGAAATAAATATACCCGACATCGAACTTAAACAACTTGCTGAAGATGCCCACAATGATGTATGCACGCCGGGTAATCCTAAAAAAGTAACTAAAGAGCAGATATTATGCATTTACCAAAAAGCATATTCAAAGGATAATAATGTTTCCGAAGGTGATTCTAAAACAGGAATAAATAAAACTTACAGCGATAAATCTATCAATCCCGCAGATTCCCCGCAAAAGGAAATTTAGTTCAAACAAAAACCTGAATATTTAAGACTGATTTCGTACCGATATTCACTCTTAGAGATAAATCCTTTGATATTAATATGCAAATGCTTTGCCTTTTGCTTATTAAACTACCTTTAACTCTAAAAATAATATTATTTGCATAAATAAAATCCGCGGTCAATTAAGACCGCGGATTTTACACAATATATATTCTATAAAGGAGATCAGAAAATCATAATATCTCTTGAAATAAGATTTTTGTTTGAGTCAAGGGTTAATACTTTAAGGAATTTAGCATTGGATATATTTCCAACCATTGAAATGGTAACGGTATTATTGCTTGAACCGTCAACCGAATAAGTTGCATTACCCGATGCCACAAGTGCGTTTACGTTATCATAAGCCCCTATAAAGATTGTGCCGTTTTTGTCGATATTCGTAAGGTTTTTAAGTGAAAGTACAATGGTTTTTGGTTCTGACGCACTAAGCGTATAATCATTGTTTCCCGTATCTTTAATAGATGTAATATCAATAGGAGAGTTAGTTACAACATACAAATTGATATTATTTATTTTTGTAGCATCAAAGCTAATATCCTTTTCGGTAGAGAATATTGTTGATGATTTTCCATCAAAATAGCCGTTTGTTACAGATGCACCGCCTGCCTTATACGCAAGAGCAATCGCCGTTCCTTCATAAGAGTCTCCAAGGTCAATAGAGTAATCTACGCTTTTTGTACCTGTAAGAATAGTAACGTTTGTTGAATATTCGTTTGCTATACTATAGGCACTGGCGACCATAATTTCGTTTTTGGTTAGCGTTCCGGCGTAAATGGTAACGGGAATATCTGTTGTTGCAACAAGTCCGTCCGGAAGGGAAACAGTACCATAAATCATACGGTCTGCTGAAGTCCCATCAATTGTAATTGCCGCATTCGTAACATCAGCCGAGGCAACACTATAGACCGTTGCTTCGCTAAGAGAAGTTGTAAGCCCACCGGCAGTTACATATTTTGCAAATGTAGAATCATCTGTGGTTATCATCAGCACATAATCAGTATAGTTGTCATAAGGTACTGTTATTGAAAATGATGAATCAGAAGAAGTATATACATTTGTATCTGTAATATACTTACCGTCGGCAGTAACTGCTTTTATTTTGCAGGAAGAAACATTTGCGTTATTCCAGGTAAGAGAACCCGAAATTGTATGACCCGTCAAAATATTCATATTAAACACCTGGTCAAATGAAAGGTCAAGAGGTGTCGCTTCATTTTCAAAAGCTGTTGCGGATGATGTTCCATTAAAATATCCATATTGAATATCTCCGCTGCCGCTGTAGATTTTATAGCGTATAAACGCATTTTCCGTGTTGCCGGGGATTGTTAATGAGTATGGAGATGATGACGAAGCATAAAAATCTGTAGATCCGACAATATTGCCCTCATCATTTGTTATTATAAGATAACCATTGCCGCTTCCGTTAACATTGCCCGAAATAGTAACGGACGGAGAAATGTTAAAGTTTACGGTTGTAGACGTTCCGGGTGCGATAGAAGAAGCCGCATTAGCTTCAGTGACAGTGCCGTCATAAGAATAATAAGAAAGCGGGGAATAACCCGTAACAGCTGAAGCGTTAAGCTGTTTGCAGCTCAGCACAAAGTTTGTATCGGTGGAATAAATAGGAAGTGAATAGCTTGCGCTACCCGAACCCGCTGAAATAGTAGCCTGTGTAGAATATGTATCATTTCCTACAGCAGTAATAAGAAACTCCATATCATTAGCTGCCGTTCCCGAAGCCAAGGTTATTGTACCGGAAATGTTTTTAGTGGTATTTTTAGTAAAATTGGCAAGGGTAAAAGAAATATCTGAAGCGTTAGCATCATAAGAACTGCAGAAAACAGTACCAATCAAATCGGCAGAAACATAAAATGCTCCGTTTTGTTCACTTGCAAGAATTACAGCGTTTTCAAAAGTACTTTCCACTCCGTTTGAGTAAACCGTAGAAGAGTCCTTTTCAATCCTTAATTCTTTGTTGTAACGGGTAAGTATGTACTCTTTTGCGTTTTTAGAAACAGTAAAGTTAAAACTAGTAAGTTCTTTAGTGGAAAGATAATACATTTGGTTTGCATATTCGATATGTGTAGATAAACTTACCGTATCTCCGTTTACAGTAAGCCCTGTACTTACTACTTTTGCGGAAACTGTAAAAGTAAACAGTGAAACGCAAAGTATAACAAGGAGCGAATGTGATAAAATCTTCTTCATAAAAGGTCTCCTCCTATTTGGAATAAATTATGGAAGCTCAATACGTTGGTTTCTGTCAAGATACCGACAAAGACTGTTCATGGAAGAATTAGTATTTTCCATTCTTTTGTAAAGAGCCGCCTTTGATACTGTAATATAATTTTCATCAAGAGTAGCAACATAAATGCGGTTTATTGATTCATACACAGCATCATATGCTTCCTGTTGGCGGGGGGCAAGGTCTATCCATTTACAGGCAAAGTAGTACATACTTTGCGCGTCATGAACTTTTTTTGCACCCTTGTACAAATAAGCAGCTTCGCTTGCTGTAAGCCGCGAAGTTTTTATTTTAACCTCGTAATAGTTAATTTTCTGTTTGGCAAACCCATTGTAAAAAGATATTGTGTATGCCGAAACGGAAAGTAAAATTACAAGTATTAAAGTCACAAGCAAAAATTTAGTGCGTTTTATAGGTCTTAAATCAAATTCAGATGCAATAAGCCCAAGAAGGGCATACATTCCGCCGTATGACATATCAATATCGGTAAATGAATGCATAAGGATAAATGCAAACATAAAAAAGAGTGCGGCAGATTTATAGTCTCTGCGAGTGCGAACGAAATTAAAAACGGTTACGGCAATAAAGCAAAGATAAATCAGTAAGCAGTGCAAGCCTCCCTCAAGGGCAAGCTGCAAATAACCGTTGTGAAGGTAGTTCGTTGAATATATAGCGGATTGCACCTGATATTTATAATCACTCCACACTCCAAACCCTATGCCAAACAAAGAGTCATGGATTACTTTAAGCGCGTCCTGCGTATAGATTATTCTGCTTATTACTGTTGAGCCAAGCAGGGAATATATATCATACCCTTGGGCTACAATAAATAGGATTACAGCTGTTGTTACACAAACAGTAATAGCCAGAAAAACCAGGAATTTTCTATTTATATATGCCAAATATCCAACAGCGGCAATTATAAAGAAAAACGCTGCAAAATGCGAATATGTAAAATAAAATGCGACCGCATTAAGAATTATACACATTATATTTATCGGGCGCGAAATGTAAGTGCAACAGTATATACCTATAAATATCGCGGCTCCGAAAAACATTGCGGCTACATTAGAGTATCCAAACAGGGAATATAATTGATAAGTCCCGTCAACTGTATCGGTAAGCTGCAAAACCCCTAAAATTTCTGAAGGGATAATCTTTGCCATGGCAAGAAGCCCGATAAAGGCAGAAAAAGTTATTGCCGCATAAACCCCGAATACAAAATATTTTTTGTGTTTTGACGAGCAACATAAAAACACAACTATAAAAAGCAGCCACTTAAAGGCTTCATCAACAGTTGCTCCAAATTCACCCTTACCAAACACATAACCCATCAGGATTGCCGCTATGAGCAAATATACAGGAAAAACTGTTTTTGAAAAGCCGCATAACTTTAAATTAAACACTAACCATGCGGTAGCCGTAATTACAGCAATAAAGGTAAATATTCCGTAAAAACAACCTTGCATTGCTATAATAAAAAAACCAAGTGCGAATAAATAAACAGAAGAAATACCGCTTGTTTTCATATCCCGTAAGCCGTGGGAACAAGACCCGCGGAAATCCTTTCTTTGCTCATATTA
>JAUZPZ010000085.1 GCA_030705675.1 Bacillota bacterium
AACCATTCTTGAAGCGCTTAATACAGACCTTGTCTGTGACGCCATAAATACCGCAATGAGAGAATTGTTCCTGCAAATTGTTTACGGACGTACGCAAACCGCATTTTCTGAAGACGGTCTTCCGATAGGTGCCGGTCTTGAGGACTTGGGCAAAGGTCTGCGTTCACAGGTCGGGACAACCTATGCAACCCTTGAAAAAGGCCCCAGATACCTCGAACTTGCGGAGGGCTACATAACAAAATGTGCTGTTGACGAAGAGGGTCAGATAATAGGTTATAAGTTTGTTCAGCTTGGTAAAATGATGGAAATGGTTGCTAAGGGAATGGACGCGAACGAAGCTCTTGAAAAGGCAAGCGGTCAATATGGACGAGTTGATGAAGCTGCAAAGCTTATTGACCCGAGACACGAATAATTTGAGAAGGAGGTAAATAGAAATGGCTTTATTTGAAAGTTATGAAAGAAGAATAGATAAAATCAATGTCGAACTTGCAAAACACGGTATTTCTTCAATTGAAGAGGCAAAAAAGATTTGCGACGACAAAGGTGTTGATGCATATAACCTGGTTAAGAGTATTCAGCCCATTTGCTTTGAAAATGCTTGTTGGGCTTATATTGTTGGCGCGGCAATCGCTATTAAGGACGGATGCACAAAGGCTGCCGACGCTGCCGAAAAGATTGGTCTTGGTCTTCAGTCTTTTTGTATCCCCGGTTCTGTTGCTGATGACAGAAAGGTGGGTATCGGTCACGGTAATCTTGGCGCAATGCTTCTTCGCGAGGAAACAAAATGTTTTGCTTTTCTTGCAGGTCACGAATCTTTTGCCGCCGCTGAAGGCGCAATAGGTCTTGCAAGAAGTGCCAATAAGGCAAGAAAAGAAAACTTAAGAGTTATTCTTAACGGTTTAGGCAAGGATGCCGCTCAGATTATTTCAAGAATTAACGGATTTACTTATGTACAAACCCAGTTTGATTATTACACAGGTAAAGTTAGTATTGTAAGGGAAATTGCCTATTCAAAAGGTGAACGTGCAAAAGTCCGTTGCTACGGCGCGGATGATGTCCGTGAGGGCGTTGCTATAATGCATCTTGAAGGCGTTGACGTTTCCATCACAGGTAACTCCACTAATCCAACACGTTTTCAGCATCCCGTTGCTGGTACATATAAAAAGGAATGTATTGAACAGGGTAAGAAATATTTTTCTGTTGCTTCCGGCGGTGGTACAGGTCGTACTCTTCACCCGGATAACATGGCTGCAGGCCCCGCTTCCTACGGTATGACAGATACAATGGGAAGAATGCACTCAGATGCTCAGTTTGCAGGTTCATCTTCTGTTCCCGCTCACGTTGAGATGATGGGTCTTATCGGCGCAGGTAATAACCCAATGGTTGGTATGACCGTTGCGGTTGCCGTTGCAGTTGAAGAAGCCATGAAAGGCTAATTCCTGTATAAACAGATATTTAAATTCTCAGGCTGATGCCTGAGGATTTTTTTTGTTTTGTGTTGACATATCGTCATTCTCTGTGGTATTATATGAATATACAATATCAAAAAACATCAATTTCTTTACAGAGGTGATAATATGCTTACAGATAAAGAGTGTATTGAAAAGCTTTATAAGTATACAGAGTGCGAAACAAGATTCAAAGCGCTTTATCATAGCAATCCGAATATTGATATTTTTGCCGATTTCAACAACGACTTTGAGTTGCTCTTTTTCGGTGCTTTGCAGACCAAAAACTTTGCTGCTTCCGATGAGTGGTTTTCCTCGATTGCAAATTACCACTATCCGAGAAGAATGAGTGCCAAAGATAATTATATCCGCGTATCCAAGCATGACAGATACATTCTTCCCTTCCTTCATAATCATGCCTACTACGAAATGATATATGTGCTAAACGGCGAATGCACTCAGACAATTGACATTAAAACCGTTACCATGCACAAGGATGATTTGTGCATTATCTCTCCCGAAACTGTGCATTCAATCTACACATTTTGCGAGGACAGCATAGTGATAAACATTATGGTAAGCACGGATATTATTAAGTTTATCAGTTCCTATCTGTATACTGAGACCTCCGGTATTTCCGATTATCTTTCCGATAACGTGTCGGGTTGTAACTCTTTAAAATACATCCTTTTTTCTTCCTGCCATGACAGTATTCACAAAAGCGTTTTTGAGGCATGCAGGGCTTTTTTTGAGAATGATGAAAATCTGCAATTACAGTACAAAGTTCTTGTTGTTGATATTCTTTCTTCTCTTGTTCAGGGAAAATATAAGGATTATTCAATTGGAACCGACAAAACCAGCGGAGATAAACTTGTCTTGTCTATTCTTGAGTATATCAGGAAAAATCTGTATACTTTAACCCTGGATGAGCTTTCGGAAAAGTTCCACTATAACTCTCAGTATTTATCACGCCTTATCAAGAAGAAAACGGGAAACAACTTTAAAACCATAATTTCTCAGATGAAGATATTTGAGGCTTCCAAGCTCCTTACGTTCACCGACAAAACAGTTGAGGAAATAGCAAACCTTACGGGCTACAATTCCGCCGAGCATTTTATCAGAAGCTTCAGGCAGTATATGCACAGTACACCCACTTCATTCCGAAAAAGTCAAAAAACATCAATTTCTAAGTAATATTTTTACATTGTATTTTTACTGCCCTGCTATTATAATTAAGGTATAAAAGATAATAGGAGGAGTTTTCTATGAAAAAGTTTTTTACATTCTTTTTTGCAATACTTTTGGTTATTCAGTTGTTTGCGTTTCCTGGTTTGGCAGAAACGCAGATTACGCTTTCTTACGATGACTATTACACCTTCGGTTCGGCGGTTACAATTAATTCGAGTTCGGTAAGTGCAGACGGTACCGCACTCGGCGACACTAATGTAATAGAAATCGTCGACAGTGCTACCGGTAAGATTCATGCAGTGGGTCTCGGCACTGCTTCGGTTACCGTAGGTGGCACAACCTATACCATTACTGTAAATAAGGCAGACATTGCCCTTATCATGATTGCAGGTCAGAGCAACGCCGCAGGTGACAGCAGTGATTACACAACTGCTCCTAAAGCTCTCGGTGATTATGAGGGTAAGTTCTACATCACCAACACTATGAACTCCACACTCGGCGTTAGTGAAGTGAATTTTGAAGCTGCAACATACACAGCTCAGCACGGGGGGCGTGAAAGAACTCTTACCGCACCCGCATTTGACAAATGGAGTGCAGCTGCAGCAAGTTCCCTCGCACGCAAGCTTGTTGACCTTTGGGGCAAAAAAGTCTGGGTTGTAAACGCTGCAGTTTGCGGTTCAACAATGCGAAGCTGGATAGACGGTGGTTCTCTCAACGCTAACTTCATTAATTATGCAAACACTGCAAAAAATACAATTAATAACAACGGTCACTATGTTCTTGATACCAGTAAATTCGGCTACTTATGGCTTCAGGGTTGCAGTGACGGTGTAAATATGAGAAACCTTACAATGAGTGAGTACGTAAACTCATTTATGAGCATGCATAACAAATTCAAAGCGCAGACAGGCGTAAATTATGCGGCTATCTGGGAGGTTAGAGCAGGTGTTTATGTCGATAATGGCGCTTCTGACTTTTATATGTCAGGTCCCAGACTCGCTCAGTACTACTTAGGTAATAGCTCTGATACTCAATATTCCGATATTTATCTTCTTCTCAACACTGATATCTGGAGAAAAGATGCAGATGTTAAAACATATTTTGAAACCAAGTACACATCGGCTGACTTTTCTTCACGTTTCGGTTACACAATGCCCACAACTGCGGCAGAGATAAAGCCCGCTCTTCATTACAGTCAGAAGGGCTATAACGAGCTTGGTGACGAAGGTGCAATTAACCTCAACAAAATCCTTACAAATACCGCTTCCGTTACTTCAGCACAGCTTTATGATGTAAACGGCAATGCTTTTGACGGAACAGTTACAGTAAACCGTCCCGGTGACACCACAACTGCAGTACCCGTTATCACTTCCAATAACTACAACGGCTCACGCGGAATTACAATGAGAATAGCCAACACATCTATAGCAACAGTTGACAATGACAAATACCTCGTAACGGGCGTAAGAAGAGGTACAACCACTCTTGATATTCTCGACGGAAGCACCGTTCTTGCAACCTATACAGTAAATGTTAACGAGGATCCATATGCTCCTATTGATGTAAACTCCAACTTCAAATTGGATTTCACCTCTTCATCCGCAAGCAGATATATGTCCGAGTTAGGCATGGCTAATGGAAACAGCACACTCGATAGCGACGGTCTTCGTACAACAAATACCGCATCAGATGAATATTACCCACTTAATATCGGCACAAGAACAAGTGGAAAATATATTATTGAAACAACACTTAACATCTCTACATCTAATGGTGCACAGTTCTTGGTTTACGGATCTACGGGTTATCAGCAGATATTCTATGTTTCGGGTACCACCTTACTTATCCAAGGCGCGAGCAATCCTGAAGCTGTTTCCAGCATTACGCTCGGTCAGGACTTTACAATAAAGATGGTACTTGACCTTGACAATAACTCCTTCGAGCTTTATAAAGACGGAATAAAGCTTACACTCCCCTATACACAGCTTTTTCACCCAACGGCAAGCGGTACTCATGACATAACTATGGTTAAGTGGTGTTCATACGCAAATACCGTTATGCATATTAAAAACGTTGGCGCATACAAGTGTACTGATTACTCCAAAGACTTCTCTGTGGATTTCACGTCCAAAAACGCCTACAACGAAACATTAACTAACGGCATGGCATTGCCAAGCAGTGTTTTGCTCACTGACAATGGTCTTCTTACAACAAACACCGCCGCCACACCTGAATATTACACACTTAATGTTGGCTCAAGAACAAGTGGAAAATATATTATTCAAACAACAATTAAATCCCTTACATCTGATGGTGCACAGTTCTTGGTTTTCGGATCTACGGGTTATCAGCAGATATTTTATATTACCGGTGGCAACTTACTTATCCAAGGTGCGAGCATTCCTCAACTTGTTACCAGTCTTCCGACCGGTCAGGACTTTACATTAAAGATGGTATTCGACCTTGACAATAACTCCTTCGAGCTTTATAAAAACGGAACAAAGCTCACACTCCCCTATACACAGCTTTTTCACCCAACGGCAAGCGGTACTCATGACATAACTATGGTTAAGTGGTGTTCATACCCAAATAACCGTATGTACATCAAAAACTGCTCATTAAGTCAGGTAAAGAACCTCGCAGGCGACTTTGATTTTGATTTCACTTCCACAAGTGCTTCTAACGATGTTTCTAATGCAGGCATAGATCTTGGTGCAGCAACACTTACCAGCAATGGTATCAAGGTTAATTCCGCAACAACAGTTTCGTTTCCCTTCGCCACGAGAAATTCAGGGAAATATGTTGTAGAGGCAGAATACCTTTACGAAAGTGGTACAGGAATGCAGGTATCTTTTAACGCCGAAGACGGTAGTGCAATCCAGAAAATGTCTGTGGCAAGTGACGGTACATTCTATACCGCAGACTCTAGTGGCACTCCTGTTGCAACTTCAGCTAAAATCAATGCAGGTGTTCCCTTTAAGGTAAAACTTGTGATTGACTGTGCCACAAAAGATATCAAGGCGTATATGGACGGCAACCTTCTTGACCTTCCCTATGACTACCTTATATCCACCTCTGCAAATCTCCAAAAGATTACCTGGACAGGATTCGCAGACAGTTGCTTCTATATTAAAAATATCAAGTTGTATTCAACAACTGAAGAATATGTTACAGTGAGTTCCACTGCTACAAACGGCTCTACAATTAACATACCCAATTGTAAATTCTTCATAGGTGATAAATTTAATTTGAGTACGTCTGTTGCAAACGGTTACACATTTAACCGTTGGGACGCAGGTACTTTAAATAACCTCGGCAGTTATTTAGATAATTCCACAGTATACACAGTAAACGGTCCCGACACAATTTCTGCACAGTGCGTAGAAACCGCAAAAATCCGGAAGGGCGATATTAACTCTGATGGCAAAATAGATATTATAGATGCTATTATGATATATGAAAAGCTTGCAGGAACAAGAATCTTTGGTAATGTCGAAAATAATTGTGCAGAGCTTAACGGCAACAGCGTACTTGATATATCAGACGCCACAAAGCTTATGAAATATACTGCAAGACTTATTAAGACATTTGATCTTACACCTGCAGAAATTGCAGCAAACCAGTCCTAAAAGTATTACACTCAGCTTTGATGATGGTACAACTCAGGACGCAAGACTTATGAATTTTTAAGCAAATATGACATTAAATGTACATTAATGTATCAAACTGTGCAGACACTGAGAAACGAAGGTGGATTTCATGAAAATAAGTGCGTCGGCGTACAAAGGTACGGTAGTCACTTGTTTTCATGAAAAGTGCATACAGCCGCCATTGGGCGGCTGTATTGTGAACATTTTTTATTTTCTATAAAACACTTGAAATTTTTGTTTGTGATTTATTTTGCACGGTCAACCGAGTTTGTCAGCGGTCTGATCCCCCGGCATATGCCGGGGGATATTTTAGTTTCGGGCATAGCCCTAATCTTTACATGCTACGCACGAAATACTCTTTCGGGGCGTTATTATTAACCGTCCCATTTTTCATGTTCAAATTTCTTTATTTCTCACTGAGAAAACACACCCGCAGTATTCCTGCCTATACAGATTATATTCTTTTGAAAGCTCAACTGAGCGTTTATATCCATTTTTCTTCTTAAAATCAGCGAAAAGATACTTTACTCCATATTTCTCCTGAAGCACCGCTCCTATTTCATTAATCTTCTGGGCGTTTTTATGAGGACTTATCGAGAGAGTTGTCGTAAAATAGTCAAACCCATGTTCCTTTGCGATTTTCGCGGCTTCTTCCATACGCAAAGCATAGCATTTAAAGCAACGTTCCCCACCCTCCGGACAATCTTCCAAGCCTTTTATGCTTTCATAAAAACGCTCCGGTAAATATTCCCCTTGCACAAATTTAATACCATTTTCAAGCTTAAATACCGATAAAAAAGTCTTTTGCTCCTCTAAACGTCTACTGTATTCTTCCTGCGGGTATATATTGGGATTATAATAATATACGGTTATGTCAAAATAGACTGACAAATATTCCAGCACATAACTGCTACACGGCGCACAGCAGCTATGAAGTAGCAAGGTGGGTTTTTCACACTTTTTTTCTATATCCGATATCAATTCCTCTAAATACTTTTTAATATTTATCAACAAAACCGCTTCCTTTTAAAAACATAAGTTTGTAAGATCGCCGTTACCTTTGCTTTTGAGCCGCTATGATATTCTAAAAAGGCTTACGCCTCAAATCAACATAAGCCCTTTAAAAATACACCTCATATATATGTATTATTTTAAATATAAAAACTAAACAGTATTTTGTCTATGTTTTTTTGTTGTTTCTATTCTTTCTCCCTTATTTTGCAGCTGTATTTGTCAAACATTGAAATAAGGTATTCCTCATCAATTTTCGCCGGAACTTCAAGCGTAAATATGTAATCTTTCTTCCCTGTGCTGGCATCTCTTCCCGCGTTGACCTTTGTTACGCTTATTCCCTTCTTTTTCAGCATTTTCAATGCCATATCCCTAAAGCCTTCTTCATCAACCTCATAAATAAACAAATTTTTCATTTTTGGTACTTTAAGCCATCTTATATTACTATGAAAAAAAATCTGAGCGATTACTATCAAAACCGACGCGCTTATCCCTATTCCGTACATTCCGGCGCCTATAGCCATACCTATTCCCGATGTCGCCCATATACCGGCGGCGGTTGTAAGCCCGGTTACTGTCTGTTTCTGAATAAAAATCATACCTGCACCCAGAAAACCGACGCCCGATACTATCTGTGACGCAATTCTTGAAGGATCAGCACCCGTATTCCTGATGCCCCCCACGCCTACCATATCCGTAAATCCGTATTTTGAAACAATCATCATGAGCGCTGCCGAACACGCAACGATAAAGTGCGTTCTTATTCCTGCGCCTTTGGCTCTGTTTTTTCTTTCATAACCGATAGCAAACCCACATAACCCTGCCACTATAATTCTAAGCAGAAACTGCAAGTCACTCTTGCTAAGCCAACTAATAAAACTCATAAAAACACCTTCTTTATTAAAAAATTTATTCTAT
>JAUZPZ010000086.1 GCA_030705675.1 Bacillota bacterium
CGGATAGGCTTCTATATTAACGCCAAGCGCCGTGGTAACGCCGCCCAAACCGGCAGGACCTATATCAAGGGTATTTATGCGGCTTAGCAGTTCGGTTTCCATGTCCGCATAATATTTGTCGGAATTTCTTTCGGTTATGCTGCGCGCAAGGGCAACTTTAGAAAGGAGCGCTGCCTTATCCATGCTTCCTCCTATGCCAACCCCAACAACGATTGGGGGACACGGGTTAGGACCGGCGCTTTTAACCGTTTCAACGACAAAATCTTTAACTCCGTCCTCTCCCTGAGAGGGCTTGAGCATTTTTACACCGCCCATATTTTCACTTCCAAATCCTTTTGGAAGCACGGTTATTTTGACTTTATCCCCCGGGACAATGTCATAATAAATTATAGCGGGCGTATTATCCCCGGTGTTTTTACGCCGGAGAGGATCTTCCACAACCGAACAGCGCATATAGCCGTCCTTGTAGCCGCGCCGCACACCTTCGTTTATGGCGTCGGTAATGCTGCCGCCCTCAATGTGTACATCCTGACCCACCTGAACAAAAGCAAGAACCATACCGGTGTCCTGACATATGGCAACCTCTTTTTTGTCGGCAATTTCAGCATTTTGTATTATTGAGCGTAAGATATTACGTCCTGTACCGCTGCGTTCCCTTATAATACTATCCTCTAAAGATTGTTTTATGTCAGGGTTTAAGTGGTAATTGGCGTTTTTACACAGCTCTGCCACCGTTTCGCTGATATTTTCACACGTTACTTCACGCACTTTAAGTCACCTTCTACAATTTTTATAATTTCCGCCGGATTGTCCGCCGTATAGGTTGCGTTTGCAAAATCCCCTTCGGCTCCATAGCCGTATGTGACGCCCAAAGTATCCACTCCGGCAAGTATACCGCCCTCAATATCATAACAGGTATCGCCTACCATAAGGCACTGCTGCTTGTCGAGGGAAAATCTTTCCGCCACCGCGTTTATAAGCATATCTTTTGTACGATGGCAATTGTCAAATGTTGTGCCTTCAATTTTATCAAAATACTTTGCAAGCCCTATTTTTTCAAGAATGGATACGGAAAAAATTTCCGGTTTTGAAGTAGTAACAAAAAGGCGTATTTTTTCCTTTTTAAGCTTGTCAAGCATTTCTGGTATCCCGCCGTACACTTTTACTTTGAACATATTTCCGTTTCTATAAACCTCTCGGTAAATCTCAACCAGCTTATCAGCCTTTTCCGGAGATACACCGTAATGCTTTTCAAATGACATTTTCAGAGCGGGACCTATATAGCTGCGGCGTACCGCTTCATCTCTAATGGGAACTATGCCTTCTCTGTTAAGAGCGTATTCAAAGGAGGAAACTATGGCCTCGTAAGAATCGGTCAAAGTACCGTCCAAATCGAACATTACAGATTTATACATAATATTACCGCCTTATTTTGTGGGAATTTAAAATATACATTAATATTATACAATATATATTGTGTTTTGTAAAGAAAATTTTTATTGACAACAATAAGATTTTACGGTATGATATTAATAGGATTATTATATGGCTAAATGCGGATGCGCGGGATTATATTATAACTATTTTTACATAAATTTTTAAAAGAGGCAGGTATTAAGTAAATGTCAGTGAAATCAGGGAAATACGATAATAACAGCATATCGTCACTTAAAGGCGCGGACAGGGTAAGGCTGCGTCCGGCGGTAATCTTTGGTTCTGACGGATTAGAAGGCTGTGAACACGCTGTTTTTGAAATTCTTTCTAATTCTATAGATGAGGCGCGCGAGGGATACGGAAATGTAATCGAGGTTACACGTTATGCGGACAAGTCTATTGAGGTTAAAGATTACGGCAGAGGTATACCGCTGGATTACAATGAGCGCGAGCAGCAGTACAACTGGGAGCTGGTTTTCTGTGAGATGTATGCCGGCGGAAAATATAAAAATCTTTCCGGCGGGGATTATGAATACAGTTTGGGTCTTAATGGTCTTGGAAGCTGCGCGACGCAGTATGCCTCCGAATATATGGATGTTGCCGTAGTCAGGGATGGGTATAAATTCGAGCTTCATTTTGAAAAGGGCGAGAATATAGGGGGTTTAAGCAAAACCGAGTGCCGTTCTAAAAAGACAGGCACAACGATAAAATGGAAACCCGACATTGATGTATTTACGGACATCAACGTAAGCTTGGAATATTTTCAGACGGTAATGAAGAAGCAGGCTATTGTAAATGCCGGGCTCAAATTCGTTCTCTATAATGAAACTGACGAAGGCATGGAAATTTATGAGTACCTTTATAAAGAAGGTATAAGCGAATACTCACAGGAGCTGTCGGGAGAAAGCGGTCTTACGGGCATATACTTTTTTTCATCGGAAGGAAAGGGACGCGACCGTGAGGACAAGCCCGAATACAAAGTAAAAATGGATGTTGCGTTTTGCTTTAACAACACAGTGAACGCTATTGAATATTATCATAATTCAAGCTGGCTCGAGTATGGCGGTTCTCCTGATAAAGCCGTAAGAAACGCTTTTGTTTACGCTATTGATCAGTACCTTAAAACAAACAATAAGTATACCAAAAACGAGTCGAAGGTCACTTTTCAGGATATACAGGACAGTCTTATTCTTATAATAAATTCTTTTTCCACTCTGACAAGCTATGAAAATCAGACGAAAAAAGCAATAAACAATAAATATATTCAGGATTTTATGACGGGCACTCTGCGTCATAATTTAGAGGTCTACTTTATTGAGAATAAAATGGACGCCGAAAAAATAGCCGCACAGGTGCTGATAAACAAACACAGCAGGGAATCTGCCGAAAAAACGAGGCTGAACATAAAAAAACAGCTTACCTCAAATATGGATATAACAAACAGGGTGGCTAAATTTGTTGATTGCCGTACTAAAGACAAAACCCGGCGGGAAGTATACATAGTGGAGGGCGACTCCGCGCTTGGCTCTGTAAAGCTGGCAAGAGATAGCGACTTTCAGGCTATAATTCCGGTAAGGGGAAAAATTCTTAACTGCCTTAAAGCGGAATATGATAAAATTTTTAAAAATGAAATAATTACTGACCTTATGAAAGTGTTGGGCTGCGGTATTGAGATAAAGTCAAAGTACAATAAGGATTTGAATACTTTTGATTTGGACAATCTGCGCTGGAGCAAGGTTGTTATCTGTACCGACGCCGATGTGGACGGATACCAGATAAGGACATTG
Organism: Bacillota bacterium; assembly: GCA_030705675.1. Classification (GTDB taxonomy): domain Bacteria; phylum Bacillota; class Clostridia; order RUG12999; family RUG12999; genus RUG12999. The sequence goes on from JAUZPZ010000086.1 coordinate 3,222, forward strand.
ATTTTGTCAATGCTTTATGCCCTTACACCTACCCTTATTGAAAGAGGGTATGTCTATATAGCGGAATCGCCTCTTTTTGAGATACGCACAAAAGATAAAACCTTTTTTGCTTATACAGATAAGGAAAAAAATGATATTGTGCAAAGGATAGAGGGAAAGTGCACGGTTCACCGCTCAAAAGGTCTTGGTGAAAACGACCCCGATATGATGTCGGTAAGTACAATGAACCCAGCTACACGAAGGCTTGTTCAGGTAACGCCGGAAGACGCCAAAAAAACCGAGCAGATGTTTGACATTCTTTTGGGGGAAAACCTCGCGGCACGTAAAGATTTCATTGCCGAAAACGGGGTCAAATACATGGAAATGCTGGATGTTGAATAGAAGGGAGGGGAAGCAGCATGGCAAAAAAGAAAAAACAAGATGAACTACCTGAAATATTGGAAGAAAAAATAATAGAGCAAACCATATGCGACACATTGGAAACCAACTACATGCCTTATGCAATGAGCGTAATAGTATCCAGGGCAATCCCTGAAATTGACGGTTTTAAGCCGTCTCACAGAAAACTGCTTTATACCATGTACAAAATGGGTCTTATAAGTGGGGCAAGAACAAAATCCTCCAATGTTGTTGGACAGACCATGAAACTTAACCCTCACGGCGACGGGGCAATTTATGAGACAATGGTGCGGCTTGCCCGTGCAAACGAGGCTTTGCTTGTTCCTTTTGTGGACTCAAAGGGAAATTTCGGAAAACAGTATTCAAGGGATATGGCATATGCAGCGCCGCGTTATACCGAAGTAAAGCTTGAAACTGTATGCGCCGAGGTTTTCCGTGATATTGACAAAAACACGGTAGACTTTATTGACAATTATGATAACACTACAAAAGAACCGGTACTGCTCCCCGTTGCTTTTCCGAATATTCTGGTAAACCCGAACACGGGTATAGCGGTGGGCATGGCAAGCAATATATGCAGTTTTAATTTACGTGAGGTGTGCGCCGGTACAGCCGCATATCTTAAAGATGAAAATGCGGACGTGTTTGAGTATATTAAGGCGCCGGATTTTCCTACCGGAGGAACCATTATCTATAATAAGGAAACCCTTGAGGAGATAATGAGCACCGGCAGAGGCAGTTTTAAAGTGAGGGCAAAATATAGCTATGATAAGGAAAATTCCTGTATAGAAATAACGGAAATACCATATTCTACAACAATAGAGGCAATTAGAGATAAGGTAATAGATTGTGTGAAAACGGGAAAAACCAAAGAGATTGCGGACATTCGGGACGAGACCGATCTTAAAGGATTGAAGATCACAATAGACGTGCGCAAAAACACAAACATTGACATGCTTATGGCAAAGCTGTTTAAAATGACGCCTCTTGAAGATTCGTTTGGATGCAATTTTAACGTGCTTATAAATTCACGACCTGTAGTGCTTGGGGTAAAGGATATTATCGCCCAGTGGTCAAATTTCAGAATAGAATGTGTAAAACGCGGTCTTGAATATGATATAAAAGAGAAGTCGGATAAACTGCACCTTTTGCAGGGTCTTGAAAAGATACTGCTTGATATTGATAGGGCAATCGCCATAATCCGTACTACCGAGGCGGAGGCGGATGTTGTTCCAAACCTTATGAAAGGGTTTGATATTGATAAAGTGCAGGCGGAATTTGTTGCTGAAATAAAGCTGCGCAACCTGAATAAAGAGTATATCTTAAAACGTACAGCCGAAATCCAGAAGCTGATTGACGAGATTGACGAGATGAAACGTGTGCTTTCCAGCGACCGTGAGGTTAAGAAAACAATAATAAAGCAGCTTGAGGAGATTGCAAAAAAGTACGGAGAGGATAGATTAACCGACCTTATAGGAGACGATGAAATAGAAACAGTCACGGAGGATGATACTATAGAGGATTATAGGGTCAAAATGTTCTTTACACGGGAAAATTATCTGAAAAAGATTACGCTTGTCTCTTTAAGGGCGGCTTCGGAGCATAAGCTGAAGGATGGCGACGAAATAATAGAAGTTGAGGAAGCGTCAAATAAAGATGACATTCTTTTGTTTACTGACAAAGGCGGGGTATATAAATACAGGATTTATGATATTCCCGACTGCAAGGCAAGCTCCTATGGGGAATATTTACCAAATCTCCTTGGAATGGAAGCTGACGAGAGAATAATTTATATGACTACGACGTCAAAATATGAAGGGTATATGATATTTGCATTTGAAAACGGTAAAGTTGCTAAAGTGGAAATGTCGGGATACGCCACAAAGACGAACAGGCGCAAGCTTACGAGCGCATATTGCATAAAATCTCCGCTTGCAGGCATATTTTATATAGAAAGCGACAGCGACGTCACTCTTATAAGTAAAGGTGGCAGGGCGCTTATATGCAGCACGGCTCTTATCGCGGCAAAGGCAAAAAGGGACACCCAGGGGATACAGGTTTACCTATCCAAGCGTGACGGAAAGCTTGAAAAGGTATTTCCGGCGTATTTAAGCGGTTTTGAAAATACGCATGAGTATGTATCCACAAGAATTCCGTCATCTGGTCAAAAAATGAAGGATACTGACATAGGATTTAAACAGATAAGTTTTTTTGATGAATAATGAACTTTAAAAGGAGAGGTAACTGATGAAAGTATTGTTTTTATCGGTAACGGCGGGAAATGGACATAATAGCTGCGCAAAGGCGATAGAGGATTATCTTTCACAGCACGGAGCGGAAACTTATATACTGGATATTTACAGTTATATAAGCAAAATACTTGGCAAAACGGTATCGGAAATATACGATTTTTCTATTTCAAAAGCTCCTAAACTGTATGGAAAGCTTTATGATATTGAAGGTGAAAATAAAGCCGGCATATGCTCGATAATGGATAAAATTAATAGGCTTGTCGGCAAAAAAATTACCGAGTTTATAAACGAGAACGAAATAGATATGGTAGTTGCTACCCACATTTTCGGAGGACAGCTGATTACAAGACTGAAGAAGAAGGGTAAAATAGATGTTTTTACAATAGGGGTTGTGACCGACTATACAATTCACCCCCATTGGGAAAATACAAATCTTGATTATTATGTAACTGCTGACGAAGGATTGACGCGGCAGGCAGTAGAGCGCGGTATACCGGAAGAAAAGATACTTCCTATAGGAATTCCGCTTAATCTTAAATATTCTGTAAAAAGGGATAAGCGTGAAAGTAAAATCAAGCTGGGATTTAATCCCGATAAGCCGCTTGTATTTATCATCATGGGAAGCATGGGTTACGGAAATATGACGTCAGTAATAAAGGATGTTGACAAAGGTAATTACGATTATCAGATAGTTATCGTGTGCGGAAATAATAAAAGAGCAAAAAGCAACATTGAGAAAAGGGAATTTTTAAAAGAGGTTAAAGTATACGGCTTTGTAGATAACGTAGATGAAATTATGGACTGTGCAGATTGTATAATAACAAAGCCGGGCGGTCTTACTGTTACAGAAAGCTTGGCAAAGGGACTGCCTATGATATATATGGATCCGATACCGGGACAGGAAATAAAAAATGTTGAGTTTCTTGTAAATAACGGTGCTGGAATTTACGTTACAAAAAATTACTCTCTACCTGACGCACTTGACCAGTTTTTCCGTTTCCCTGAAAGAAGAGGAGAAATGCAGGTGTGTGTAAACAGGCTTGCAAAGCCGGACGCAACAAAAACCTTAGGGGATTTTATTTTAAATTATAAGAATAAAGGTTAAGTGAAAAAACAAATGAAAAAATTTATTATTGCCTTAACGGCGATTTTAATAATAGCTACTGTGCCCGCTTTCGCAGATACGGTAACATTTTATGATATAAGCGGCTATCCGTGGGCAGTACAGCAAATATGCAGTCTTGCGGAAAAAGGGGTTATACAGGGTACCTCTTTGCACTATTATTCGCCGTCAGAAAATGTGAGCCGGGCGGACATATGTACACTGCTCTGCAGAACTTTTCAGATTGAAGGCGTATGTAACGGAGGTTATGCAGATGTTGCAAATCCGTCGGACTATTACTACAGTTATGTTTCTGCTATGAAAACGCTGGGTATTGTAAAAGCGGACGTGAACGGCAATTTCAGACCTTATGAGTCGGCGACAAGGGAAACTACCATGCGCCTTGCGGGATTTATGCTTATAAGGTTTGGATTTTATGAAGATATCAATACGAGCGTACTTGATGCTTTTCCGGACGGAGGACTCGTTGCGCCGGAAAACAGGGAGTATGTGGCGGCGCTTGTGCAAGGCGGGTTTATACAGGGGGATGCACAGGGAATGTTGAACCCGAAAGGTAATCTTACCAGGGCGGAGGTTGCTGTAATTCTTGACCGGATAGACAAATATATTTGTGGCGAATAAAAGAATGTCGAAGGAAATATAAATGTAACATTAAAGGCATTGGCTTTTATGACAGATGATTATAAAATTATAGTGCTGTTATTATTTGTGAGGGGTATTAAAAATGGCTGAAGGCTATGTTGAAAAAAAAGGGGATTTTTTCAGTAAAAAGGTGCTTATTGTAATTGCGACGATATTGGTCGCAATTATTGCGGCGACGTCTGCCTATTGCTCTTATGTCGTTTCAGCATACGGCGGAGGAGACAAAATCGGACGTGGAATAAAAATTGATGGTATAAACGTAGGAAACATGTCCGTGCAGGAAGCTGCCGATGCGGTGCTTGCGGAAAAGGCGAAGTTGGGTAAAAATACTGTAGATCTTTCGCTGGGCGGTGAATCTACAATAGCGAAATTTGATGAGTTTGACATTACATATAAAGCAATGGACGCGGCGCAGAATGCGTTTGATTGCGGAAAACGCGGAGGAATATTCGGCAGGATAAACAAATGTTTCAAAATAAA
>JAUZPZ010000087.1 GCA_030705675.1 Bacillota bacterium
AAACCGTCACAGGGTCTGTACGGAATATTTCCGATGATAATCGGCAGTATTTATGTTACCGTAGGCGCAATTATTATAGGCGTACCGGTAGGAATTTTGACGGCAGTATTTCTTGTAAAATACTGCCCCAAGGGTTTGTATAATATAATCAAACCCGCAATAGACCTACTTGCGGGAATACCTTCAATAGTATACGGATTTTTTGGGCTTGTAGTAATTGTGCCTGTGTTTCAGAATATTTTTGGCACTAGCGGCAAAGGGATACTTACAGCGTCCGTACTTTTGGGAATAATGATTCTTCCCACAATTATAAATACAACAGAAAGTTCCTTAAGGACAGTGCCGGGTACATATTTTGAAGGATCGCTTGCCCTTGGCGCAACTAAAGAGCGCAGCATTTTCATGTCGATGTTTCCGGCGGCAAAGTCGGGAATACTTTCAGGTGTTATTCTCGGTGTGGGACGAGCTGTCGGGGAAACGATGGCCGTTGTAATGGTTGCCGGAAACCAGGCAATTATGCCAAGAGGAGTAACATCGGGCATAAGAACGCTTACCGCGAATATAGTGCTTGAAATGGGATATGCGGCGGAGCTTCACCGCGACGCGCTGATTGCAACGGCGGTGGTATTGTTTGTATTTATACTGATAATTAACCTTTGTTTTTCTATGCTGAAAAGAGGGAGCTAACAGATGAAGATAAAAGAATATACAAGAAGACCGCTTTCCTTTATAGTTATGCTGCTTATACTTATTGCGGCGGCTCTTACCGTCGGAATAATGCTATTTATCGTAGCTTACATTCTTGTTAAGGGAGTGCCCAACATTACGCCCGAACTGTTCGAACTGAAATATAATACAAGAAATGTTTCAATGCTTCCGTCAGTCATAAATACTATTTACATAACGGTGCTTACCCTTTTGATCGCTGTGCCGGTGGGAATACTTTCCGCCGTATATTTGGTAGAATATTCAAAGAAAGGGTCAAAGCTTGTAAAGATTATCAGGATTACAACGGAAACTCTTTCAGGTATCCCGTCAATAGTGTACGGATTATTTGGGTTTCTTGCTTTTGTAATTGCTCTCGGCTGGGGATATTCGCTTATTGCGGGGGCTTTGACCCTTGCTATTATGGTACTTCCCACAATAATAAGGACAACGGAAGAAGCGCTTATTGCGGTGCCTGATTCTTACCGCGAAGGAAGCTTTGGCTTAGGCGCGGGCAAACTCAGGACAATATTTATAATAATTATCCCCACGGCAATGCCTGGAATACTTGCGGGAATAATACTTTCGATAGGAAGGATTGTCGGCGAGACGGCGGCTCTGATTTTCACTGCCGGAACAGTAGCGGAAGTTCCCTCAAATTTGTTGGGGTCAGCGCGGACTCTTTCGGTTCATATGTATTGCCTTCTTTCTGAGGGACTTTACACAAATCAGGCCTATGCAACGGCGGTAATTTTGCTTGTTATGGTAATTGGCATAAATGCTCTTTCAAGCTTTGCTGCGAAAAAAATAGCGAAAGCTTAAAAGGAGGAATTAAAATTGAAATTTGATATAAAAAACCTTGAACTCTATTATGGTGATTTTAAAGCCATAAAAGGGGTTGACCTAAATGTTCCTGATAAGAAAATAACCGCGTTTATAGGGCCTTCGGGCTGCGGAAAATCTACAGTACTTAGAACATTGAACCGTATGAACGACTTAATAGAAGGGTGTAAAGTCACCGGAACGGTTTTGCTTGACGGCGTGGATATTTATAAAGATATAGATGTAAACGACCTGCGTAAACGGGTTGGAATGGTATTCCAAAAACCAAACCCGTTTCCGATGAGTATATATGATAATGTAGCTTACGGACCGAGAACGCACGGTATACGTTCAAAATCAAAGTTGGATGAAATAGTAGAACATAAACTAAAGCAGGCCGCGCTTTGGGAGGATGTAAAGGACAGGCTGAAAAAAAGTGCGCTTGACATGTCGGGAGGTCAGCAGCAGAGGTTGTGTATTGCGCGCGCTTTGGCTGTTGATCCTGAAGTGATTCTGATGGATGAACCCACATCCGCGCTGGATCCTATCTCGACGTCTAAAATTGAAGATTTAGCTGTGGAACTGAAAAAAAATTATACAATAGTAATAGTTACTCATAATATGCAGCAGGCCGCAAGGATTTCTGACAATACAGCCTTCTTTCTGCTGGGTGAGATAGTTGAATACAGTGACACAGACACTCTGTTTTCTATACCTAAGGATAAGAGAACAGAAGATTATATTACAGGGAGGTTTGGATAATGAGAAATAATTTTGATATACAGCTTGAGACGCTGCATAAGAATATGATTCATATGGGAAATCTTTGTGTCGAAGCAATATCAACCGCAATAAGCAGTCTATCTGAAAATGATAAAAACCTTATCGATAAGGTTTTTGATACGGATCACGAGATAGACCAGATGGAACGGGATATTGAAGCCCTTTGCATGAAGCTTATACTTCATCAACAGCCAGTCGCTTCCGATTTGAGAAAAATATCTTCCGCCCTTAAAATGATTTCCGATATGGAACGTATCGGAGACCAAGCGTCGGACATTGCGGAAATCGCACAGTATGTTGTTGTAGTAGAAGAAACTGGAAACAGTAAGGAATATATTAAAAACATGGCGGCTGAAGCCGTAAAGATGGTGTCCGAGAGCATAGCTTCCTTTGTCAGAAATGACCTTGAGCTTGCGCGAAATGTAATAGGATACGATGATACGGTAGACAGATGGTTTTATAAAATAAAAAAAGAACTTGTTGCTCTTGTATCGGAAGATAATTCAAAAGGGGAATATTATATTGATCTTTTAATGATTGCAAAATATCTTGAAAGGATAGGCGATCACGCTACGAATATCAGCGAATGGGTTGAATATTCAATAACAGGACTGCGTTCAAAAGATGGTGTTATACTTGATATGTATGAGAAATGAGGAAAAATAAATGGCAAAAAAAACAATAGCTTTAATTGCACATGATAACATGAAACCAAGAATAATTGAGTGGTGCAAAGAAAACAGGGAAATTCTTGCGCATCACTTTTTATGCGGAACAGGTACAACGGCAAGATTGGTCGCCGAAAATACAGGGCTTGAGGTAAAGGCATATAAAAGCGGTCCTCTCGGCGGAGACCAGCAGATAGGCTCAAGGATTGCGGACGGCAAAATAGATATTGTTATCTTTTTTTCGGATCCGCTTACCGCTCAACCGCATGACCCTGATGTAAAGGCGCTTTTGCGTATCGCACAGGTATACGATATTCCTATAGCAAATAACCGCTCAACCGCAAATTACATAATTCACTCTGATCTTTTTATACCTGAGGAATAATCCTGAATATAATACGTTTTAAATAAATATAAAACTAAGCGGCAAATACAGTTTTTGCAGGTGAGACTTAAAAAATGTTACGCTATGCTTGGTCGCTTTTTTATATCTGCATATGAAAAAAATTTTATGGGAGAAAATAAAATGGGAAAATTTTTGTATGAAATGCATTGCCACACAAATGAGGTAAGCCGCTGCGGAAAAGTATCTGCTGCCGGTCTGATAGAAAACTATTATAGAATGGGATTTTCGGGAGTGTGCATAACCGACCATGACATTGATGCAAGTAGCACAATTTCAAAAAAACTGTCTTGGGATGAGCGTGTGACACTTTTTGAAAAAGGATACGCCGAGGCAAAGAAAAAAGGTGACGAACTGGGAGTAGACGTTTTTTTTGCATGGGAATATTCATATCATTGTGGGCTTCAGTATGCGGGGGGCAATGATTTTCTCACCTATTGTCTGGATATTGACTGGATGAGAAATCATCCTGAAATGTCTCTTTGCTCGCTGCCGGAATACAGCAATGCCGTTCATGCAGATGGAGGTGTAATAGTTCATGCGCATCCGTTTAGAGAAGAAGGATATATAGATATGATACGTTTAAACCCCCGGATAATAGACGCTGTTGAAGTGTTCAACGCTGGCAGAACGGATAAGGAAAATAAAATGGCAGAAATATACGCCGAGGTGTACGAGCTGCCGAAATGGGCGGGTTCTGACAACCATGTGGGTAAAATGCCAGTTTACGGAGCCGTGGCGTTTGACAGAAAAATGAGCTCTCTTCGTGAAATATGCGACGAACTGCTTGCCGGCAGGGGAGAGATTATAAAACTGCAGGATAAAGACAATGTTGGGGGTTGACCCCTTAAATATATGGTTATAAAGTTAAAAAGAGTGGCATTATAAGAAAAATTCTTTATCAAAACCACTTTAAGTCCAAGTGATTTTTGTGTATATTTGTTGTAGAGCGTAAAAAATATGCTCTATCTTTTTATATAAAATTTTTAAACTCTATTTTCTTACCACAACATTTATTATAGATTCAAAATTTTCCCGTATTTCAATAGATAATGAACTGCCCCGGATTGTAAAGATAGCACAATCCGGGGCAGTCCATTGGGGGATTTTTATTTGTACATACAATTTCCAAAGCTGTCGGCTATTATAAAAAGAGGAAAATCTTCAACCTCAAGCTTTTTTACTGATTCGCTCAAAAGTTCGGGATATGATATTTCTTCAACACTTTTTACGCATTTCGCAATAAGTGCGCCGCAGCCGCCTATTGCGCCAAAATAAATTGCACCGTATTTTTTCATTGCGGCGTAAACCTCGGCGGTACGCTGACCTTTTCCTATCATACCTGTTTCACCAAGGGCTATAAGCTTAGGGGCGTAAGCATCCATTCTTCCGCTCGTTGTAGGGCCGCATGAGCCTATGATTTCCCCTTCTTTTGCCGGGCAGGGACCTACGTAATAAATTATACTGTCTTTTAAATCGAAGGGCAGTTGTTCGCCACTTTCAATGGCAGCGCAAATTTTTTTGTGGGCGGCGTCCCTTGCCGTATATATTGTTCCCGAAAGCAATATATTGTCTCCCGCTTTTAATGACTTTACTTTTTCATGAGTAAGCGGAGTTGTAAGTTTGATTGGTTCCATAAAAATTGCCTCCTGTTAATTTTTTGGCTGGATTATAAGGTCAAGCATACTGTCAAGGACATAGTCAGACTCAAGCTGACGAAACATATCTTTAAGTGATTTGTTTGACGGATCGGAAGCTATTGCAGCAAAATCTGCCCCAAGCTCTTTTGCGATGAATAAAGAAACGGGTGATGCGCTGACAATAATAGTGCGAGAAAATTTATCCGAATAATTTCCGGCAAAGAAATTTTCATCAGCATACTCAGCCCCTATTGCCGCTCGTGCAAAACAATAAGGGTCAGGTGAGTTTGGCATATTTAAATTTGCTTTATGATGCGAATCAAGTATATCGTCTAAAGTTATAATGTCGTCTTTGGTAAAAATCTCGTTGAATTTCCAGCGCGCGAAGGAAGGTTCAACTTCAGAACGCGGACGCTGTGTAACGATGGAAATACGAAAGCCTGATGATTTTAACGAGGAAAACACATCCTTTGTGTTAATAAGAGAGTGATATAACTGATCGTTTGCAATTAAAGGGAGTTTTCCGTGAACCGAGGGAGGACCATCAAAAAACATTTCGTAAAGTTCGTCGCCAAAAAGCCATTCTGTAAAACATTGGTTAAGAGTGTTCCACATATCTTCAAATCTGCCACATTTTTTACGCGGGAACGCACGTCCCAAAAGAATGGCGCAGTGATCGAAAATATCAGAAGTATGAAGATTTATATATCTGAAATAATTGCAGATGTTGCTAAAATCTCTCCGTTCCCCGAGACCTAATATTCCCGCAAGGAGAACATAAGCGCAGTCGCGCATATTGTCAATGCCGCATTCATATAAAAGATCTACAAATTTACCGTTGCAAAATAGAAGATCGGTAATTTGTTTTTGGTTGTTGAACACAGAAGTATAGTCAAGAGCACTTTTGCCGTAATATTTGTCGCTGTTGCACATTTCGTAAACCGAAAGTGCCGCGCAGGTAATATAATGCCGGTTTGAAGCGATGACACCATCAAGTTCAAAGACTATATTATCATATTTTTTTAAAAATTTTGCTGGAATCATGCTCTTCACCTCTCAGAATATTATAAATCATTCATTACTCTTTGTCAATAACAAAAGTGTGCCCTTTATGTTTGAATATTAAAGATTGTCCGCTGTAGTAAAAAATAAGTATAAAACTATAAAAAAACATTGAAATTTTTGCTGGATTAGTGTATAATTTAAAATATATATGTTGTACAGTATGAATATGAGGATGTGAGTATATGTTTGACGAGAAAAATTTCAGTGTAAACATGGGAACTATTGTCAGTGAACTTAAGCTGAAAAAAAATTACTATAAAGAAGAAATGGATGAAATAAAGGTAGTATGCAGTAATGTTAACCGTCCGGGATTGCAGCTTGTGGGCTTTTTTGAATATTTCGACAGTGACAGAATACAAATAATAGGTAAGGTGGAAACCACTTATTTGGAAGCTATGGATATTAAAAAGCGCGAAGAAGTGATGGATGAACTGTTTTCAAAAAATATACCGGCGGTAATCGTTACAAGAGATATGAACCCTGACGAGGCAATGATAAAAGCGGCGGAAAAGTATGGAGTGCCCCTTCTTTCGACAAAGGCAAACACAAGCCGTTTTATGAGTGAGCTTATCAGAAGACTGAGCGTTTGGCTGGCTCCCAGGATCACGCGCCACGGAGTGCTTGTTGAGGTATATGGCGAAGGTATGCTTATTTTGGGAGAAAGCGGTGTTGGAAAAAGTGAAGCGGCAATAGAGTTGCTTAAAAGAGGACACCGTCTTGTTGCGGATGATGCGGTTGAGATAAAAAAGGTATCAAGCGAAACTTTGGTCGGGGAATCTCCGGCAATTATAAAGCATTATATTGAACTGCGCGGTATAGGAATCGTAAATGTTAAAAACATATTCGGTATGGGCGCGGTAAAGGATACGGAAAAGATTGATCTTGTCGTAAAACTTGAGCCGTGGAAAAGCGGATATGAATATGACAGGTTGGGAATAGAAAATGAGTATGCGGAAATTTTGGATGTAAAGGTTCCACAGCTTACAATACCCGTACGTCAGGGAAGAAACCTCGCGGTGATACTTGAAGTTGCAGCAATGAACAACAGACAGAAAAGAATGGGATATAATGCGGCGGATGAGCTTTATAAGAGGCTTAATGAAAGCATGGGAATAGAATAAATAAAAACGGAGGAAAATAAGAATATGTATTACATCGGAGTGGATTTAGGCGGAACAAATATAGCTGTAGGGCTTGTAAATGAAAAAGCCGAAATTGTACATAAGCAGTCGATTAAAACAAACCTTCCGAGGCCTGCGGAGGATTTACTTAAAGATATGGCGCAGTTTATTATAAAAGTGTGCGGCGACGCAAATGTTTCAATGGATGAGGTAAAGAGTATAGGCATAGGCTCGCCCGGAAGCTGTGATTGTGAAAATGGCGTGCTTGTATATGCAAATAATTTTGGATATACGAATGTGTCTTTTAAAAATGAAATTCAAAAATATATAGATAAGCCTGTTTATATTGAAAATGACGCAAATGTGGCGGCTTTAGCGGAATATATCAAAAAAGGAAAAAAGATGAATTGTTTCGTTGCCATAACTTTGGGGACGGGCGTCGGCGGCGGCGTTATCATTGACGGAAAGATTTTTTCGGCGTTCAACGGTGCGGGGGCAGAACTTGGTCACACCGTAATTATGGTGGACGGGGAACAATGCACCTGCGGAAGAAAAGGCTGCTGGGAGGCATATGCTTCCGCAACTGCGCTTATCCGCCTGACAAAGG
>JAUZPZ010000088.1 GCA_030705675.1 Bacillota bacterium
ACGCGGCAAAAATTGCACAGGCGGACGAATACATACAGGGCTTTAACGACGGTTATGATACTGTGATAGGTGAAAAGGGCATGTCTCTTTCGGGAGGACAAAAGCAGAGGCTTTCCATTGCCCGCGCCATAATAGGCAGCTCTGAAATCCTTATTTTTGACGACAGTACCTCCGCGCTCGACCTGGGAACGGAAGCGCGTCTTCAGCGCGCCCTTCGCACACAGCTCAAAGGAGTAACGGTAATAATAATTGCTCAAAGAATAGCCAGCGTAAAAAACGCGGACAGGATAGTTTTGCTTGAAAACGGCATGATAAACGGAATAGGAACCCATGAACAGCTACTTGAAAGCAACAGTGTTTATCAGGATATTTATTCTTCACAGGAAAATAAAGGGGGTGCGTGCTGATGCCGGGACCCGGACATATGGGGCCTGCCATGAGAATGGGAGGCAGACGGGGCGGTCTGCGGGGACCTATGATCATTGAAAAACCCAAAAACATAATGGCTACCGTAAAAAGGCTTTTTTTATACATAGGATATGAAAGATATATCTTAATAGACCTGCTTGCGATAATGCTTGTGACAACTGTTTTAGGGCTTGTAAGCCCGGCGTTGCAGCAAAGAGCGATTGACACGATAACCATTAAAAAAAGCGGTGCTTTAATTGATTTTGCAAAGCTTAGGGTGATTCTATTTGCGATGGCACTGACTTTTATTGCCTTGTCGGCGGTAAATTATATGGAGGGATTGGCATCGGCTTACCTTTCACAGAGAATCGTAAAAAAAATGCGACAGGATTTGTTTGGGAAAATTGAAAGACTATCCATTAAATTTTTTGATACACATCAGCATGGGGATATAATGAGCCGAATGACAAATGATATTGATAATATTTCAAGTACAATGTCCCAGTCGGTATCTTCACTCTTTTCAAGTGTTATCACAATTATCGGCGCTCTTATTATGATGCTTTATTACAGTCCGCTGCTTACGGCGGTCTCTATGGTCACTATACCTATTTCCCTGTTGGCGACTACACAAGTATCAAAATACACAAGAAAATATTTTCTTGAACAGCAGGTTTTGCTCGGCAAGCTTAACGGACATGTCGAAGAAATGGTGACTGGATATAAGACGGTCGCGGCGTTTGGTTACGAGCAGGAAGTGGTGAATGAGTTTGACTCTATTGCGTCCCAGCTGAAAAATACCGGAATAAAGGCGCAGATTTTCGGCGGTATAATGGGACCGCTTATGAATATAATCTCAAACCTCAATTTTCTTCTTATTGTGGGAACAGGCGCGTGGATGGCGACAAAGACAGGCAGTGGGGTAACAGTAGGCGTAATTCAGGCCTTTGTACTTTATTCAAATTCCTTTACAAGACCCATAAATGAGATTGCAAACCTTTATAACTCCATTCAGACGGCAATTGCAGGCGCCGAACGTGTATTTGAAATTATGGATGCAAAGACGGAACCGGATGAGGGGAAAATTGACATTGAAAAGATTAAAGGGGAAATTGATTTTGATAATATCTATTTTTCCTATATTGAGGGAGAGAGCGTACTGCGCGGATTTAACCTGAAGGTAAAAGCAGGGCAAAAGGTTGCTCTTGTAGGGAAAACCGGCGCGGGCAAAACCACGATTGTTAACCTGCTGACAAGGTTTTACGATATTGACGGCGGTGCAATTCGCGTGGACAAAGTGGATATCCGCGAGATAACAAAGCAGTCGCTGCGAAAAAGCATTGCAATAGTTTTGCAGGATACCGTGCTGTTTGGGGGAACTATTGCGGATAATATACGCTACGGCAGACTGGAGGCAACCGATGAAGAGGTTGTGCAGGCGGCAAAAACGGCGAATGCTCACGCGTTTATATCGAGGCTCCCCGACGGATATGATACCGTACTGAATGAAGCGGGAGATAATTTAAGCCAGGGACAAAGGCAGCTTCTATCTATTGCCCGTGCCGTCCTTGCCGATCCGCAGATACTCATTCTTGATGAGGCGACATCTAGCGTCGATACGAGAACGGAAATGAATATAAGCCGCGCAATGATAGCGCTTATGAAAGAAAGAACAAGCCTTATAATAGCCCACAGGCTGTCCACGATCCGCGACGCCGATGTGATTGTGGTGGTAGATGACGGTAAAATAGCCGAGGCTGGCAGCCATGATAAATTGATATGTGCCGGAGGAAAATATTACGAGCTTTATCAAAATCAGTTTGTTGGTATTAGTACATAATTCAAAAATAAGTATAAAAAAAAACATATAAGCAAAAAATATACAAAAAGCTCTTGACAAGCAGACGTAAAATGGTGTATAATGGTAAGGCGAAGTATATACAATTGTCTAATTCTCGTTAATTGTAAACGGCGAGGGGAGGGGAATCAAATGTCAGAAATTAGAGTTAAGGAAAACGAATCCTTGGAAAACGCAATCCGAAGATTCAGACGCCAGTGCGCTAAGTCCGGTGTGTTAAATGAACTCAGAAAAAGGGAACATTATGAGAAGCCGAGCGTAAAACGTAAAAAGAAATCAGAAGCGGCAAGAAAAAGAAAATATTAATCTTTAAAGCGGTGAATTCATATGTTGAAAGAAAAGCTAATGGATGACCTTAAGGCTGCCATGAAGGAAAAGGACGCGCTTAGAAAAAATACGGTTCAGATGGTTCGTTCTGGAATTCTTCAGGTTGAAAAAGATAAAAAAATTACCCTTGATGACGATGGTATTCTTGACGTTATTGCAAAAGAGGTAAAAAAAAGAAGAGATGTTCTGCCAGAATTTGAAAAAGGTGGAAGAACAGATTTGGTTGAGGCAACACAAAGAGAAATATCTATTTTATTAGAGTATATGCCTTCTCAGCTGACCGAGGAAGAATTAGACAAAATTGTGAAGGAAACTATTGACGAAACCGGAGCCTCTTCAATAAAAGAAATGGGTAAGATTATGGCGGCACTTATGCCTAAAATAAAAGGGAAAAGCGACGGCAAGGTCGTAAATGAGCTTGTCAGAAAATATTTAGGCTGAAAATAGCTTTGTTGCAGCGTATCTTTTGCGGATACGCTGTTTTTTTTAAAAGTATGCACGCGGTTTTAATAAACCGCGTGCATACTTTTTTAATTTGCTTCCCTCATCATTTTGTCAATAAATATGCCATAACCGCGTGTAGGGTCATTGACAAAAACATGAGTGACGGCACCTATAAGTCTACCGTTTTGAATAATGGGGCTGCCGCTCATTCCTTGCACAATACCGCCTGTTTTTTTAAGAAGACGTTCATCCGTAACACGTATCAACATATCTTTTGATGAATCTTCACCGTTGTCACATATGCGTTGAATTTCAATTTTATAACGCTCTACTTTTTTTTCACTTATACAGCAAAGAATATATGCTTCGCCGCAATTTACACTGCTTCGCGGAGCAATAGTACAGGCAGTGTTTTCGGTAAAATTATGTCTGGATAAGCTTCCGCTTATACCGCAGACAGTATTTTTTTCGAGACTGCCGAGCGGATTGGCGGAATCAGAGAAAATTCCGCATAATTCACCAGGAATGCCCTTTTTGCCTTTGTTCACAGATAAAATAGAAGCTTCGACAAGTTGTCCGCCATAGACGCTGTAAATAGAGTCTGTGTCCGAATCGGTGAGCCCATGCCCGAGAGCAGCATATTTGTCCGTATCAGGACGATAAAAAGTAAGGGTTCCTATTCCTGCACAGGAATCACGTACCCATACCCCGAGCTTGTAGCTTTCTGACGAAGGACTATATTTAGGCGCGACATTTACTTTTTCATCTATACTGTTTCGGCGTATAGAAAGGGACACTTCACTGCCTCCCGCGTCGTTAACGACTTTTCCCAGTTCATCGGATGAGTTTATGATTTTGCCGTTTACGGCGATAATCATATCACCCGGTTTTATTCCGGCTGAAAGTGCGGGGCTGCACTGTGCGCCGTTTTTGTCTGTAAAGTTATCCGTTGAAATCACAAGTACACCTTCTGTGTATAGCTTTATCCCTACGGAATTTCCGCAAGGAATAACAGTTATTGCGGGAATTGTTTCAACAGTAACTTTTTTTATGGGAATGACACCACATATTTTTACGGTTCCCTCAGCTTCGGAAGAAAATTTGCGACCGGAATTAATTGTATCCGAAACGGAAACAAAATTTTTATCGATTTCGGGCGCAAAAGTGCGCAGCGCAAGATTTTCTCCCTCAATTGACACTATTCTTTCGGGAATTTTTGAACATAATACACCGCCATAGGCGGTATAAAAAGCCAGTCCAAGGAAAAGTGTTAATAATCTTTTACGTAAATTAATAATAACACCTCCTTCTTTAATTAAAGGACTGCTTTTGTATTATTTACAATATATTGTGGTTTATATTCATACTAATTTTTGGAATGTTTTACAGATTTATGACAGATTTTTTTGCAAAAAACAACAAAAAAAGCGGTACTTTTGTCTATAAAACTATTGACAAATACCATATATTGTGTTATAATGTTACATGTAGGTTACAAAATGGATTATTATACAAAGTTTTGAAGTATTTCGCGCATTCCACATTATATTGTATAGGAGTTGATTCTGGTGCAGGCAGTCGTTGATAGCATTAAAAAGAGTATTAAAGACAATATTGGCAGGCGCGTCAAGGTTACAAGCAAAGAGGGCAGAAACCGCTTTGTTGTGTGCCGCGGAGTTATTGAGGAATCATACCCCAATGTTTTTGTAGTAAAATATGAAAATCCCCAGGCTACAAATAAGGAGATAAGCAGAATTTCTTACAGTTACATAGATGTGCTTACTCATAACGTTCAAGTTTCGTTATACAAATAATGGTTTTTAAAGTCGCAGCAAAGTGGAGAGATGTCCCTGTACGTGATTTTCTGATGACCGGACAAGGGATGTCTCGACGTCTCATTTCAGCTTTGAAACGGGACGGGGAAATAAATATAAACGGTGAACCCGTGCATGTAAACCGGCTGCTGAATGAAGGAGATACAGTTGAAATTATTTTGCCTCAAGCAAAGGCGGGAGTAGAGTTGCAATCCTCTCCTCTTGACATTTTGTTTGAGGATGAATTTTTTATAGCGGTAAATAAACCTGCCTCTATGCCGTGCCATCCGTCCATGGGGCATAAAAACGGGACGTTGGCAAACTTTGTGGCAGGGTATTTTTATGAAAGTGGCATAAAGGATACAGTCCGTATGCCGGCGCGCATTGACGCTAACACTACGGGAATAGTATTGGTGTCGAAAAATAAATATGTTAACGGACAGCTTTTAAATACACTGTCTTTAGCAAAAACGGAAAAAATATATATGGCGGCGGTGTGTGGAAAGTTGCCTGAAAAGGGCGTTATTGACGCGCCTATCGGACGCAGTGACGGCAGTATTATTCAGAGGGAAGTGCGCCCAGACGGTCAAAAAGCAGTAACTTTATATGAAAGAATAAGAGTATGTAAAAACATCTTTTCTGATTGTCCAAAAGAATATTCGCTGGCAAAAGTAAAAATAGAAACGGGCAGGACGCATCAAATACGTGTACATATGTCGCATATAGGACACCCGCTTTTAGGTGACTGGCTTTATGGTATTGAAACAAAGGAATTTGCGAGACATATGCTGCATTTGAGAAGTATATCTTTTGAGCATCCGATAACAGGAGAAAAAATAAAAATTACGGCGCCGTATCCCGAAGATATGAGCCGGCTTTTTTTGGAAGAATAAAGATTGCTTTACCAGCTTGTGACCGCTTTTAAAGATGAGGAAATAATCAATTTGACATTGCAGGAACTTATAAAAGCCTGATAGATAAAAAAAAGAACAAGTTCGTTTTTGTTGAACTTGTTCTTTTTTGTACCCTTTTTTGGCATAAAGCTTATTGTAACGCACAAACTGGAAAGAAGGTTTATAAATATCTTCCCACTCCGTCGGAAAGAGACTGCTCGGTGTAAATGAGGCGCTCCGCTATACCCTTTACTTTTTCATCCGCCAAACTGTATTTGTTAAGGTTTCGTTTAATGGATTTTATGCCCTCACTGCATCCGTCGGTAATAAGGTCGGATATAACTGAATCGCTTTCACTTACCGTAAGCATAATATTTTTTTTGACCCATGACATTCCTTTCGATAGTGAACCTGTTTCTTTAAAATCACCCCCGTATTCGCATAAGAGGGAACCGGTTTCGCCTCCGAGCAGCTCATGGTTTCTTTTGCTGTCCGTAAGGAGCGTGCGAAGCTGTTCATTTTGAATTTTCGGAAGTACATCTTCAATTGTACCGGCAGCAGTTTTTATTTCAGAGTGGCATTCTTTTAAAAGATCCATCGTATCTTCATTTACCATATCAATAACCTCCGTAGAATTTTGATTATGGCGTGTTTGAAAAACACAGGGTATTTTTTAAACATGCCATAGTATAATTATATCCCAAATAAAAATATTATAAACAAATGTTTAAAAATCTCCTTGTAAAAGCAAAATATATCTGTTATAATTACTTTATCTTGATTTAAGCTGAAGGTGTAACGTAAAGAACGCTGTATTTTGACAGTCACCCTTCTATTTAGAATGAGTATTAATAAAACAGAAAGAGTTGGTGGAAAATGAAAAAATATAAAATAATTTTAACCGGACTGGTCGTTCTTTTGCCGATGTTTGCCGGGCTGATACTGTGGAAAAATCTACCTGATATGATAGCGACGCATTTTGGATTTAATAATGTTCCAAACGGCTGGAGTAGCAAAGGGTTTACCGTATTTGGCATGCCGCTGATTTTGCTTGCGGCGCAGATTATTTGCCTGTTTGCAACCTTGAACGACCCTAAAAAAAAGAATATCGGCACCGGCATGATGAATTTTGTAATTTGGATAGTTCCGGCAATTTCAGTTGTAGTTGGATTAATGATTTATTTAACGGCGTTTAAAATAAATGTAAATGTTGGCGTAATAATAAGTTTGCTTATAGGGGCTTTATTTGTTAGTATGGGTTTTGCAATTATGAAGGTAAAACAGAATTATACTGTCGGCATAAAATTGCCGTGGACGCTTGCAAGTGAGGAAAACTGGAACAGAACACACCATTTTGCAGGCAGAGTATGGATAATTTGCGGAGCGGTATTTGCTGCAAACATATTTTTCCCTTTTAAGTGGATAGCCTTTGTCGCAATGGCAGTAATGATTATATTGCCTATTATTTATTCTTTTGTTTTATATAAAAAAGGGGTGTAGAAGGTTCTCTACCAAGCGTAGGTTGAAATTTGCCGCAGTTGTGGTATAATAGTCTTAAATCAAAGATTCCATAGTCTTAAAATCTCTGATTTTAAGACTATGATAAAAGGAGTGAAAGATTATGACAAATTATATAACGGCGGCAACAATAAAAAGGTTAAGAGAAAATAAAGGATATACCCAAAAACAGCTGGCGGACAAACTGATGGTCAGCAACAAAGCGGTTTCAAAGTGGGAAACAGGACGCGGTCTTCCGGATATAAGCTTTATTGAGCCTCTTTCAAAGGTTCTCGGAGTTACGGTTACCGAACTGCTTTCGGGAGAATGTGTAAAAAACCTTAATAAAGCGGCGAATATGAAAAAAGGACACTTTTATGTGTGCCCGGTCTGCGGTAATGTCATTTATTCCGTCGGCGAAGGGGTTTTTTCCTGTTG
>JAUZPZ010000089.1 GCA_030705675.1 Bacillota bacterium
GATAATATTTACAGCGAAAGGGCGTGTACCGTGGATGTTATCAAAAATACATACAGAGGACTTAAAATCCCGTCCGCCGCAATAAGGGACGGAGGGCAAGCCGGTTCGGTTGTTGATGTAAGAACCGCGGGCGGAATAATCCAAAAGAGTGTAAAAGTCATTTATACGGCATCGGACGGCACGGCAATAGTAAAAGCCGGCACCGAAGACGGAGACTTGCTTTTATATGACGAAGTGGTTATAAGGTCTAATAGAAAATAACGCGAGGTGAGTTTAAGGTTGAGTATAGCGGAAAATATAGAAACGGTAAGGCAGCTTATGGCAAACGCCGCTTTGAGAAGTGGAAGAAAGCCGGAAGATGTAAAGCTTATAGCAGTGTCGAAAACTTATCCGGCGGAGGATATTCTGGAGGCAACGAGGTGCGGGATTACCGATATAGGAGAAAACAAAGTGCAGGAAATGTGCTCTAAAAAGCCGTTTTTGCCCCCGGAGCTTAATATACACCTTATAGGTCATTTGCAGACCAATAAAGTTAAGCAGGCGGTAACAAACGCTCGTATGATACATTCGGTGGATTCGGTGCATCTTGCGCGCGAAATATCAAGGGTCTCCATCCTTGACGGCATAAATACGGAGGTTTTAATTCAAGTAAATGTTGCCCACGACGAGGCAAAGTTCGGAGTGGAGCCGAATCAACTTGATGATGTGCTTGGTGAAATTTCAACCCTTGAAAATATCACAGTGAGGGGTCTTATGACGGTACCGGCAATAGAAACAGACATTAATACCACCAGAAGATATTTCAGGGCACTTTACAATATATTTGATAAATATAAACCGCTTCCCTATGATAATGTGAAAATGGAATGCCTTTCTATGGGAATGAGCGGCGATTTTGAAATTGCCATTGAAGAGGGTGCCACTATGGTGCGCGTGGGCTCAAAGATATTCGGGACAAGAAATTATAATGTTTAAAATTAGCTAAAATATAACGAAAAGGAGAAATTTAATATGAGCAAAACATTTTCAAAAATATTGGGGGCATTCGGTCTTGGAACAGAAGAGGATGATTATGATTACGGGGAATACGAAATGCCGGCTCCCAAAATAGAGAGAACATCATCTTCGGCGCCTTCATCCTCTTATTCGGAGTCCATCGGCAGGAAAAACAAGGTTGTTTCCATGTCGGCAACAACTCAATTCAAGGTTGTTGTCATAAAACCCGCAAACTTTGATGAAGCTAAGGAAATAGCGGATCACCTTAAAGAGAGAAAACCCGTAGTGGTGAATTTGGAACTCCTTGAAAAGGATGTTGCGCACAAAATTTTTGATTTTTTGAGTGGCGCAATTTATGTTTTGGACGGCGGAATTCAAAGAGTTTCTAACAACATTTATCTTATAGCGCCGTATAATGTTACTATCCTTGGAGACTTTAAGAACGAACTTAAAAATAATACTTTCCTTTGGGATTAATTGGAGAAAACTGCGTGCGGTATTTCGCATGACGCGAAACGCACATGGGCATAAGTTCCATTTAACGCCATCTTGCCCACCGGATGGCAGTTGAATTTCATTTTTTAATTCTTGTGGGCAGAAAGGCTACGGAAATTAGTTTGACACAAATACTTATATATATTATCAGCTTCGTTTGTAAGGTGCTGGGATGGGCGATTATAATAGATGCCATTTTGTCATGGGTGCCTCAGTATAATGAAACAGTATATAAAATAAGAAGCGTTTTGCAGAAAATAACGGAGCCGGTGACGGAGCCGGTCAGAAAGCTTATCGGACCTCTAACCGCGTCAATAGGTATAGATTTTACCCCTATAGCGGCGATAATTCTGATTGATATTGTTCAGCAAATTGCTATTGCTGTTTTATTAAGATTATAAAAATGGACGAAACAAAATTAATTATTTCTAAAACTCTGGATTTGGCAGACGGGTGCCGAAAAAAATATTATCCGGAATTCTCAAAATTTTTGGATATAAAACAGCAGGCGGCGGTAAAAAACATAAAATTTCCGGGCTGTACTTATTTTTCGTACGGAGGCTATGAAGATGCGGAGCGAAAAGTAATAGGGTGTTTTCCTAACGATTATGATTATGATGAAACGCTTTTTCCCATAAGTATTTTGAAACTCACGCCATCCGAACCTGAAGGGCTTACCCACCGTGATTATTTGGGGTCCCTTATAGGACTTGGAATAAAAAGGGAGTGCGTGGGTGATATTGTAATTAATAAAGACGTGGCTTATCTTTTCTGTACAGAAGAAATACAAAAGTTTATTCTGCTTAATCTTAAACGAATAGGAAACCGCAGTGTAATTGTGCAGGAATGTTGCCAGCCGGAAATTCCGGAGAAAAAATTTAAGCGCGCCTCTGGTACTGTGGCTTCGCCGAGGATTGATTGCGTGCTTGGGTTTGCCATGAATACTTCGAGAAGCCGCGCGGAGGAGTTCATAAAAGGCGGCAAAGTAATGATAAACTATACGGAAACGGACAGCGTATCACAAAAACTGAAACCGGGCGATACCGTATCGGTTCGCGGGTTCGGCAAATTTTTGTATGCCGAGAGTAACGGCAACACAAAAAAAGGGCGGTTGAAAATAGAAATTGATATTTACAGCTGATAAAAGGGGGATGCACAGATGTTAACACCACTCGATATTGAAACTAAGGAGTTAAAGAGCAAGTTTGGGAAATATAAAAAAGAAGAAATAGACGATTTTCTTAAAGCCGTTGCGGCGGATTATAAAGAATTGTATATGGAGCGTATTGCGCTTAAAGACAAAATTGTGGCTCTGACGGAGGCGGTAAATCGCTATAAATCTATGGAAGATATCATGCAGAGCAGCATAATGGTGGCGCAGTCGACCGGTGAAGAGGTAAAGCGCGTCGCAAACGATAAGGCGAAAAATATCGTTGAGGAAGCGGAAATAAGAGCAAATTCCATAATGGTAGACGCACAGCAAAAAGTGTCGCGCATAGATATGGAAATGTCAAATATGAAGATACAGCTTTCAAGCTACAGAAAACAGATGGAACAGATACTTCGCAACGCGCTTGATATGGTAGAGGCTATGCCCCAGCCGGGAAAGATATTGGAGCGCACTCCCCGTGTGAAGTGCAGCGATGATACCCTTGCTTTTGTAAATCCGATAATTTCGGAGGATGATAAGGACACTGTGCGGTTTGAGACGGTTCAAAAAACGGGTAAAGTAGGCTTTGAGGATAATACCGAGAAGCGTGACAGGGAATTCGTAGAGCAGCAGACAATGCGTATACCTGTAGTTGGAGAGGAAGATAAATAAATTTATTTAATATATATATAATATACATATTTTAAGGAGAGAAAATAAAAATGGATTACGGAAAAACACTTAATTTGCCTCAAACAGAGTTTTCTATGAGAGCAAATTTGTCCCAGAAAGAGCCTGCAATTTTGGAGGACTGGAACAAACAGGATCTCTATCATAAGACGCTGAAAAATAATGAGGGAAAGCCGCTTTTTGTTCTGCATGACGGACCGCCTTACGCAAACGGGGATATTCATCTTGGACATACAATGAACAAGGTCATAAAGGATATAATTGTGCGTTATAAGAATATGGCGGGTTTTTGCGCACCTTATGTTCCGGGTTGGGATACCCACGGCTTGCCGATAGAAAAGCAGGCAATAAAAAAATTGGGCGTGAACAGACATGAGGTCGGTCCTGTTAAGTTCAGAGAAGTGTGCCGTGATTTCGCGCTTAAATATGTAGGCAATCAGAAAGAACAGTTCAAACGCCTTGGAGTTATAGGGGATTTTGACCACCCTTATTTAACACTCTTTCCGGAGTTTGAGGCGGCTCAGATTGAAATGTTCGGTACAATGGCTAAAAAAGGCTATATTTATAAGGGTCTTAAACCCGTTTACTGGTGTGCGGACTGTGAAACTGCGCTTGCCGAAGCGGAAATAGAATATCAGGATGACAAGACTACATCTATATATGTTAAGTTTGAAGTAACAGACGATAAGGGTCTGTTTAAAAATATAAAAGAAAAGATCTATTTTGTAATTTGGACGACCACCACATGGACGCTTCCGGCAAACCTTGCAGTCTGCCTTAACGCGGATTTTGAGTATAGTGTGGTTAAAAACGGCAATGAGGCTTATGTCATTGCTTCCGCCCTCGTTGATGATGTGTGCAAGGCGGCGGGCATCGAAGGCTATGAGATCGTGGGCAAGTTCACGGGTAAGGAACTAGAATATATGGTGTGCAAACACCCGTTCATTGACAGGGATTCACTTGTCATTGTAGGGGATCACGTAACTCTTGAATCAGGTACCGGTTGTGTACACACCGCGCCTGGACATGGTACGGAAGACTTTATAGTATGTCAAAACTATAAAGATAAAATAGGGATCGTTGTGCCGGTTGATGCCAAGGGATATATGACGGCGGACGCCGGAGAATTTGAGGGACTGACGTATAAACAGGCGAATAAAGCCATTTTGGAAAGGTTAAAAACGGATGGCTCGCTTTTTGCAAGCGAGGAGATATGTCACCCATATCCGCATTGCTGGAGATGTAAAGAGCCTATCGTTTACCGTGCTACCGAGCAGTGGTTCGCGTCTGTGGAAGGGTTTAAAAAAGAGGCTCTTGAGGCGATAAAAACAGTAAAATGGATCCCTTCATGGGGTGAGGATAGGATCACTAGCATGGTAAGGGACAGAAATGACTGGTGTATTTCCCGCCAGCGTATCTGGGGCGTGCCTATCCCGATTTTTTACTGTAAGGATTGCGGCAAGGAGCTTATTTGCGACGATACAATAAAATTAGTATCCGATTTGTTTAAGGAAAAGGGGTCTGACTCGTGGTTCGCCATGACTGCCGAAGAAATTCTCGCGGGGCATAATTTTAAGTGTCCGGCGTGCGGATGCGGCGAATTTACTAAAGAGACCGATATTATGGACGTTTGGTTTGACTCGGGTTCTTCCCATGCGGCGGTTCTTAAAACAAGGCCGGAACTTTCATGGCCGGCAGACCTTTATATAGAAGGAAACGATCAGTACAGGGGTTGGTTCCAATCCTCACTGCTTGTAAGCGTAGCAAATTTCGGAAAGGCTCCGTACAAAAGTGTTTTGACCCACGGTATGGTAATTGACCTCGAAGGCAATAAAATGTCTAAGTCAAAGGGAAATGGTATAGATCCTCAGGAAGTTATAAATACTAACGGCGCAGATATTCTCCGTATGTGGGTTGCCTCATCCGATTATACTACAGATGTTAAAATCTCAAATGATCTTATAAAACAGCTGTCGGAAGGGTATAGAAAGATAAGAAATACTGCAAGATATATACTCGGAAATATCAACGACTTTGACCCGGCACAAGATATGGTCGCTTATGAGGATATGCTGGAATGCGACAAATGGGCAATGCTCAAGCTTAATGAGCTTACAAAGAAGGTAAGGGTTTCGTATGATGAATATGATTTCCACTTAGTTTATCACGCAATTCTTAATTTCTGCGTGGTCGATATGAGCAATTTCTACCTTGATATTATCAAAGACAGGCTGTACACCGAGAAAAGCGACAGTATCGCGAGAAGAAGCGGTCAGAGTGCAATGTATAATATTCTGTCCTATATCGTAAAATTCATATCTCCCATTCTCTCTTATACGTCAGAGGAAATTTGGAGCTCCATGCCTCATATTGAAGGTGATAATACCGACAGTATTTTATTGAATGAGATGCCCTCATATAATGAGAAATTTGTCGATGATGAGCTTAAAAACAAGTATGATATGCTTACCTCGCTTCGTTCGGATGTTGCAAAGGCGCTTGAAGGCGCACGCAGCGCGAAGATAATAGGCTCGTCACTCGGTGCAGGCATAACCATATACGCAGAGGGCGAAACTTACGATAAGCTAAAAAAAGTAGAAGACCTGTTGGAAACGATATTTATTGTTTCATCGGTAAAACTTGTCGATGGTACCGGTGAAGGAGTACAGGGCGAAAACTGGAAGATTACCGTAAATGTAGAAGAGGCAAAAGGTGAAAAATGCGAGCGTTGCTGGCTTATCCGTGATTTGGGAACAGATAAGGATCATCCCACCCTATGTCCAAGATGTGCGAAAGTTTTAAAAACATTATAAAAATTGCAATTCTGCGGACAGCTTATGTATGTCCGCAGTTTTAAACAGAAGGTGTGTATAAAATAAATGAAAAAGTTATTGCTTATTATAAATCCCCGGGCGGGAAAAATGACAATGAGAAGCTCTCTTTTTGATATAATACAGATTTTCTGTGAAAATAACTGGCTTGTAACTACTCAGATCACTTCCGGGCGCGGAGACGCTACTGTTATGGCAATGGAAGCGGAAACGGAAAAAGGTTACAACCTAATTGTCTGCTGTGGTGGGGACGGTACTCTAAATGAAGTAGTAAACGGCATAGTACAGGGAGGCGGAACCCTTCCGGTGGGTTATATACCAGCAGGAAGTACAAACGATTTTGCCGACAGCATGGGCATTTCCACCGACCTTATACAGGCGGCGTACAGCATAACCAAATGCAGGTCTCCGATAAAGCTTGACCTCGGTTTATTTAACAACAGCAGAGTTTTCACTTATATTGCTTCCTTTGGAGCTTTTACCGCGACGTCATATACTGTCCCGCAGAATATGAAGAACGCCATGGGGCATTTTGCCTATGTACTGGGCGGAATAATGGATGTGACCACGATCAAGCCTTATCATGTGTCAGCGCAGGCAAACGGCGAGACTTATGAGGGGGACTATATTTTCGGCGCGGTGAGCAATTCTTCCTCTGTCGGAGGGATTATAAAACTCGGTAATGAAGCCGTGAGCCTTAATGACGGTAAATTCGAGGTTCTGCTTGTTAAAAATCCCTCAACGCCCACGGAGCTTCATAAAGTATTTTGGGGGCTTTTTAACGCAGATTTTTCAGACAGCAAGGCTTTTGATTTTTTCAGGACAGATAAAATTAAATTCGATATGCCTGACGGCATGGATTGGTCACTTGACGGAGAATACGAGCCGTGGAAAAATGTTGTGGAAATCGAAAATATTCATTCGGGAATAAAATTATGGTATAAACCCAAAAAATAAAATTCAACCCTTTTAAGGGGCTCACCGATGAGAGAAAAAGAGGGCGGGCTACTGTTTAAAAATATTATATCAAACAGGCTTAACGGCAAATTAAAAATAGTGATGTTAAAATAGATCAAAGAGGTATAAAAAAAGCGTTTTTTGCAATAAACGCTTACCCTTCAAATCTTTTAAGGGTCTGCTGCAAAACGCTCAAAATTTCATATCTATTAGAGAAAAAATGGCGCTTTTTGTATTACAAAAAGTGCCACAGCTTGATGACAAAGTCATCAAGCTGTGCAGACACTGAGAAACGAAGGTGGATTTCATGAAAATAAGTGCGTCGGCGTACAAAGGTACGGTAGTCACTTGTTTTCATGAAAAGTGCATACAGCCGCCATTTGGCGGCTGTATTGTGAACATTTTTTATTTTCTATAAAACACTTGAAATTTTTGTTTGTGATTTATTTTGCACGGTCAACC
>JAUZPZ010000009.1 GCA_030705675.1 Bacillota bacterium
ATGGGACTCTATGCATATTTTCAATTATAATAAAAGCAATACCGTAGATAATAAGGGTTGCGGCGACAACGGATGCTTTATATAAGTATGTATCTATCATATTGTCAAAAAGCACACCGATTACGCCCGCCGGTACACATGCGACAAGCACTTTCAGCCACATTGACCAGGTATCTGCTTTTTCATGCAAGGTTTTGGAAGGGGAAAAAGGATTTAACTTATGGAAATATAAAGTTACAACGGCAAGTATTGAGCCAAACTGTATTACCACAAGGAAAAGATCGCGAAACGAACGGTTATCACTCATAAAATTAATAAATTGATTTACAAGTATCATATGACCTGTACTGCTTACGGGCAGCCATTCGGTGATGCCCTGAACTATGCCTAAGATTATACTTTTGATTATTTCCATTTACATATTCCTCCATTTTTTAGAAAAAAATATATTATAATTATATCAAAAGAAAAAGGAAATATCAATAGAAACTAAAAAAATAAAACTTTTTTTTGAAAATCAAAGGCATGGTTTGGTAAAAATGACAGAAATATTAAGAATATTTAAAAAAAAGGTTGACAAACCAATATGAGTATGATATAATAATGTAAGCCCAAGAGGTGTTTTTTTTATGACAAAAATCACTTTGACTGCCGCGGATAACCGAGTTTATTGAGTGTGCCGCGAAAGGGGTATTAACATAAGTATTTTCAGATCGCGCAGAATATAAGGTACCGCGCGGCTGACATTTTTATTTCTAAGGAGGCCGAGCAAAATGAGAGTTAAGATAACATTGGCTTGTTCAGAGTGTAAACAAAGAAACTACAATACAATGAAGAACAAGAAAAATGATCCCGACAGATTGGAAATGAGCAAGTATTGTAAGTTTTGCAGAAAGCATACCGTACACAAAGAAACCAAGTAATTTTAGCGTCGGAAATACATTTTCCGTATGTTAAAACGGAAGAATGGAGGAAAAAAGATGGCTGATACAACTACTGCAAAAAAACCTAATAAGGTTTTGAGTTTTTTCCGTGAAGTAAAGTCGGAAGTTAAAAAAATAGTATGGCCGGCACCACAAAAACTTGCAAAAGATACCACAATCGTTATGGTTTTTGTCGCTTCAATAGGCGTTGTAATGTGGATACTCGGAATAATAATTCGGTGGTTATTGTCATTTGTTATTAAGTAAGATTTTATGTTTTGAAAAGAGGATATTGAATATGGCGGGACAAGCAAAATGGTATGTTATTCATACCTATTCCGGGTATGAAAAAAAAGTGGAAACCAATATCTGGAAGCTTATTGAAAACAGAAATCTTCAGGACGTTATTTTTGACATAAGGGTGCCCGAGGAAGAGGACAGCGAAGAAAAGTCCGATAAAAAAGGCGCGATAGTTAAAGCTTTTCCAGGGTATGTATTTATTAAAATGATAATGAGTGATGACAGCTGGCATGCTGTCAGAAGCATCCGTGGAGTTACCGGCTTTGTGGGCCCTGAGTCCAAACCGGTTCCGCTTACGGAAGAAGAACTGATTAACATTAAGATTGAGAAAAAGGTTGCTAACGCCGATTTTGAAATTGGTGACATTGTTAAAATTCTTGAAGGTCCGCTTGCTGGATATACAGGCAGGGTAATTGAACTCGTTCCCGAACAGAACAAAGTGAAAATGATGGTTGATCTGTTTATGGGAAGGGAAACTGAGGTTGATCTGGAAATTGATCAGGTTGAACCTTTGGACTAAGATAGCGTATTTCGCATATGCGAAATTTGTTATAGACATTTTGTCACATATGACAAGGTGTTTTAAAGTGGGAGGATGCATATATATGTATCCGCACATTACCACATCGTTTAAAAGGAGGTGCGACAAATGGCTCAAAAAGTTGTTGGAATGGTAAAGCTGCAAATTCCTGCGGGTAAAGCTACACCGGCTCCGCCAGTAGGTCCTGCATTAGGTCAGCACGGCTTGAACATTGCTCAATTTACAAAGGAATTTAATGAAAGAACCGCAAAAGATGCGGGCTACATCATTCCTGTAGTGATCACTGTATACTCGGATAGGTCTTTCAGTTTTATTACAAAAACTCCGCCTACCGCTGTTTTGCTTAAAAAGGCTTGTAAAATAGAAAGCGGTTCCAGCGTTCCGAATAAGACTAAAGTGTCTAAGATTTCTAAAGAGGCTGTAAGACAGATCGCTGAGACAAAAATGCCTGATCTTAACGCTGCAAGCATTGAGACTGCCATGAGTATGGTAGCGGGTACGGCAAGAAGCATGGGTATAGTTGTAGAAGATTAATTAAAAAAGTGGGAGAGGTTTGAAATAGCCTCGCGTAACCACAAGGAGGTAAAAAAATTGAGTAAAGGAAAGAAATACGTAGACAGCTTAAAAGCGTATGATAAAACAAAACTGTATGACCCTCAGGAAGCTGTTGAGCTTTTAGTAAGTTTTGCAAAGGCTAAGTTTGACGAAACTGTTGAACTTCACGTTAAGCTTGGTGTTGATTCCCGTCATGCGGATCAGCAGGTTCGTGGTGCGGTTGTACTGCCTCACGGAACAGGTAAAACATTAAGAGTTTTGGTATTTGCAAAAGGGGATAAAGCTAAGGAAGCGGAAGCTGCAGGCGCTGATTTTGTGGGCGCTGAAGAACTTATTCCGAAAATTCAGAATGAGAACTGGTTTGAATATGATATAGTAGTTGCGACTCCTGATATGATGGGTGTTGTAGGTCGTCTTGGTAAGGTTCTTGGTCCTAAAGGATTAATGCCTAACCCGAAGGCCGGTACGGTTACTATGGATGTAACTAAAGCAATTAACGAAATTAAAGCCGGTAAGATTGAATATAGACTAGACAAGACAAATATTATTCACTGTCCGATAGGCAAGGCTTCATTTGGAGTAGATAAGCTGAAAGAAAATTACACAGTAATTATAGACGCTATCGCTAAAGCAAAGCCAGTCGCATCAAAAGGTCAATATATGAAAAGTATTGCGGTTGCCACAACAATGGGACCGGGTATAAAAATCAATCCTGCAAAGGCTATTGGTTAATTTTTTAGGTCTTGACAAATGTTTATTTTTATGGTAAAATAAATTAGAAATATGTCCTAAGACAGTAGGTATCAAAAATAAGTTTAAATATTATTTTTGCGTAAAACCCACCGAGGAGTTTATAAATAATTTGTATAAAGTTATTTTAAGAACACCCGTACTGTCTTATGGCAATTAGGATGTTCTTTTTTTATAGAACAAAAATGGAGGTGAAAAAGCTTATGCCAAGCGCAAAGGTTTTAGAAAGTAAGAAAGCTGTCGTTGCAGGTCTTAAAGAAAGACTTAATGCCAGCGCAGCAGGCATTATTGTTGATTATAAGGGCATTAACGTTGAACAGGACACACAGCTTCGTAAGAATTTCAGAGAAGCTAACGTAAAGTATGATGTAGTAAAGAATACTCTTCTTCGTCTTGCTACAAACGATACTCCTTATGCAGATTTGGCTTCTGTTCTTGAGGGTACTACGGCAATGGCGACCGCTGCTGACGATGCGATTGCTCCGGCAAAGGTATTTGTGGACTTTTTAAAGGCACATGCAACTTTAGAGCTTGCTATTAAAGCAGGTTTTGTAGACGGTAAAGTAATTTCCGCAGATGAAGTTAAAGCACTTGCTGCTATCCCTTCAAAGGAAGTACTTCTTACACAAATTTTGTATTGCATCAATTCTCCCGTTACTTCTCTTGCATTTGCTGTTAAAGCAATAGCAGATAAAATGTCAGAAGAAAGCGGCGCACCGGCGGCAGAAGAAGCTCCGGTTGAAGCGGTTGAAGAAGCAAACACAGAGGAAGCTTCTACAGAAGAAGCTCCGGCTCAGGAATAATTAAAAATCAAAAAAATATTTATAAAACTGGAGGAAAATAAAATGAGTGAAAATATTCAGACAATTATTGACACTATTAAAGGCATGACAATGCTTGAATTATCTGAACTGGTAAAGACAATCGAAGAAGAATTTGGCGTATCTGCAGCAGCTCCTGTTGCAGTTGTAGCAGGTGGTGCAGCAAGCGCAGTTGAAGAAAAGACAGAGTTTGACGTAATACTTGTTGAAGCAGGTGCTAACAAACTTGCAGTTGTAAAGGCTGTTAAGGATATTGCAGGTCTTGGTCTTAAAGAAGCTAAAGAGCTTGTTGACAATGCACCTAAGGCAATTAAAGAAGCAACTTCTAAAGACGATGCTGAAGCAATCAAAGCTAAGCTTGAAGAAGCAGGCGCTAAGGTTGAAGTTAAGTAATTAGCAATTACATTAATTGTGAAAGATCTTTTTGGAGTATTGAACTGCACCTATCTGTGCAGACAATATAAAAAATACCCCCTTAGGGGTATAAATATTAGATTTTACTGACAAACTGACTCCGTTGTTCAAACGGAGTCAGTTTTGTTTTTAAGAGTATGGAAAAAGTCTGTAAATTTAAATCCTCTTATTGATATGAACTGCCCCAATTTGTGCAGACAGCACAAATTGGGGCAGTTCATATCATAGGAGGATTTTTTATTATATAGAAAAACCCACAACTATTCGTGTGCTTTAGAAAAAGCTTTACTAATAAGCCTTGAATAGAAGTAAGCTTTGAATAAAAGACCTTTTTTGATACCATATAACTGACGATATCTTGTCAGCGGTTTGAAACCATGGCTATGACGGGAATTATTTAAAATAAAAATACGGTTTTTATTATTGTTTGAATTCAGGCGGTGATATAGCGTTTTATAAAATAAGATTAACTACTTATCCCGCATTAAATTAAGAAGCATATTTTTTACTCCGATAGGCCGTATAATTAATTTGTAATAATTTTTAAATTAATATTAAAAGGTTTTTAAACTTTTTAAGACCTAATGCATAATATGTAGAGGAACAATAATATTACAAAAAATTATCGGAGGAAGGATTGCATGGAAGGTAATGATATAAATTTCACTCAGGAAACCATAGAAGAGTACAGACATATACGCGATGAGTTTTATATACCCGGGCTTTCTTGCATTACAGATGTCATGTTGTTTAACAACGGTCTAAAGTACGTATATATTGAGGATACCTTGAATGTAAGAGCAGGATACGGTATACGAGTGCGTTATATTGATAAACAAGGGAGAAGAAGAATGGTAACGGGTTACGGTACAACTATCTTTTTGGGGATAGAAACACCGGTAGAGTGTAATGATGTAGTGATAGGACTGGATTCGGATCCGGATGTAAGTATGTGCCGAAATTTTGTGCAGATAAGAGCGAAAATTACTCTTCAATATACAGTAGAAACAGTAAAATGAAAAAAAAAATACATAAAAATAAAATTGTGTTGACAAAGATGTCACTATATGGTATAATATAAAAAATGGTAGAGGCGCATTTCGCAATGAGTATCACACTTTAAAAAGACCTTCGCAAGGTCATGGGTGTGTGAAAGGTGCGGATGCCGAAGACAGCCGAGGCGTAAGGCTGGTCTGGCAAAATGAAATAATATTCATTTTGTTGTCGCGATAAGCAGAAGGCTATGGCGGAGAGCTATCTTACTTTGAATATTTTACACTATGTGTAATAGTAGTGATATCTGAGTAACGATAGCCGTAGCTTATACGGCTATTTTTTTATACCATAAGTAAAATATGAAAGAGGTAAAAAAATGAAAAAAACAGTATTCAAAGGTGTGGCAACGGCCCTTATTACACCGCTTGATGAAAATGGAGTGGACTACGAATTATTTGGAAAACTTGTGGATTGGCAGATCGACGAGGGAATAAATGCGCTGGTAGTATGCGGAACGACGGGAGAGTCTTCCACTCTTACGGATGAAGAACACAAGGAAGCTATAAAATTTGTTGTAGATAAAGCCGCGGGCAGAGTTCCTGTAATAGCTGGCACAGGCAGTAACGATACAGATTACGCTCTTGATCTTACAAAGTTCGCCTGTGAAGCAGGTGCGGATGCAGTGCTTGTGGTAACTCCGTATTATAACAAGGCAACTCAAAACGGGCTTATAAAAATGTTTTCTACAATAGCGGATGTAAGCACAAAACCGCTTATTCTTTATAATGTTCCGTCAAGAACAGGGGTAAATATTTTACCTAAAACCTGCCTCGCTCTTTCAGAGCATGATAATATTGCGGCAATAAAGGAAGCATGCGGAAATATTTCGCAAATTGCACAGACCGCCGCCCTTGTCAGAGGGAAAATGGATATCTATTCGGGAAATGATGACCAGATAGTTCCTATTCTTTCCCTTGGCGGAGAAGGGGTAATTTCAGTCCTTTCAAATGTACTGCCTAAGAAAACAGTTGAGATATGTGACAGATTTTTTGAAGGAGATATAAAAGGTAGCGCAAACCTTCAGATGGATATGCTTGCGCTTATTGACGCGCTGTTTTGCGAGGTAAACCCCATTCCGGTAAAAGCTGCAATGGCAAAACTCGGCTTTTGCAGAAATTACCTTCGTCTGCCTCTCACTACTATGGAAGATGAAAATGCGGAAAAACTTTATAAATTGATGCGTGAACAAGGCATAATAAAATAAGGGGACATACATATGAAAATAATAGTAAACGGTTCAAACGGACATATGGGCAACGAAGTAATGAAGTTTGTCCTTGAAGGTTATCGCGGCAGTGAGCTTGCGGCGGCGGTAGATATAAATGTACCGCAAAAAGCGGAGTATCCGACATTTACATCGCTTGCGGAGGTAAATGTGGATGCGGAATGCATAATAGATTTTTCTCATCACAGCATAACGAAACAGCTTATGGATTTTGCAATAAGCAAAGGATTATTTGTTGTTATTGCAACAACCGGACAGAGTGAAGAAGAGCTTGCTTTAATAAATGAGGCGAGTAAAAAAATCCCGATATTTATTTCGGCAAATATGTCGCTTGGCATAGCGCTTTTGGTTGAGCTTGCGAAAACAACGGTAAAAACAATGCCCGATGCGGATATTGAAATAATAGAACAGCATCATAACAGAAAGTTGGACGCTCCAAGCGGAACGGCGCTTCTGATAGCGAATGCTATCCGGACAGTAAGGGAAAATGCACAATATATGTTCGGAAGGGACGGTCAGCATAAACGCGAGAAGAACGAAATAGGTATCCATGCAGTACGCATGGGAAATATTGTAGGCATACACGAGGTAATTGTAGGAACCGATACTCAAACAATAACTCTTAAGCACGAGGCGCATAGCAGAACGTTATTTGCGGAGGGCGCCATTGCGGCGGCGAATTTTTTAAAGGGTAAGCCTGCCGGAAAATATGATATGAAGAGTATGATAAACGATTGAAGGGGGATGATTACAATGTACATTTGTGATAACGTGAATGTAAACGAAAAAGGAAATCTTACATTTGCCGGACAAGATACGCTCGAACTTGCGGCAAAATACGGAACTCCGCTTTATATTATGGATGAGGAAAAAATAAGGTTTAACTGTAATATTTATAAAAACGCGTTTAAAAAGTATTTTGGTGATAACGCCCTGCCTCTTTTTGCGAGTAAAGCAGCGTCTTTTAAACGTCTCTATGAAATTATGAAAGATGAGAAAATGGGAATAGATGTAGTATCGTCGGGTGAGATCTATACTGCTTTAAAAGCGGGGTTTTCGCTTGAAAATGCTTATTTTCACAGCAATAATAAAACAGATAAGGACATTGAGTTTGCAATAGAAAATAAAATCGGATATTTTGTGGTTGACAATATCGAGGAGCTTAAAAGGATAAATTATGAAGCTGAAAAACAGGGGATAACTCAAAAAGTTTTGCTTCGTATTACGCCCGGAATTGACCCGCACACCTTTGAGGCAATTTCTACCGGTAAGGTGGATTCAAAGTTTGGATCCGCAATAGAAACGGGACAGGCGGAAAAAATCACAGAAGAAGCTTTAAAAATGTCTTTTGTTGATTTGAGCGGGTTTCATTGCCATATTGGCTCTCAGATATTCGAAACGGAGCCTTTTTATAAGGCTGTGGCAGTAATGCTTGATTTTATAGGAAGTATAAAGACAAAGCTTGGTTTCACTGCAAAACAGCTTAATTTAGGAGGAGGATACGGGGTTAGATACACCGAAAATGACCCTGTCTTTGATATTGACGGCAGCATAAAAAATGTTGCACAGTTCATTAAAGAGAAATCCGCTGAAATAGGAATTGAAGTACCAAAAATTCTTATGGAGCCGGGAAGAAGCATTGTGGGAAATGCCGGAATGACGCTCTATACGGCAGGTACCGTTAAAATTATTCCGGGATTTAAAAGTTATGTTTCAATAGATGGGGGAATGACCGACAACCCAAGGTATGCCCTCTATAAATCGGCGTACACGGTGATCAACGCAAGCAAAGCCGATAAAACGGCGGATTTTAATTGCTCGGTTGTGGGAAGATGCTGTGAGAGCGGGGATATAATCCAAGAGAATATTATGCTGCCTCAAACCGGCAGAGGGGATATAATTGCCGTTCTTACCACCGGGGCTTACAATTACTCTATGGCTTCAAATTATAACCGAATAGGCAAGCCGCCTGTGGTTATGTTAAATAAAGGCGCAAATTACATAGCAGTTAAGGGCGAAACCTTAGAGGACATCGTAAGAAATGATATATAAAAAATAAAGGGAATGTATTAAGGTAACATTCAAATAGCAAATTGCACAAAAAATACACCAATAAAAACCCTCTTGATTTAGCGTGAAAAGCTAAAATTCAAGAGGGTTTTTCCTGACTAAAATTTAAATTTATTGAATATCGCGGGGTAAACACCTACGGCAAAAAACGTAAGCAAAAATTTTTCTATAACATAGCACAAATTATTGTTGGGCATAAGTTTGTTGGATAAAACTGCTATGATTATGATACCGACTATACCAAGAAGCAGGCGCGCGCCTTTGCGCCTGTAATTTATGTTATAGTTAAAATTAACGTAGTTGTGTTCAATATAAATTCCGCAAACTGCCCCTAACATAAGACCCATC
This sequence comes from Bacillota bacterium, assembly GCA_030705675.1. Lineage (GTDB taxonomy): Bacteria > Bacillota > Clostridia > RUG12999 > RUG12999 > RUG12999. Next base: position 9,004 of record JAUZPZ010000009.1, read on the forward strand.
GCTTTAAAATAATCCGGTTCCTGCCCAAAGAAGGCGAACGGAACAAGAATAAGAGCGGCTATAAGATATACGGGAAAGGTATCTTTTGAGTGGCTTAGTATACATTTGATACCAAAGCCAATAGAAGCCCCTAGAATCATTCCACCTAAAACATCAATTGGAAAATGCAGTCCAAAATACATTCTGCAAAAACCTATAAGTATCGTATAAAGTAGCAGCAGTATCCACAAAATAGGCTTTTTTGTCCACGTCGCAAAAGTAGTAGCTATTGACGCCGCCACCGCCGTATCCGCGCTGGGAAAAGAATAACCCGGAGCAGTACCGGTATTAAGCGAACGTATACCGTCATAAGTAAACGGGCGGCTTATTTTAAAAACACCTTTCGTTCCACACGAAAAGCCAACCGTAAAAACAAGCGCAAAAGCAAGTTGTTCTCCTTTTCGCTTATCTATTGTCCAATAAACTATACCTACAAGCAGAACAAGGAAAAACTGCTGGCTCAAATAATTAAAACAAGTGAGAAATGAGTCAAGTGCGGGAGATGAAAAACTCTGAATATATTTTATAAAATCAAGCAAATTTGTTGTCACCTCATTAGATTTTAGATCTTTTTGTAATTGCAACAGTTATTACAAATATATAAGTTGCGCCCGCTTTCTTAAGCATCTTGGCACATTCGCGAGTGGTTGCGCCAGTTGTAAAGACATCGTCAATTAAAATTATGCTTTTATTTTTAATATCAGACTTATTTTTTACACTAAAACAGCCGTGAACGTTTCTCATTCTTTGCCTTAGTGAAAGAGTGCTTTGTTGAGGCACATTTTTTATTTTCAAAAGAGCATTCCCATATAGCGGTATATCTGTTTTTGAAGAAATTATTTCGGCAATTTCAGATACTGCGTTGTATCCGCGTTCTCTTAGACGAATTTTGTCTGTAGGGACTATTGCAATAAAATCAGGCTTGATTTGTGTAAAAATATGATTTATTATCTCGGATATGCCTAGCGCAAACGTGGGGGAATTATTGTACATAAAGTCAAATTTATGTCTGATAATTGCGTCACGTACGCCGCCGGTATAATGATATGCAGAGATTACCCCGTCAAAAGGGTAGCGTGCCGACCGGCAGGTATTACAAAAGGGGAGTCCGCCGCGGTATTCAAACCCACTGCCACACCGAGAGCATTTATTGTGATATGCACAATATTTTTCTTTACATAATTCACAAACAAGCGGACGTGTGCATAAAGGCAGATGAATTCCGCAAAACAGGCATTCCGGAGGGAAAAGAACATCTTCAACAAAAGAAGCCAAATTCATTGAAAACACCTCAAACACTCAAAAATAAAGCTGCGAACCAAAAAGATTCGCAGCCGAAACTTGTTTGATCAACCTTTGTTACCTTTAAGCCATTCAGGAATTTCAAATTCGCCGGTTTCATCATCCATAGTATTATCTAATGAAGGAGTAACTGTTTTCGGTGCTGAAGCAGGACGCTTAGCCGAATTATATTTATCCAGAAATTCTTTCCATGCCGTTTCTTTTGAGTTTGACGCAGAAACGGAGTCAGGAACAGGCTCAGGTTCAAAAGTGGCTTGAGCGACCGGTTGTTGTTTAGACTCAATAATAGGTCTTTTAGCGGGGGCAGGGACAGAAGTTACAGGAGCTTCAAAGCCGGTAGCAATTACCGTAACAATAATCTCATCTTTAAGAGATTCGTCAATACCCATACCATAAATAAATGTAGCGTCAATATCTACAAGCTGCTGAACGATATCCGCAACCTCGTTAGATTCAATCATTGAAAGCTCCGGACCTCCGGTAACGTGAAGGAGAACTCCCTTTGCACCGTCAATAGAGGTTTCAAGAAGCGGACTGTTTATTGCCATTCTCACAGCTTCGTCGGCCTTATTTTCACCTTTTGCATGGCCGATACCCATATGGGCAAGACCGCGGTCTTTCATAACAGCTTTAATATCAGCAAAATCAAGATTAATACATCCTGTCTGACGTATTACATCGGAAATACCCTGAATAGACTGACGAAGTACATCGTCAGCGTTTTTAAAAGCTTCCAGTACGCTTGTATGCTTGTCCGAAATCATAAGAAGCCTGTCGTTCGGAATAACTACAAGAGTATCTACTGCTTTTCGCAGTTCCTCAATACCGGCATCTGCCTGCATATAACGACGTCTGCCTTCTGTAGTAAAAGGTTTTGTAACGACGCCTACGGTAAGTATACCCATTTCCTTCGCAATTGAGGCAATAACCGGAGCTGCGCCCGTACCTGTACCGCCGCCCATGCCGGCTGTAACAAACACCATATTTGCGCCTTTAAGAGAAGCAATTATATCTTCCCTGCTTTCTTCGGCGGCTTTCTGCCCGATTTCAGGGTTTGCACCTGCTCCGAGACCTTTTGTAAGCTTTTCGCCAATTTGAATTTTTGTAATTGCTTTTGATTCTACAAGGACTTGTTTATCTGTATTTACCGCAATAAATTCAATATCTTTAAGACCATATTCAATCATTCTGTTGACGGCATTATTACCGCCACCTCCGATACCGACGACCTTCATAACAACAACATTGCTTGAAACCGTTTCAAGTTCTAACATTTATTTTCCCCCTATTCTTTAAGTGGATAATATATATGGTTATATTATACAATATAATTTTATAAATTACAAGACTAAATTAGAAAATTTTATTGATTTTCATTTTTATTTGTATGCTTATTTATGAATATTCTTCTCATTGTTGCAAAATTATTAAATAATCGAGTTCCAAAGACAATAATTGCGGCAAGACTAAAGTCTACGCCCAAAGAGTTGCCAATGACTGTAAGAACAACGGCAATAAAGGCATTTCCGAAAAAGCCGGTCACAAAAATGCTGAGTTTAAAATTATTGTGCATTGATGCGAGAATTGCGCCAAACACCGAATCAAATGCGGCAAGTATTGCCATTGCCGTGTATACTGAATAAGACTGCGGAACGTGGTAGTTTATAAGCAGACCACCTACAGCGCCTAAAAGAAGACCTATTACAGGAAACATCATTTATTACCTCCCGTTTGAGATTTGTCGATTTGGGCATATTTAAATGTTGAAGCCCCTGAATATGCCGGGATATTTACTTTTTCATATTTGGAGATGGAAACGTCAATTCCCCACGGTGTCAGCGCGTCAACAACGCCACCTTTTATAATAAGACCCGCTTCAAGTGTTTTTGAGTCACCAATTGCGGTGATAACAAACGGAGAACTAAGACGGGTGCTATTTATGATCACGGTAGGTCCTACGCATCTTATGGAGCTTGTTGATACCAAACGTTCACCGTTTATGGATATAGCCTCGGCGCCTGAAGCGAGGAGCTCGTTTACTACGGTGCGTATATCAGAGTCATGAATTATTGAACTTTCCGCCGAAGCAAGATTTGACGAGGTTTTGGCATCGCTGAGGCTTACGGTAACTCCGGGGCCGATAAGCGGCGTCATTCCGGCAAGCTTTTCAGCGTTTAAAAGCTGTTCGTTTACAATGTTTGAAATCGCGCCGGAATCCTTAGAACTTTTACGGAACTGGGCAAGCTGATTTTTTGCATCTGATAAGTCATCCGAAAGGCTTTTGTTTTTTTCTAACTCATCATTTAGCTGTGTCTGTAATTCCTGTGCACGAAGGTTGTCCGTTGATACTGCTTTGTTGAAACGCACGCTCTTGAATTGAAGTAATATTGCAAAACCCAGCAAAAAGCAAATAAGGGTAAGTGCAATCTGTCTTCCGATGTTGGAATTTAAATTTTTCATATCTTTTTCACCTTGTAAATTAATTTTATTATGTCATTTCATATGTTGCTTGCCCCGGAGAGCTTATATCTACAATTCCCTGATGATCCGCTTTCGGGATGACCTCTTTGAGAATAGAGAGCTTATAGTTTAAATCCTCTGTGTTTCCACACTTTATTGTGAGCCCATTTTTGCTTTTTAGAATAATATTACTTATTCGGCTGACATCTATATACGAGATTTCCGAAGAAATGCCAATATGGTATAATTCGTCTGCCACTTTTGTAAGGCATTCAATTTGACCGGATTTTGCGATGCCTATATGTGGTTTTTTACCTATTGAATAAGAGGAAAGGGTAATTCCTTTTGCTACGGGAAGGGGTTTGGTCATTTTCTGTATTATATCGGTAACATAACCGTCTGTGGATATACCTACATAACCGTCTGCAAAAGAATAGTAAACAACCGGCATTTTTTCAACTATTGAAATTTCTATTTTATTTGGAAAATGATAAATTATTTTAGGAGAGGAAATATAAGTTGTTTTCGATAAGACGGTTTCTACTTCGGAAAAGTGTACGTTTACAAGATGTTCGCCTACTTTTATTCCGGAAGCAGATTTCACATATTCCGGAGTAAGTCTTGAGATACCACTTACTTTTATCTCCTTCACGTAAAATAAAGGAGAAGCAAAAATCACCATTGTTATGGCAATAATAACAATAAGTATTATGAAAAGACTTGTCCGCTTTTTTCTTTTTAAAGGAGCGGCTCTTCCAAAGTCGCCCCGAGTGATATTATTATTCATACAGATCTTCCCTTTTTATGTCTCCGCCAAGTTCGGAAAACATATTTTCAAGTTTATCATAACCGCGGTCTACGTAATGAATATTGTCTACCACGGATGTACCTTCGGCTCCGAGAGCGGCAATTACAAGGGCAGCGCCCCCGCGCAGGTCAGGAGAGTATACATGCGCACCCGTAAGACGCGGAACTCCGCGGACAACCGCCAGGCGATCTCCGATCGTTATGTTTGCTCCCATTTTTTTTAGTTCGGAAGCGTGATTAAATCTGTTTTCAAAAATAGTTTCTTTTACGATACTGGTTCCCTTCATGGTTGCAAATGCGGCAACGGCTTGGGATTGTGCATCTGTAGGAAATCCGGGATATGGCATAGTCTGAAGTACGTCCGTCGATTTGAGTCTGCGGGGACATATTATGTCAAGACTGTCAGAATGTGTATATATATCCGCCCCGCAATCTCTAAGGAGAAGAATTACAGAATCAAGATGACTGCAATTCACATTCTGCAAAGTAATGTTTCCACCGGTGGTAGAGGCGGCAAACATTATTGTTGAAGCAACGATACGGTCGGGCATTATTCTCTTTTCGGCAGGACTAAGAGAGGCAACACCTTCAATTGTAATTTTGCTGCTTCCTGCGCCGGAAACCTTTGCTCCCATAAGATTTAAAAAATCCTGAAGATCATTTATTTCAGGTTCCCGTGCGGCATTTACTATTGTTGTTGTGCCCTTTTGTTTGCAGGCTAGCAACATTATATTTTCCGTTGCGCCGACAGAAGGGAAATCAAGCGCAACTTTGCAGGCTTTAAAATTTGAGGAATCACACGAGATATATCCTCCATGTTCTTTTATATGTACACCAAGCTTTCTGAAAGCTTTCATATGAAGATCAATTGGGCGCGCACCCAATTCGCAGCCCCCCGGATATCCGCACACGGCTTTACCTCCAACGGCAAGCATTGCGCCGAGGAATATGAAGGAGGAACGCATTTTATTCATGAGTTCAAGAGGTATTTCAAAGTTGTTTATCATAGACGAATCGATTTCGGCGCGGCATCCGTCACGCCATACCTTACAGCCGAGCCGTCTTAGTATTTCCACGGAAATGTCCACGTCACTTATGCAAGGACAATCAAGTAACACCGTAGTGGAAAGATTAAGGATAGAGGCCGCCATTATTGGTAAAACAGAGTTTTTGGCTCCGCCTATGCGAATTTCTCCGTTTAAATAATTGCCACCTCTTATTATGTAAGCACTCATCAGGTTATGAACCTCCAACACAGCATTTATACTATATATTATGCCGGCCTCCCTGTGCGTGTTACCCGTCAGGCTTTAAGTAGTTTTATACATTCGTCGTATATTTGTGAGGTAGCGTTGGGCTTTGCCATCTTGCGGGCGTTACTACCCATCTCGTCCAGCTTTTTATTATTTTCTATTAGATCGCTCAGCGTTTTATATAATACTTCTCCATCAAGTTCATATTCACAGATTACCACTGCCGCGCCGCGGGTTTCCAAGGCGCGCGCGTTTATTTCCTGATGATTTTCCGCCACATTGGGGGAAGGAATGAGGATGGACGGGGTACCGGTTGCACACAGTTCACTTAAAGTAATTGCTCCCGAACGGGAAATTACCAAATCTGCCGCCACCAGAATTTCTTCCATATTATAAATGTAGGGTGAAATTTTTACATTTGGGGGAATTTCACCTACACGGCTCATTATTTCGTCGTATTCACGATTGCCCGTTGCCCATAAAATCTGCACATTATCCGAGACTTTACGTGTTAATTTAAGCATTTCTTTGTTTATTGTACCCGCACCGAGACTTCCTCCGACGGCAACCACAAAGGGGCGGTTGTCAAGCTTTAAAGAAAGGCGGGCGGATTGCCTTGAAACAGTAAACAGAGTAGGACGTACAGGGTTACCCGTATAGACAATTCTTTTTGAATGGGTAAAATATTTTTCAGCGTCTTCAAAGCTTATACACACAGTATTTACTCTGGGCGCGAGCATTTTATTGCTTACGCCGGGAAATACGTTTTGCTCATGAATAAGGGTGGGAATCTTTTTTAAGACTGCCTCCATTACCACAGGCCCGCTGGTATATCCGCCGCAACCGATTACAATATCCGGTGCAAAATCCTTTATAATAGAGCGGGTGTGTATCATGCTTGTAAGCGCTTTATACGCCACCACAAGATTTTCGGGGGTAAATTTTCTTTTAAAGCCTACGGCTTCAATATATTCTATATTAAAGCCCTCGCGCGGAACAAGCTTACATTCAAGACCACGCCGTGTACCCACAAACAGAATTTCACATTCGGGGTCGCGGGATTTAAATTCTTTAGCAATGGCTATAGCCGGGTTTATATGGCCGCCTGTGCCCCCGGCAGCAAGTAATATACGCATATTATCTGACCTCCGACTGTTGCTGATTAGCATTTTTTCTAAGTTTTATTGATTGCCGTGAAATATTAAGCAAAATACCCATTCCAGAAAGAGTAAACAAAAGGTTTGTACCTCCGGCGCTGAAAAATGGCAGAGGAACACCTGTTACGGGACCCATTGCGGTAACAACGACAATGTTAAGCACAAATTGTGCCATAATAAGGGTCGTAAGCCCCATTGCCACAAGTCTGCCCAATTTATCAGGGGCTTCAGAAGCTATTTTAACACATCTGAACATAAAAAACATAAAAAGCAGAATTACAGAAACCGCACCGATAAAACCAAGCTCTTCACAAATTATGGAAAAGATAAAATCATTTTGAGGTTCAGGTATGTACATTATTTTTTGTTGGCTTCTTCCCAGTCCAAGACCGAACAATCCGCCGGAACCTATTGCATAAAGAGATTGAATTGCCTGGTATCCGGTATTTTTAGGATCAAGGAATGGATCAAACATGGACAAAAGCCTTTTACGGCTGTATTCGTCATGAAGGAACCATATAAGCGCGCCCCCTAAACCCATCGGAGCCATTATTAAGTAATATTTTATATTTGCGCCGCCTAAAAGAGCTATCGTAAATATCAAAATTGCAAAAATTACAGATGCGCTCTTATGTTTTTCAAGAAGAAGGGGAATAACTGAAAGTACCAAAATTACCCCGTATGAAACAAAACCGCCGTTAAAGGATTTGAGGGATTCTTTGGATTGCTTTGAACAGAACCAGGCAGTTAATATGATAAGTACAATTTTTGCGGGCTCGGAGGGCTGAATGCTAAAACCTAATATATTTATCCATCTGTTCGCGCCGTTTATTGAACCACCTATAAATGCAGCCAATACCATGGCAATCCATACGGTGATATAACTTATCAAAATTATCGCCGGACTTGCAACGATATGGTAATCAACACGGGAAATTATGTACATAAGGACAAAACCCGCCAAGGCCACAAGCAGCTGTTTTCTGAGGAAAAACATACTGTCACCTTTTGTATACAGGGCAGATACCGAGCTGGCGCTGCCCACCATAATTAGTCCGAAAAGCACCATTATGGTTATAATAGAAAGAATATTTATGTCCATCTGCCCAATGGTACTGATTCTTTTAACGCGCTTTTTTTTAGCCAACTTTCAGTGACCTCCCCAAAACGCGGCATTGCCGCACAATCAAATTATTTCAACTCAAAAAAGTTTATTTCATGTAAAGCAGAAAACCTCCGAATGCAATTATACACAAAAGTAAAGACAAAAGAGTAAAAATTATAACAATTCGTGTTTCTCTGTAACCGCTCATTTCAAAGTGATGGTGTATAGGGGCCATTTTGAAAACTCTTTTTCCGGTAGCCTTAAATACAAAAACCTGAATTATAACCGATAAAGTTTCCATTACGAACACTCCGCCTGCAATAATCAAAAACAGGGGAGTACCTGTAAGAATAGACATACCCGCGAGGGCACCTCCGAGAAACAGTGAGCCGGTATCGCCCATAAATATTTTTGCCGGATATTTATTAAACAGTAAAAATGCGCATACGCTGCCGGCAAGCGCACATCCGAATAATGATATTTGTGTTGCCTTAAGTAAAAATGCCACAAAAGTAAAGAATATGGTTACCACTACGGTTATGCTTGAGGCAAGACCATCTAATCCGTCTGTAAGATTTACGGCATTTACCGAACTTAGAGATACCAAAACGGCAACAGGTAAATACCACATTCCTATGTTAAAGCTTATTTTTGTAAATGGAATTATAATTTGCACGTTTGAGAGGGTATCACGCAGAACCCAGGCAAAAAGTAAAGATGCAACAATTTGCAGCGCAAGTTTTTGCTTTTCGGTAAGACCAAGATTTCTTTTAAGCTTTATTTTTATAAAATCGTCCACAAAACCTACAACTCCGAAAGATACGCTTAAAAACACCAGCATAATAACTTCTAAGTTTCCAGGTGCCATAATAAGCGCGGATACCATGCATGCAATTATAAAAATTATTCCGCCCATTGTGGGAGTACCGGACTTAGTATTATGCCATGCTGGACCTTCATCGCGTATTTCCTGACCAACCTTCAAATTACAAAAAAACCGAATTACTGCCGGAGCAAGTATAATTCCTGCCGCAAGGGCTATGAAAAAAGATAATATAAGCTTTGGTATAATACTCACTTTTGTGCCTCCCTAAATTACAAAAAACTTTTCCACGATTTTCCTTTCAGAAAAAGGAACTTTATCGTTTCCAATCAACTGGTAGGTTTCGTGCCCCTTGCCGGCAAGCAAAACAATATCGTTTTGCCCGGCAGACCCAAGTGCGAAATTTATTGCTGTTTCACGGTCAAAAATCACACGATAGCCGCAATTTGTCTGACGCATGCCTTCTTCAACCTGTGAACATATAAGTTCAAGATTTTCATTGATGGGATTGTCAGCTGTAATTATGGCAAAATCTGCGTAAGTACCTACAATTTTGCCCATTTCGGGTCGTTTTGCACTATCCCGTTCACCGGCTGCACCGAACACGCATATTATTCTTCCGGAGGCAAATTTCTTTAGTGTTGTCAGCACGTTTAATAAACCGTCCGGAGTATGAGCGTAATCAATTATTACTTTAAAATCCGCCGGAACATCCACAACTTCGACGCGGCCTTTTGCGCCCGTTGAAGTTGAAAGACCTTTCGCTACGGCGTCATCGTCAATTCCAAGTGCGCGGCACACGCATATTGCCGCCGTGCCGTTATATACCGAAAACATTCCAGGTATTCTCATTTTAAAATGTGTGCCACCCAGTTCAAATTCATTGCCCGAAGAATGAAGCACAACATTTTCCACTTTATTCATAGAAGGTTTTTCTATTGAATAAGTAATAAGTTTTCCTTTTACTTTCTCGGCAAATTTCTCACCCCAATCACTGTCGAGGTTAATTACGCCGATTTTGCTAAGGTCAAAAAGTTTTGCTTTTGCGAGAAAGTAGCCTTCCATTGTTTTATGAAAATCAAGGTGATCATGAGTAAGATTTGTAAAAGCGGCCGCTTCAAAGGTAATACAGTCGACACGGTGAAGCTCAAGAGAATGGGAGGAAATTTCCATTACGCAATACTCCGCGCCCATGTCCAGCATATCCGAAAAAAGCTTGTTTAGCTGGTGTGCTTCGGGAGTAGTGCGCATTGCCGGCACATGGGTATTTCCGACAATGGTTTCATTTGTTCCTATCAAACCTACAGATTTTCCCGCCGCTTCAAGAATACTTTTTATAAGATAGCATACGGTAGTCTTTCCGTTAGTTCCTGTTATTCCTATTACCTTTAACCTTGAAGAAGGGTCGTTATAAATTAATTTAGAGCATTGTGCGAGAGCAATACGGGTGTCATTTACGTAAATTACCGGTATTGATATGCCGTGAAGCGGCTTTGACGCTACTACACATGAAGCTCCGTTTGAGACGGCTTTTTCCGCGAAATTATGTCCGTCTGTTTTAAAACCTTCGATACAGACAAATATATCGCCTTTCTTAACCTCTGAAGAATTGTTTGTGATTTCACGAATTTCAGGATCCTGGGTGCTTTCGCATGAAATGTATTCAATTTTTTCAAGTATATTCCTTAATTTCAAAGGAAACGCCTCCTTTATTGCGCCGCAAAGTTTACGGTAACTGAACTGCCGCGCGCAACCTCAGTGCCTTCGGGTGGACTCTGATTGAGTGAAATAACCTTTTCGCCCTTTGTTGTTCCGGCGGCGTTAAGTTTTAAGCCGGTGTCTGCTATAATTGAGTTTACTTCTTCCACCGATTTTCCTATTGCATTCGGAACTTTTACCGTTTTAGAGGCTTCAGAGACGTCGCCAAGATTTATTGTGACATATGAGTTGTTGCGTACATGGGTGCCTGCCGCCGGTTCCTGAGAAACAACAGTCTTTCCCGAGCCTTTGGCAGAATATTTTAATGAAAAGGAAGTAATAAGTTTTTGCGCATCCTCGGTAAATTTACCAGTAACATCAGGAACGACAGTATCGTCTTTGTTTCCTGAACCGTCAGCATATTTTGGGGGAATATTATAATATTGAAGAATTTGTTCCATTATGCTGCTTGCAACGGGGGCGGCGGTTTGACCGCCGTAAAAGCTTGCGCCACGGGGATCGTCTATAATTACAAGACATAGCACCTTTGGATCGTTAATTGGAGCAACACTGCAATACGAACCAATATATTGACCGTTTCCTCTTGGCAGTTTTTCACTCGTTCCGCTTTTGCCGCCGATATCATAACCGTCTACCTTTGCAATACTTCCGGACTCTACAAGGGTAGTCTGCATTATGTAACGCATTGTGTCGGAAGTGTCTTTTGAAATGACCTGACGGATACGTTTGGGAGAGGTAGACTGTACGGCGTTGCCCTGTTGGTCTACAATTTCTTTTACAACATAGGGTTTATAAAGATAACCGCCGTTTACGATAGCACCTATGGCAGTCGCCATTTGAAGCGGGGTTACTGTAAAACCTTGACCGAAAGAGGATGTCGCAAGTTCAACTTCATTATAATCATTGTAATTCCAAAAAGAACCGATTGCTTCTCCGGGAAGGTCAAAATCCGTTGTTTCACGAAATCCGAAGGATTTAAAATATTTATACATTCTGTCTTTACCGATTTTTGCGGCGACTTGCATGTATACGGGGTTACAGGAATCTACAGTACCTTTAAGCAAATTACTTGCACCATGCCCAGTAGTTTTAAAACAATGAATTTTTCTGCCGCCCACGATGAGATAACCCGGGCAAAAATAACCGTCAGTGAGGTTTGTCACTTTTTCTTCAAGCGCAATTGAGCAGGTTACAAGCTTAAATACCGAACCGGGTTCATATGCGTCAACAACAACTTTGTTTCTCCATCTTTCCTGTAATTGCTCAAGTGTGGGAGCTGTAGTTTGGTCTTTTGACAAGACTCTGGGGTTGTTAAGATCAAAGGTGGGACGTGTTGCCATTGCAAGAACTTCACCCGTATTGGGGTTTGTTACAATCACACATGCGCCTCCAAGGGCCTTATACTCTATGTACGCGTTGTCAAGCGCTTTTTCAACAAAATATTGAATGTTAGAGTCGAGTGTAAGTACTACGTTATCGCCGTCCTGAGCGTTGTAATATTTTTCATAGTCTGAGGGGAGAGACCCTTTTGACATTGAGGAGGTGACAATTTTACCGGCATTTCCTTTAAGAAACTTGTCATAAACTGCTTCAATGCCTTCAAGTCCCTGATTATCAGAACCTGTAAAACCTATTACATGGGATGCGAGAGAGCCTCCGGGATAAAACCGTTTTGAGTCTTCCACAAGGGAAATCCCGCCAAGATTATGACCTTTCATTTTTTCTGCCGAAAGCTTATTTCCTTTGTCGTCTTTGCCGTTTATATACATGCGTATGGTCTTTGCTTTTTCGGAATCTATTTTTTTGGCAACCCATTCAAAACTGCTGTTGCGGTTTATGATTTTAAGAATATCGGCTTTGTCCATGCCAAGAATTGATGAAAGTGTATTTGAAATATCTTCGGCATTGCGGGCAGATTTAATAACTGTGGGGTCGGCGACAACAGTATCAACAGTTGCGCTTACCGCGAGTTCTTTGCCGTTTCTGTCAAAAATTGTTCCTCTTTTTGGAGTGATTTCCTTTTCTTTTGTCTGTTGTTCAAGTGCCATGGATTTAAGCTCGCTTCCACGTATCAGCTGTAAATAAAACAATCTGCCGCACAAAACAAGTACCGCCAATAAAAAAATTTCTATGAAAAAAAACATACGCTTACGAACAGAACCAGCAAATTTGTCTCTTGCCATTTATGACTCACACCCCTTATTACGGAAAACACGTTAAAAAAATTAGAAATCCCCGAACTTTAAAAAAGGCAAGGCCGAAAAACAGCATTACCTTTAATATTTCCCATATTATTTATAATACTTCCGCAGCGGATATATTCCTCTCAGTTATTGGACACTACGGCAGTATCGTCTTTCGGTATACTTACATATACTGTTTGATTGTTGGCAGGCTTATTCATGCCAAGCCTTGTGCGGGCAGCTTCTTCAATCTCTTGAATTGACATACAGGTATCAATATTGACCTTTTTTTGATCGTTAGATGATTTTAAAGTATCTAGTGAACTTTGTGTGATGGAAAGTTTTCTTTCGAGCTCATTTATTGTCATATAGCGCGAAACTACAGCAAACGCCGAAGTAAACATAAGGGCGGCCACAATAAACGAAATTGCCGCATTTCGCTTTTTTGCAAGCTGCTTTTCTCTCATGCGCTTTTGCTGATTGCGTTTAATTTCTTCATAGGAGTCATATTCAAGTACTCGTGCTAAATTATCGTTCATTTTCCCATCTCCCTAAATTTCTCATCTTATATTTTTTGTATTCCACGAAGCTTTGCACTTTTGCTGCGGGAATTAAACTTAATTTCATTTTCAGAAGCGGTAATAGGTTTTTTTGTAAGAATTTTGCCTTTTGGCGTGTTCCCGCAAACGCATATGGGGAAGCTTTTCGGACAGGTACATCCTGAGGCCAAATTGGCGAACAGCTGCTTTACAATTCTGTCCTCCAAAGAATGAAAGGTCATTACCGCAAGCACGCCTCCGGTTCCAAGCATATCAAAAAAGTCTCGGAGTGCGTTTTCAAGTTTTTCAATTTCTCCGTTTACTTCAATACGCACCGCCTGAAATGTACGTTTTGAAGGATGCCCGCCATCTTTGCGTGCAGCGGCGGGAACAGCGCTTTTTATTATATCATTAAGTTCAAATGTCGTATTAACAGGTTTTCTTTCGCGCTCTTGTACAATAAATTTTGCTATACGAGCCGCCCAGCGGTCCTCACCATATTCACGTATAACACGGGTGAGCTCTTTTTCGCTGTATTCATTTATAAGATTATAAGCACTGAAACCATCCTGAGCATTCATGCGCATATCAAGAGGCGCATTATGCATATATGAAAAACCACGCTCAGGATTGTCCAGTTGATAGGAGGAAACACCTAAATCAAGCAAAGCTCCGTCAATACTGTCAATAGAAAGCCTTGCGAGAATATTTTTAATGTTGGAATAATTATCATTTACAAATGTAGTTACGCCAGAATGATTTTTAAGTTTTATCTGTGCCGCGGAAATTGCTTCAGGGTCACGGTCAATGCCTATGAGCCTGCCGCTTTCGCTAAGCCTTTCGCATATTCCGAAACTGTGACCACCACCGCCTAAGGTACCGTCAACATATATTCCGCCGCTTTTTATGTCAAGAAGTTCCATACAATCATCAAACATTATAGGTATATGTTTAAATTCCATGACGGGACTTCCTTTCTACAATTTAAGATTATCAAGGTTTTCGGCAATGTATTCGGCATCAAATTTGTCGTTTGATTCATATCCGTTCCACGAATCCGACGCCCAAATTTCTATTTTGTTTCCTATGCCGACAAGCTGTATTTCGCCGCCGATTTTTGCAAATTCACGAAGATCGGGCGGAATGAGCACACGTCCTTGCTTGTCCATATCACATTCTTTTGCGCCGCCCAAAAAGTATCTTTTAAGAAAACGGTCGTCACGGTTTGTGTCAGAAAGGCGTGAAAGATTTAAGGAAACTTCAGCCCATACGGGTTTGCTGTAAAGCCACAGGCAACCGTCAAGACCGTGGGTGATTGTGCATACTGCGTCTTTGTCAAGCAGTTCACGAAATTTTGAAGGAACAAAAAAACGACCTTTTTCATCTATTTTGGGAGTATATGTGCCGGAAAAATCAGGGTAGGAAAGATTTGACTCCACGCTTTCCACCATATCCAACGTTATATCTGTGTCGTTAATATTTTCAGACGCCATATTTCCACCTCATTTCCTCCACAAAACTTTAATTAGTTTCCATTTTGCTCCACTTTATTTATATTCTACTACAAAAAAATTACAAATGCAATAGTTTTGTAAAAATTTTTTCAAGAAATTTTAATATTTCTATCATAAAAATACAAGACAAATGGACAACAACAGTTTTCTTAAAAAAAGAACAAGTATAATGAAATAAATTTTACAGCAATGTAAGGAAAATGTCGAATAATAAAAAGAAAAGCGGAAATGAGAAAATCATAGAAAATTATGAAATTTTAAAATAATTTAAAGTAAAATAAAGCTTTAATTATAAACTCAACCACCCTCGCCTGAAATGTGAGGGGTTCGGCTGATGCTTTAGTCGCCTAAAGCAAACATTCAAAACTTACCTTCCAAAGGGCGTGAAGAATTTTTGGTCAGAATCTTCTCAAGTTCTTCGCCTGAAAGGCGAAGGTTTTGAACCTATGGTTGAAACAATAAAGTCTATGACGAACAAAATAAAAAGCGAAGCGGAGAAATTAGAATATGTTACTAAAAAACCATTAAAAAACAAAAAAAGATTATGAAAAATTAGGTGTAGACTTTTGAAGGAAATTGTTGTATAATTTTTAATATAATATAATTTTAAGTTTTGGGAGGAAGAAAAGTGGAGAACGAAAGAGTAATTGTTCTTGATTTCGGAGGTCAGTATAATCTGCTTATCGCGAGAAGAGTCAGAGAACTGAATGTATATTGTGAAATATTGCCTTACACAACACCGGTTGAAAAAATAAAAGAAAAAGCTCCTAAGGGGATAATCTTTACAGGGGGTCCAAACAGCGTATATGCCGAAGGTTCTCCTCTTTACGATAAAAAGATACTTGAGCTGGGGGTTCCGGTGCTTGGCATATGTTACGGAAGTCAGCTTGTAGCCTATCTTGAAGGGGGAAAAGTGGAGCCTGCCGGAAAGAGAGAATATGGGGCGACAGATCTTTCGGTAGACACTTCAAGCCTTTTGTTTGACGGACTTAATAGGGATAGCTTGTGTTGGATGAGCCATACGGATTATGTTTCCCATCTTCCGGAAGGTTATCGCGTTACGGCAACTACCGGCACATGCCCCGCGGCAGCATTTGAAAACCCTGAAAAGGGAATATATGCAGTGCAGTTTCACCCTGAGGTAAACCATACAAAACAGGGAATAGGAATGCTGGATAATTTCCTTAAAAAAATATGCAGATGCAAAGGGGACTGGAAAATGTCCTCCTTTACAGAAGATACAGTTGCTAAACTTAAAGAGAAAATTGGGGATAAAAAGGCGCTTTGCGCGCTATCCGGCGGTGTGGATTCTTCAGTTGCAGCAATGCTTGTACATAAGGCTATCGGGAAAAATCTTACCTGCATTTTTGTTGACCATGGGCTTCTTAGAAAAGACGAAGGGGATCAGGTTGAGAAAGTTTTTAAAGAGCAATTTGATTTAAATATTATAAGAGTAAATGCAAAAGACAGGTTTTTGTCGAAACTTGCCGGAATTTCCGATCCGGAGACAAAACGTAAAATAATAGGAGAAGAATTTATCCGTGTGTTTGAGGAAGAAGCGAAGAAAATAGGTAAGGTTGATTACCTTGTACAGGGAACGATTTATCCGGATGTCGTGGAAAGCGGCAGCGGCGACGCGGCGGTAATAAAGAGTCACCATAATGTAGGGGGACTACCGGACTATGTTGATTTTAAAGAGATTATTGAACCGCTGAGAAATCTGTTTAAAGATGAAGTAAGACGTGTCGGGCTTGAACTGGACATTCCGGATTATTTGGTATTTCGCCAGCCGTTCCCGGGACCCGGACTGGCAATACGTATAATAGGGGATATAACAGAAGAAAAGTTAAAAATTCTTCAGGATGCAGATGCAATTTTCCGTGAGGAGATAGCAAAAGCGGGTCTTGACAGAGAGATAAATCAGTATTTTGCCGTGCTCACAAGTATGCGGAGTGTGGGGGTAATGGGAGATGGCAGAACTTATGATTATACTCTTGCACTGCGCGGAGTTACAACTACGGATTTCATGACCGCCGATTGGGCGAAAATACCTTATGAAATACTTGATAAGGTGTCGAATCGTATTATTAACGAGGTAGGCTCAATAAACCGCATTGTCTATGACGTTACGAGTAAACCACCCGCAACAATTGAGTGGGAATAAAATAATGGCTCTACAGAGCCTTCTCAGGGACTTTGACTTTCTTTGACCTTTATATATTGGCTATGATTTCTCACGTAATCTTATACAATAAAACGAGGAGGAATTAAGTTCATGTCACGAAAAAAAATGGGAAATTTTTCACCAGATTTTACTTTTGAAGAATTAGCTGATGAATATTTCCAAGAATGCAAAATGAAAGGGATTGAAGAAATTACAGTTAAGGGTTACAAGTACCATGTTAGGCAATTTATGAAATGGTATGCAGATGAAACAGAGGAAATTCTACTATGTACAGATTTGTGTCAGCAGATAGTAGATAATTACCAAATGCATTTAATGCAATTTTATAAACCCAGTACTGTAAATTCATATCTGTTCAAGGTTTCACCGGTTATTAAATTCGGTGTTGAAAAAGGCAAAATTACAGAAGAAATTGTTTTTAGACACATAAAAGAGCAAGAGAATTTAAAGGAAATTTATTCAAAAGAAGAATTAAGAGCCTTACTGGTTAAACCAAAAACAAACAGCTTTACAGAGTTTAGAACATGGGTAATAATCAACATTCTTATCAGCACAGGCATAAGAAGCACAGAATTAAGAGAATTAAAAATTGGTGGTGTTGACTTAGTAAATGAGATATTAACACTGTCACATACAAAGAATAAAAAGCCAAGATCTATTCCATTAACAGATACACTTGTTACAATTTTAAGACAATATCTTAAAATCAGAGGTGGCACAGATGAAGATTTTTTATTTTGTAATCAATTCGGAGAGATGATGCAGAGAAACACCTTACAATGCAGTGTTGCAAAACACAATAGATCCAGAGGTGTTACCAAAACTTCCGTTCACTTATTCAGGCACACCTTTATTACAATGTGTGTAAGAAAAGGTGTTTCACCTCTTATTTTACGAAGGATAACAGGACATACAACAACAAAAATGCTTGACAGATATTACCAGTATGATGTAGCTGACATAGTGAAAATGAACAATGAATTTAACCCCATAGCACAATTCAAGAAAAAAGAAATAATATCTTTAAAAAAGCCAAAACTTAAGTAGATAAAATAAGATGGGTATTGACTCAAAATAAGGCACCGATTAACTACAATCGATGCCTTATTTTATAAATATATTTATTATTTTTAGTTTACTGGAGCAATTTCAAATAAACACCTTTCGCTCGGTAGGGTAACTAGAGATATATTACATTTTGTTTCCTCTATTTTACCATGCCATGTATAGCAATGGCAATTATTATCATACTCGTCATATTGTCCATATTTGACAATAAGATCCTTCAATAAGTTATCTCGACATTCGTATGGATAACAGTAGGCTATAGACATATTTCCATCATTTTGAAATCTATATATCCTCTCATGATTTTCAATGCTTTCGATTCCATTACATTCGTCACCACCATAACAGTATTTATCTTCGACAAAAGTAATTATGTGTCTATCTGGTAGATTATCAATGGAACATAAAGAATAAGAAAGATTTTTTTCGTATGACTCCACTGTATTAGGAGTCAATTTTATTGCTTCAGCAAATTCTTTTCCAAAATCTCTTGAATAATTATTGGTATTTGAACAACCGCACATAATAAAAAAAATAAGTGGCATTATAAAAAATATTTTTCTCAATTGAAAATATCCCCCTTTATACTTTGAAAACTGTTTGATGATTGTATTATATTCTGTTTTTCGTACGATGTCAAGAGAAAAATAAAAAAAATAAACTATTTGTTTTTATCCATCTTATCATCTATGGCTTCATTTACAAAGCTATTCAATGATTTACCTTTATCAGCGGCATATTGTTTTATTTTTTCCTTCTTGCCTTTGGGGACGGTTATTTCAAGTCTATCATAGTTATTTTTAACATATTTGTGAACAGCCTTTTGTCCTGCTTTTGTAGTTGGCATTATATCACCCCCTATAATATTATAATTATATCACCTTTATATATTCACGTAAATATACATAATACACAATATATTCCCGTAAATATATAAAAACTTTGTGTATTATAACACTTGATATATTCACGTGAATATACTATAATTATACTTGCAAGGTTGAAAAACCTAAGTAATTTTATTATTTTTTAGGAGGAAAAGAATATGGAAGTTGAAGTTATGGACGTTGAAGTTATGGAATTTTGTAAGGTATTGGAAAAGAATACGGACGATATGGAATTTTGTAAGGCATTGGTTAAAGAAATTAAGAATACAAAGAAAAAATATCAAAGGCGGCTCGTTACTTTTATTCTGGATTCAACGCGCAGAACTAAGTCAGGGGAATTTGAAGGGTTAACACCAAAAGAGGTAGTACAGAAATATATTGATATTGGATTTTTTGCAGACTTATAAGCAAACAAAGACCTACTATAACAAGTAGGTCTTTTTGTATATTCACATTCACCTTACCACTTATATCCACAGTTTTTACAGTGCATAGTTTTCCTAACATTAGAACTAAATAAGCCAAATAATGCACCACCTACAACTTTTGATGACAGAGATATTTTTTCTATGTTAGCACTCCCACAAGTAGGACATTTAGGTGTATTATCTTCTTGTTTTTTGGATTGCTCTTGTTGTTGTATTTGATTTTTAAATTGACTCATACGAGATTGATATTCTATAATATCATCTTGTTTAAGTTTTATCATTGCTTCAAGAAAAGAGACATCTTGGGATATGTCTGTAATTAGAAAAAATTCATCGGTAGTTAAAGGCATGGTTTGCATGATTTCGGAATGTATTTCACAGATTATGTCCTTGCCCGTATCGGGATAAAGTCTATACCAAGGTTCCCTTTTTTCATCTTTACATTTCTTGCAATATTTAAATACTCCCATTGATATTACTCCTTTTAGTTTTATTGTATTATATATTATTTCTTTTATTATATCATATGTAACTGAAAATACAATAGGAGAAAGAGGTTTTTATAATTTTTCTGTTGCTGGTAATTATGCAAGGGGTGAAAATATCACTTATACAATTAATGGAGATTCTGAAAACATAGCTAACATTGTCAGAAAAATTTGTATTCAACAAGAATGGGGTTTTGATGTAACCCCAGAAGCAAATGCTTCTAATCATATTCAAATGGATATTGTTTTACCAAGAGATAATACAAGTTTAATATTTTCCGAAAAAAAAAGAAATTTATTATCATATAATTATACAAAAGATGCTTTAGAAAGTAACAATATAGTCTTAAATACTTGTAAAGGCAGTGGTTTTGAAGGTAGTTTATACACTAATAAAAGTGGTTACAATTGTTTTTCTATTGCACCTGGTAATGGTTATTTTAGTAATGGAACATACTTTGAAACAACTGAAGCTTATAATACAAGAGTTAACACAGATGGCTGGAGAGGTTACTATGCTATTAGAGATAAAACTACTAATGCCGTAACCTTTGGAGAATATGACTTAGGTAAAGAAGATACAATCAATAAAGAATATTTCTTATGTAATGCTTTTTCAGATGTTAATGGTAAATTTAATAAAGTAAACAATAAAGGGAATATAGTTGTAATACCTTATTATAAGACTATTGAACAACCAACAGGATATTTAAGAAGGGAAACAGGCGCTAATATGGCTGGCACTGACAAAGCAAGAAAAGACGAAGCTTATAATACTCTTGCGGACAAGTCGATTAAAGAAGATATTTCCCCAGAAGTAGGATCTGATAGTGGATATAAAACAAAATGGAATATAGGAGATTATGTTACTGTTGAAGCTAACATAAACGGTAGCACTGTATCAATGGTTAAGCAAATTACAGAGGTTGAAGAAGTTTATGAAAGAAACAATATCAAATTTACACCAACATTCGGAGAAAAGAAGGAAAGTATTCTCAGAAAAATAATCAAAGGTAGAATATAATAGAAAGGGGATAAGACTGAAATGTTTTACCCCTTTTTTACACAAAAAATGGATTCTTGACATTTCTAAACAAGCGTGTTATAATGAGTGGGAAAGTGGGTAATCTAAGCCAATAGATTAGATTTTCCAAAGTACCAGTAGTATCTTTTTAGTGGGAAAATTTTTTAGAAAAGGCTCTGTAGAGCCATTTTATCGTATTATTAACGAGGTAGGCTCAATAAACCGTATTGTCTATGACATTACGAGTAAACCACCCGCAACAATCGAGTGGGAATAACAACTAATGTTAATGAAGTGTGAGAGTGTCTAAAGAGTTATAAATAACAGACAAATTTCTTCTAATAAATGTTAAAGATTCCGCTGGTTTTTTACTATCCAGCGGGATTTTTTTATAAATTTTAGTTATATATTGATTTCTATTTTCCTATATGCTATAATGAATAAAAAATTATTTCATAAAGCGAATGAAGCAAAACCCGAATAA
>JAUZPZ010000090.1 GCA_030705675.1 Bacillota bacterium
CAAATGGCCGACCGAATTCAAATAAAAATGATACCTTTATAAAATCAAAGCCGCCGGATTTCCGGCGGCTTTACTAAATAACAAACCTCTTGATGGGGGATTTAAAGGGGGAGATCCCCCTTTTTTTGTAGGTTTGTGGGTTTTGCGGGCTTTGCTCGTGAAACCCGCTCCCTGCAAGGGCTGCGGCGGTGAGCCGCGCGGGAGCGTAAGCCCTTGTTCGAAAGAAAAGTGGTAGCAAGGCGTGCTTTTCTTTCGGAGTGATGACGTTGTCATCACTCTCAAAGCCGCCGGATTTCCGGCGGCTTTACTAAATAACAAACCTCTTGACGGGGAATTTAAAGGGGGGGGGAGAACCCCCTCTTTTTTGTAGGTTTGTGGGTTTTGCGGGCTTTGCTCGCTTTTTAAGCCATTTCTGCGGCTATACAGTACATTTCTATTTTTCACCTTGATTTTGCATTTTTCTACACTTTAATTTTCTTTTTAATATTTTTCATCATCTTTTACAATTTTTACATTTCCTTTTTTCGTAATTTGGTTTATTATAATTACAAGAAAGGAGGATTGTGCATGTCTGACTATATTTTAGAGCTTAAAAACATTACGAAGATTTTCCCCGGTGTAAAAGCTTTAGACGATGTTCATTTCCAGTTAAAGCAGGGTGAAATTCATGCGCTGATGGGTGAAAACGGCGCAGGTAAATCTACTTTCATAAAGGTTATCACCGGCGTACATGCCCCTGACGGAGGCGAAATAATTCTAAACGGCGAAAAAATTGTTTTTGCTAATCCAAAAGAGGCCCAAAGCTATAGTATCGCCGCAATTTACCAGCATGGTACGGTTTACCCTCACCTTAGTGTTACGGAAAATATTTTTCTCGGCCACGAAAAAACACATCCTGTAACAAAAATGATTAACTGGACACAGATGCACAAAGACGCAAAGAAACTCTTAACGGATCTTGGTAGTGATATTGACCCCCGCACAAACATGGGAAACTTAAGTGTGGCGGAGCAGCAGATTGTAGAGATAGCAAAAGCAATATCTACAAATGCCAAAATCATTATCATGGACGAGCCTACAGCAGCTTTGTCCAACAGAGAGTGCGAGCAGCTTTACAAAATAACGCTGAAGCTTCGCGATGACGGAGCATCCATTATATTTATTTCTCACCGGTTTGAGGATATGTATAAACTTGCCAGCAGAGTAACGGTATTAAGAGATGCCAAATACATAGGTACATGGGGCGTCGATGAAATATCAAATGAAAAGCTTATATCTGCAATGGTAGGTCGTGAAATAACACAGATTTATCCTAAATCGGAGCCGAAAATCGGAGATGAATTGCTTAGAGTTGAAAACTTAAGCCGTACAGGATATTTTAAGGATATAAGTTTTAGCATAAGAAAAGGTGAAATATTCGCTCTGACCGGACTGGTAGGCGCGGGACGTACAGAAGTTTGCCAGACTATTTTCGGAATTGAGAAGGCTGATTCAGGAAAAATAATGCTTGAAGGAAAAGAATTACATATTTCCCATCCTTCTGAAGCCATGCGCGCGGGCATAGGCTATCTGCCGGAAGACAGACAAAAACAGGGACTTATTCTGGACTGGGAAATCTATAAGAATGAAACTCTTGCAACACTTGAACAGTTTACTAAATATACGGCCATAAACAGCAAAAAAGAGCGGCTCAAAGCAAAAAAACTGTCTGAAATGATATCCGTTAAAGCGGTAAGCGTATATGACAAAGCCAGTTCCCTTTCAGGGGGCAATCAGCAAAAGGTCATTTTTGCAAAGCTTTTAAACAGCGATTTAAAGCTAATAATTCTTGACGAACCTACAAAAGGCGTAGACGTAGGAGCAAAATCGCAAATTTATGAGATTATGTCAAAGCTGGCACAGGACGGTTACGGAATTATAATGGTTTCTTCCGAAATGCCTGAAGTGCTCGGCGTAGCTGATACTATAGGAGTAATGCGTGCCGGAAAGATCACAGCCATTTTTGACAGAAAAGACGCAACTCAAGAAAAAATACTTGCTGCAGCTATGCAGGTGAACGGAGGTGTACCGGATGGGCGAGAGGAATAACATTGCCGCAATAAAAAAAGGCATTACAAGTAATATCCGTGAAATCGGACTTGTTCTGGTAATTCTTATTATCTCCGTATTTGTACAGCTGAGAAGCCAGGGACACTTTCTAACTCCTGAAAACATCAACAATATTTTTGTTGAAACAGCAGTCTTGGCTATTCTTTCAGTAGGTATGATGATGGTAATCATCACAAGAGGAATTGACCTTTCCATCGGAGCCACAATGGCATTGTCCGGTATGGCAGGCACCACATTTCTTAAAAGTCACATAGATACTAATCCGCTTATAATTATTCTTATAGCGGTTGCGGTAGGTGCGATATGCGGTGTGCTTATAGGCTTTCTCGTTGCAAGGCTCCGTATTCCCCCAATTATTGCCACACTCGGTATGATGAATGTATACAGAGGGCTTACATACCTTGTATCCAACGGCAGCTGGGTGCTCCAGAAAGATATGTCCGTGAATTTTATGGCAATTGCCACAAATCGTTTTCTGGGCATAAACAATCTTATCTGGGTAGCAATAACTATTTATGTTATAGCCTATATTTTCCTTAATTATATAAAAACCGGGCGCAAAATTTATGCCGTAGGAAACAGTCCGGAATCCGCAAAAGTAAGCGGAATAAATAATGAACGCATTTTAACGCTTGTGTACACCATTATGGGCGCCATCGCCGGTCTGGCAGGTATATTGTATGTATGTAAATATGCTGTGGCTCAGGGCGAAACAGCAAGCGGATATGAAATGAGTGTAATCGCGGCCTGCGTACTCGGAGGTGTAAGCATTTCAGGAGGAACAGGTAAAGTTCAGGGCGTGCTTTTGGGCGCCATACTGTTTGGTATATTGAATAACGCAATGCCGCTTATACATATTTCTGCTTTCTGGCAGGAAGCAATCCGCGGCCTGATTATTCTTATATCGGTTATACTAAACGCCGTAATTCAGAGAAACGTGCAGAAAAAAGCACTGCAAAGGAGGGTTTGAAATGGAGGAAAAAATTACTGTAAGAACGTTGGAAACAGAAAAAAAGTTCAGCCTTAAAAGCTTCTTCTTGCAATGGGAATGGATGCTCGTTTTGATATTGGTTGCAATTAACATTATGAACATAAGCGCATCGGATAACTACTGGAACTTTGGTAACCTTATGGAAGCTATGAAAATGTTTCTTGATAAAGCCATTATGGTTTTCCCCATGATGCTGGTTATCCTTCTCGGTGAAATTGATGTTTCGGTAGCTGCCACAATGGCGCTGTCCGGAGTAATAATGGGCGTTACATACCATGCCGGAATGCCTTTTGGTATATCGCTGCTGCTGGGTCTTCTTACCGGCACGATGTGCGGTTTCATCAACGGATATTTGCTGGTGAAATTCAAAGAGCTTTCGTCGGTTATTGTAACAATTGCCACAAGTATTGTTTTCAGAGGCGTTGCAAGTATTATCCTGAAAGACGGAGCAACCGGAAATTTCCCGTCATGGTTTCAGTTTTTCGGCTGGGGCTATGTAGGACCCTTTCCTTTCATCCTTGTGTTTTTTGCAATTGAAGCCGCAATATTTGCTTATATAGTGCATAAAACCAAGTTCGGCAGGAAAGTTTATGCAATGGGCAACAATCCTGTTACAAGCTTGTTTTCAGGCATCAAGGTAGACAAGCTAAGGCTTATCATCTTCACACTGAACGGTCTTTTTGCGGCTGTTGCATCCATATTCCTCGTTTCAAAAATGGGCAGCGCAAGACCCAGCATAGCTCTCGGATACGAACTTGATGTAATCGCAATGGTTGTTTTGGGCGGAGTCAGCTCGGCAGGCGGTTCCGGAAGGGTACTTGGAACAATTCTCTCCATCTTCATTGTTGGTATGCTCAGGTACGGACTCGGAATTATTAACGTACCTTCGCAGACAATTATGGTTGTTGTGGGAGCACTTCTGGTAATTTCAGTTGCCATTCCAAATATAAAACCTGTTATACTTGACTCGAAACCCTTTAAAATATTATCAAAAAAATAAAAACAGGAGGTAATCTTATGAAAAAACTATTATCACTTACCCTGGCACTGGCGCTTTCCATGGTTGTATTCACAGGATGTACATCAAAACAGAAAAGTAGCTCATCATCTTCTTCAAAAGAAGAAAAAGCGGTTTACGCACTGGTTGCAAAGGACGTTAACAACCCGTACATGAAGAAAATGTATGAAGGCTTTGAAACCGCAGTTAAAGAAGTAGGCGCACAGCCTCTTTACAAAGGCCCCGATCAGGCAACACCCGAAAAACAGATCGAAATCATTAACCAGCTTGTTGCGCAGAAAGTATCTGTAATTGCAATTGCCGCAAATGATGCGGATGCTCTTGAGCCGGCACTTAAAAATGCTATGTCTAAAGGCATAAAGGTACTTTCTCTTGATAGCTCGGTTAACAAGAACAGCCGTATTGTTCATATCCAACAGGCTGACCCTGAAAAAATCGGCCGTGGATTAATTCAGGCCGCTTACCAGATGATAAACGGCAATGGTGGTATCGCTATTCTTTCGGCTACCGCTCAAGCTACAAACCAGAATTTGTGGATTAGCTGGATGAAGAAAGAACTGTCAGAAAACGCTGATAAATACAAAAATACCCCCCTTATCAAGGTAGCTTACGGCGATGACGACCCTACAAAATCCACAAACGAAACAACGGCTCTTCTTGCTGACCCCAAAGTTAAAATTATCATTGCTCCTACCACTGTTGGTATGCTTGCTGGAGGTAAAGTTCTTCAGGACAAAAAATCATCTGTTCTTTTGACAGGTCTTGGACTTCCTTCAGAAATGGCTCCATTTATCGAAGGCGGAGTTTGCCCGTGGATGTATCTTTGGAACCCAATTGACATAGGTTATCTTGCAGGCTATGCTGGAAATGCTCTTGTAAAAGGCACAATCAGCGGCAAAGAAGGGGACAAGTTCACAGCCGGCAACCTTGGCGAAAAGATTGTTACTACCGCAGCAGACGGCGGAACAGAAATCATGCTTGGCGATCCCTTCAAGTTCGACAAAAACAATATCGGACAATGGAAAACCGTATATTAATTTTACGATTTTCCTTTCATAAATCTTTTCTTTCCAATCCATTAAAAAGATGAGAGCCGAATTTCGGCTCTCATCTTTTTCGCTTTAAGGCTGCCTTTAGTAAGAATGTTATTATCACTTTTTTCAGTGCAGTTTTAAAGGTTCAATTAATCCGGACGATTTTACACATTAAAATATTTCCATTGGGGGTTATGCTCTCCTGCGCAAAAATACGGCGGATAATCCGGGTCGGGAAATTCTTTAGGCGAAAATGCGTGAGGAATAATCAAAAATGATTTGTGCTTCATTGATACACATATCTTTAGGAAAACTGTTTTGTGAGTTTCGTGTCGTTGCATTAACTCCACACAAATTCCATATCATATTTCCGCATTTAAACTCTATTTTTTTAATTCAGCATCATGGAATGCAAAGCAATCCAATTCATCAATTGAAAGATATGTCATATCGCCAACTCCCTATATGAAAATAATATAAATAATCTCTACTTCTCAGTTTATAGCAAAAGTAAATTATTCATTATATGGATAATATGCAGCTGTTTTGGAGAAGTTTATCAACAATAGGTGTTAGAGTTTCAATAATAGGCTGTTGCTGAAAGTTTTTTTCATAACTAATTTTCTGAGCATCTTTTCTCGTCTTCAAGCAAATACAATCATCCCAAACAACTGAAATCTCAGAGATTATTACTTCATTTTCAAAGCATATAGGAAAAGCCATTCCGCCTGTTGATTTTGCGATTTGTATAAGCTCTGGCTTGTGTTTTTGCAAATTGTTTGCAAATTTCAACGCTTCAACTAACTCAGATTCTTCTAGTTGTGTTACCTTAACCAACCGATCAATATATGATACCATTGCATTGAGCGTAGCAGATAAGTAGGCATTGATAAAGCTGAAATCACCCATGCTGCGGCCGTTTTTTACATAACTATCAACTGCAACTTTGAGCTGATTAAAGAGTATCTCTATGTTGCTTTTGAGCACTTTTTTTGAATTTTCATTTAATTCCATAATCTTGCCTCCCATTATATTGCATACATTCTGTTAACTTGGTACTCTGTTCTCTCATAAACTGCAGTGCTTGTCTTATCATAAATCTAAACACTAAACCGCTGACGCAGTGGATGGATGCAGAAGTCTACTTTCCCTATAGCATATGCAATCCGTCCGCGGTCACGTGCTAGGGATTTATCCATAGTCACGCACCTGAAATTCTGTTTTGAATGTTCTTTTTCTTGCGTGCCTTCAGCTGCACAACCACCGGAAAAAGCAGTAGTTATGCGGCTTTAAAAAAGAAAAGAGTTTACAAAAGAAACCTTTTGTAAACTCCCATGGTGTTCCGATAGGAACACTGTGTGGTCGGAGTGACAAGACTTGAACTTGCGGCCCCTAGACCCCCAGTCTAGTGCGCTACCAACTGCGCCACACCCCGATGTCATCTCAATTGACTTATATATTATACCATAGATTTTTTGAAAATGCAATACCTATAAACTGATTTTTTAAATTTTTTTTAAAATACTTTGTTGGTATTGAAAATACAGTCAATTTATGTTAAAGTAGAAATATAAATTTTTATAGAGGATGATTTTTGTGACAATTAAAGAAGAAAGTCAAAATCTCTGCCTTTTAGCATTTACCCTAATTTTCAATCCGTATAAATAAGATACAAACCTTATAACCCTTTTATGAAAACAGTTGTTTAAAAGCAAAACCCCTTTTAGATGGCTTTAAAGCTATCCCAAAGGGGTTTTCAATATTTGTCGATAGAAACTCGAATTTCTGAATTTTAACGGTTAAACGATTATTGCAGAAAGAAGCCTTTTTGCAGCAATAAGAGCTTGCTCGACCGTGTAACCGGTCTTAGGAGAAAATACTCCGACAGCAATACCTCCCATTATGGCGGACCCGTTATTTTTATCATGTATACCGGCTATTTTATAAATACTCTCTGTTGCCCAATCGCTGAATGTTTTCGCATCACTGAAAGGGGAGACCGCCGTTACGGTTACGTGAGAACCGAGATAGCTAACGGTGCGAACAAGCATAGTTGCCGCCTGCTCACGGGTAAGAATACCGCTCGGATCAAACTCATGATCACTCATGCCGTTTATTATGCCGCAACTGTGAACAAATTCGATTAGAAAATCGTTTTTGGTATCTGCAAAGTTCGCAATCGGGTTTACGCCAAGACCTTTTATGTATTTATCATAACTTATACCCGCCTGTTCCAGCAAAGCAGCCATAACATGAGCAAATTCACCCCGGGTAATATTTCTCTGGTA
>JAUZPZ010000091.1 GCA_030705675.1 Bacillota bacterium
ATATAGGCGCAAAAGATGTTGACGGAATTGTTAAGTTTGCGAAAGATAACGGTATTGAGTTTGCTGTTGTCGCTCCCGACGATCCGCTTGTTTTGGGCGTGGTGGATGCTCTTGAAGAAATAGGCGTGCCGTGTTTCGGACCGAATAAAAAAGCCGCGATAATTGAAGGAAGTAAGGTTTTTTCAAAAGATTTAATGAAAAAATATGCTATTCCAACAGCTGCTTACGAGATTTTTACAGATATGGAAAAGGCGCTTGAATATCTTAAAACAGCGCCTATTCCTACTGTAATAAAAGCGGACGGGCTTGCTCTTGGCAAAGGAGTTGTAATTGCCGAAACCCGTGAGGACGCTTTTGCAGCTGTACAATCCATGATGCAGGAAAAGATTTTCGGGGAAAGCGGAAACAGTATAGTAATAGAGGAATTCCTTACCGGTCCGGAAGTATCCGTATTGTCATTCACGGACGGAAAGACTGTAGTTCCCATGGTATCCTCAATGGATCACAAAAGAGCTTTTGACGGTGATAAAGGGCTTAATACGGGCGGAATGGGCACAGTTGCGCCCAACCCGTATTATACCGATGATATTGCAAAGCAGTGCATGAAAACCATATTTATACCCACGATTAACGCTATGAAAAAAGAGGGAAGAACCTTTAAAGGCTGTTTGTATTTTGGTCTTATGCTGACAGAAAACGGACCTAAGGTAATTGAATATAATTGCCGCTTCGGGGATCCGGAGACGCAGGTCGTGCTTCCTCTTTTAAAAACGGATTTATTTGAAATAATGCGTGCTGTGGGGAAGGAAAAATTGGCGGAACTGAACGTTGAATTTTCAAATGGCAGTGCATGCTGTGTGGTTATGGCGTCAAAAGGATACCCTCAGAAATATGACACAGGCTTTGAAATTAAAATAGACGCGGATATTCAGGCGGAGGTATTTGTAGCCGGAGCAAAAAATGAAAAAGATATGCTTGTTACCGCCGGCGGAAGAGTTTTGGGAGTCACCGCGGTGGCAGATACCCTTGAAAACGCCGTACGCAAGGCTTATGAAGGGGTAAAGAAGGTAAACTTTGAAAATGCGTATTACCGCACCGATATAGGGCAAAAGGCGCTTGCGGCAATAAAATAAGAAAGGGCAACCGATATGGTATACAGAGTTTATGTGGAGAAGAAAGAGGAGCTTGCCAACGAAGCTAAATCTCTTAAAAATGATATAGTATCTTTGTTGCAGATCAAAAGCCTTACAGGTCTTAGACTGCTTAACAGATATGATGTAGAAAATATTGATAAGGATTTGTTTGACTACGCTGTAAAAACAGTATTTTCCGAGCCGCAGATTGATATGGTTTCATATGATATTTGCGGCGCGAAAAACGGCCTTGTTTTTGCTGTTGAGTACCTGCCCGGTCAGTTTGACCAGCGGGCGGATTCGGCAGCTCAGTGCATACAGATAATTTCTCAAGGGGAAAGACCCCTTGTTCGCACGGCTAAAGTGTATGTGCTTGAAGGAGCGCTTACAAGCGATGAAGTTGAAATTATTAAAAAATATGTAATAAATCCGGTTGAAAGCCGCGGGGCATCTCTTGAAACGGTATCAACCCTAAAAGCAGAATATGAAATTCCAATGACCGTTGAAACGCTTGAAGGGTTTAATGACCTTGAACGCGACGGTCTTGAGTTATTTATATCCCAGTATGGTCTTGCTATGGATATTGATGATATAATATTCTGCCAGCAATATTTTAGAGATGAAAAAAGAAACCCGACTATTACGGAAATAAGAATGATAGACACATATTGGTCTGACCATTGCAGACATACCACTTTTCTCACAACAATAGACGGGGTAAGCTTTGAAGACGAACTTCTGCAAAACACATATGATGAATATTTGAATGTGCGCCGGGAAATAGGAAGGACAAAACCTGTAAACCTTATGGATATTGCAACAATATCCGCAAGATATTTAAGCAAGACCGGTAAACTGATAAATCTGGACGAGTCGGAAGAAATCAATGCCTGCACCGTGAAGATAAAGGTTGATGTGGATGGAGAAAAACAGGATTGGCTGCTTTTATTTAAAAATGAAACGCACAATCACCCTACTGAAATCGAACCTTTCGGCGGAGCGGCAACCTGTATAGGGGGAGCTATTCGTGACCCTCTTTCTGGGCGTTCTTATGTTTATGCCGCAATGCGTGTAACGGGCGCGAGTAATCCTTTAAAGCCGGTTAAAGAAACAATAGAAGGTAAGCTTCCGCAAAGAAAAATTGTTACTACCGCGGCAAACGGTTACAGTTCATACGGTAATCAGATAGGGCTTGCCACGGGTCAGGTCGACGAGATTTACCACGACGGATATGTTGCTAAAAGAATGGAGATAGGCGCAGTTATAGCGGCTACTCCGGCGGAAAACGTACGGCGTGAAAGACCGGAAAGCGGAGATATAGTAATTTTACTTGGAGGAAAAACCGGGCGCGATGGCTGCGGCGGCGCGACCGGTTCTTCGAAGTCACACACTCTTGAGTCGCTGGAAAGCTGCGGCGCGGAAGTGCAGAAGGGCAACGCTCCGGAGGAACGGAAACTTCAGAGGTTGTTCAGAAATAAAGAGGCTTCAAGGCTTATTAAACGCTGCAATGATTTTGGAGCCGGGGGAGTTTCGGTTGCTGTAGGGGAACTTGCTGACGGATTGGAAATTGACCTTAACGCGGTTCCTAAAAAATATGAAGGGCTTGACGGCACGGAACTTGCCATAAGCGAGTCTCAGGAGAGAATGGCAGTTGTGGTTTCACCGCAGGACGTGGAAAATTTCAAGACGCTTGCAGATCAGGAAAATCTGGAAGCTACCGTCGTTGCAGTTGTAACGCGTGAGCCGCGTCTTGTAATGAACTGGAATGGTGTAAAGATTGTCGATATATCAAGGGAATTTCTCGATTCCAACGGTGCCGAAAAACATATACATGTAGAGCCTGTGAAACCGGAAATGTTTGATAAAAAGATAGGAAAAGACTTTACAAGCGAGTATAAAAAACTTGCTGATGATTTGAATGTGTGTTCAAAACGCGGACTTTCGGAACGTTTTGATTCCACGATAGGGGCGGGCACAGTGCTTATGCCGTTTGGAGGAAAATATCAGCAAACTCCTGTGCAGGCTATGGTACATAAAATCTCCGTAGAGAATGCGCATACTGATACATGCTCTTTCATGGCATGGGGATATAATCCCTATATTGCCGAGAAAAGCCCGTACCACGGTGCATATCTTGCCGTTGTCGAATCGGTTTCAAAGCTTATAGCCACGGGAGCGGAGTTTAAAGATATTTATTTGACATTCCAAGAATATTTTGAGAAACCATATAAGGATCCGAAGCGTTGGGGAAAACCCATGGCGGCACTTCTCGGAGCTTTCAAAGCGCAGAAGGATTTTGAGATCGCCGCAATCGGTGGAAAAGATTCAATGAGCGGTACTTTTGAGAATATTGATGTTCCGCCCACATTGGTTTCATTTGCCGTAACAACTGGAAACAATAAAGATGTTGTTTCCCCCGAATTTAAGCGGGCGGGGCATAAGGTTATATGGATAAAACCTGAATATGATAAAAATGGATTGCCTATTGCAAATTCGGAAAAAATGGTATATAATAATATAACAACTCTTATGAGAGAGGGAAAAGTGGAGGCTGCATATACCCCCACATTTGGCGGAGTAGCCGAGGCAGTACTTAAAATGTCTTTGGGTAACGGCATAGGATTTAAATATAACGAAGCTGTTTCTATGGACGAAATTTTTGGATACGCTTACGGGTCTTTCGTACTCGAACTGAATTGCGACGAGAATATCGGTATATTGCTTGGCAGCACTACGGAAGAAAAAGCTATTTCTCACGGCGACGCGAGTGTATCCCTTGATGACTTGCAGACAATTTATGAAAGCAAGCTTGAACCTATATATTCGTGCAATATCCGGCAGGAGGAAAAGAACATTCCTGCATATAACAGCAGTGTCAGGGAAAAATATTCGGCAACAGTGAAAGTAGGAAAACCGCGGGTTCTTATTCCTGTTTTTCCTGGTACAAACTGTGAATATGATACGGCAAAGGCGTTAAAACGCGCGGGAGCGGAACCTGAAATAATGGTTATCAACAATCTTACAGCGTCAGGTATCGCACAGTCTGTAGAGCATTTTGCTGAGAGAGTAAAGAAATCGCAGATAATATTTATTCCGGGTGGATTTTCCGGCGGTGACGAGCCGGACGGTTCAGGAAAATTTATAACCGCGTTTTTCCGCAGCGGTGCGGTCAAAGAGCAGGTAAACGAACTGCTTGCCAGCCGCGACGGACTGATATGCGGGATATGTAATGGTTTTCAAGCGCTTATAAAACTTGGACTTGTTCCTTATGGGGAAATTATCGATACGGATGAAAATATGCCTACCCTTACCTTCAATACTATAGGACGTCACCAGTCAAAAATAGTAAGAACAAGGGTGGCATCAAATAAGTCTCCCTGGCTCATGGCAACAACACCGGGTGAAATTTACACAGTACCGGTTTCACATGGAGAAGGAAGGTTTATTGCATCTGACGACATTATAAAAAAACTTGCTGAAAACGGGCAGATAGCAACACAATATGTGGATTTAAACGGAAATCCTACTTCTGATATACATTTTAATCCGAACAATTCCGATGCGGCTATTGAAGGTATTTTATCACCTGACGGAAGGGTTTTGGGTAAAATGGGGCATACTGAAAGGTATGATGACGGTCTTTACAAAAACGTGGACGGCTTGTATGATATGGGCCTGTTTGAATCTGCGGTAAAATATTACAGATAAGGAGAAAAAAGATGGCGCATTATTATGAAAAGGAATCTCACACATTTAATGAATATTTGATTGTGCCCGGATATTCTTCAGCAGAATGTATTCCGGGAAACGTAAGCCTTAAAACTCCTCTTGTAAAATACAAAAAAGGGGAGAAGCCGGCAATCACCATGAATATACCTATGGTATCGGCGATAATGCAATCTGTATCAGGGGACAAGCTTGCCGTTGCTCTTGCAAAGGAGGGCGGAGTAACTTTTATTTACGGCTCACAGTCTGTTGAAAGCGAGGTCGCAATGGTGGCCAAGGTCAAAGGATATAAGGCCGGATTTGTAAAAAGCGAATGTAACATAAGACCTGATCAGACTTTAAAGGATATTCTTGAACTTAAGGAAAAAACCGGTCATTCTACGGTTGCCGTAACGGAAGACGGAACTGCCGAAGGAAAATTTGTCGGCATAATAACAAGCCGTGACTATCGTGTAAGCCGTATGGATAAGGATACAGTGGTATCTACATTTATGACTCCCCTTAACAAAATTATCTTTGCTCATGAAGGAGTAACTCTCAGCGAGGCAAACGATATAATATGGGATCATAAACTTAATTCGCTTCCGATAGTGAGTAAGGATGGTAAGCTCTGTTACTTTGTGTTCCGTAAGGATTACGACGAGCATAAGAAAAATCCGAACGACCTGTTAGACGAACAAAAAAGATATATTGTGGGGGCGGGTATAAATACAAGAGATTACGCCGAACGTGTTCCGGCACTTATTGAGGCCGGAGCAGATGTATTATGTATTGATTCTTCAGAGGGATTTTCACAGTGGCAGGAAATAACCATTAAATATATAAGAGAAAAATATGGGGATAGCGTTAAAGTAGGTGCCGGTAATGTTGTGGACAAGGAAGGTTTTAAATACCTTGCACAGTGCGGCGCGGATTTTATAAAAGTTGGTATTGGCGGCGGCTCGATTTGCATAACGAGAGAGACAAAGGGTATAGGAAGAGGTCAGGCTACTGCTCTTATTGAAGTATGCGAAGCGAGAGATGAATATTTTAAGGAAACAGGGATATATATTCCTATTTGTTCGGACGGCGGTATTGTGCATGACCATCATATTACCATTGCGCTTGCGATGGGTGCGGATTTTATGATGCTCGGCAGATATTTTGCAAGGTTTGACGAAAGTCCGACGGATAAAATAAATATTAACGGAACACTCATGAAAGAGTATTGGGGCGAAGGCTCGAACCGTGCGAGAAACTGGCAGAGATATGATCTTGGCGGTTCCTCAAAGCTTTCTTTTGAAGAAGGGGTGGACTCTTATGTTCCTTATGCCGGAAAGCTAAGTGACAATGTAAATCAAACCCTTTCAAAGGTTAAATCAACTATGTGCAACTGCGGCGCTCTTACAATTCCGGAACTTCAGGAAAAGGCGAAGCTCACCCTTGTTTCTTCCGTCAGCATAGTTGAGGGCGGCGCTCATGATGTTATACTAAAAACAAAATAACAAAGGGGAAATAAGCGGTGACAATAAAGAGTGATATAGAAATTGCCCAGTCTGTTGAAATGAAGCCTATAACCGCTATAGCTGACCTTGCGGGACTGGATGGCAAATATCTTGAACAATACGGCAAATATAAAGCAAAAGTCGATCTTTCTCTTCTAAAAGACATGAAAGGGAAGAAGGACGGAAAACTTATACTTGTTACGGCAATTACTCCTACTCCGGCAGGAGAAGGTAAGACTACAACTACAATTGGTCTTGCGGACGGACTTAGAAAAATCGGTAAAAATTCTGTCGTGGCGCTTAGAGAACCCTCTCTCGGACCTGTTTTTGGTATAAAAGGCGGTGCGGCAGGCGGCGGATATTCCCAGGTTGTTCCGATGGAGGATATTAACCTTCATTTTACAGGAGATTTTCACGCAATCGGCGCGGCGAACAATTTGCTTGCTGCAATGATTGACAATCATATTTATCAGGGGAATAAGCTGAATATCGATCCGCGCAGAATTACATGGAAACGTTGTGTTGATATGAACGACCGTCAATTAAGATTTATAACCGACGGACTTGGCGGCAAGGCAAACGGTATGCCTCGTGAAGACGGATATGATATTACAGTCGCGTCGGAAGTTATGGCGGTATTATGTTTATCTGATTCGATTACAGATTTAAAAGCGCGGCTTTCTAAAATTATTATAGGTTACACATATGACGGCATTCCTGTTACCGCCGGCGAACTGAAAGCGGCGGGAGCAATGACGGCTCTTTTAAAGGACGCAATTAAACCTAACCTTGTACAGACTTTGGAAGGAACGCCGACATTTGTACACGGAGGACCTTTTGCAAACATTGCACATGGATGTAACTCGGTAATTGCTACCAAAATAGCGATGAAGTTGGGTGATTATACTGTAACCGAGGCGGGCTTTGGCGCGGATCTCGGCGCAGAAAAATTTTTTGATATAAAATGTAGATACGCCGGACTTAAACCTTCCGCTGTTGTAATAGTTGCAACTATCCGTGCTTTGAA
>JAUZPZ010000092.1 GCA_030705675.1 Bacillota bacterium
ACTGATGCAAGCTCGTATTGCGCTTGTCTCTGCCGTAAAGACCGTGCTCGCTTCCGATCTCTCTATTCTCGGTATAAACGCTCCTGAAAGAATGTAAAAATGAAAAAACTGCTTATTTTGTTTATAATCATTACTGCGCTGCCGATAAGCGCGCTTTCAAAGGAATATGACAAATTTCTGTATACTCCTGAACAAAGTATAGAAATGGTATCCTATTTAGCCCTCAAAGATAACGATTATGTTTATAACAGCCTGCGTGACCTTACGCTTATGGGTATTTTCCGTGAGGAACGCAATTTTGCCCTTGCAAACTATGTTACAAACAGTGATTCACTTAAAATGATTTTTCGTGCTGCCGGTCTTGAGCATTATGCCTATTCATGCGGCGAAGATTTAAATCTTCGCGCTTCCCTGGGTATACCTGAAACACGTCCTTTTTCTACCTACGACGGTTTTTTTATAGCCGCATATGAAAAGGGGTTTATAAGCCGTTATCGTTTAAACGCATACCTTATGGACAAACCGGGATTTACGGCAGGTGATTATGCCGTACGTCAGGATATCGTAGTGTGGCTTGCCCGCTTGTTCAATATTTCGCCCAACAATAACTTTACGCAGCTTAACAAATATGGACAAACGTCCCTTATAAACCCTTCATATAAACCCTATTTTGCAGGTCTTTTTGAGGCAGGCATAAATGTTTCGTTGGGCGGAAAATTAAATCCTTACAAGCTCACTACATACAGTGATCTCGTTACGCTGCTTACTAAATTTTACCCCTATCTGCTTACTTCAAACAATATAACGACCAATACGGAAATTGTTTCCTGCATTGTTTATGGTGAAGATAACAGTCAGCTCATTGTATTTACAAACGGCGATACAATAAGCGTGTCCCCCAATAACACCTGTATTGTTACAGGAGAAAATTTTGTTGACAATACTTATATTTTTACTAATGAAAACTGTGTGGGGCAAAAACTTACATATTACACTTATGGCGACAAAATTATATTTATAAACACCGTCATTGCCCGCCCCACATTTTCATATACACAGGAGCTTAGCGGCAATCTGTATTTCTATGACGATCTTACAGGTAGCGTAGTGCTAATAGACGGTAATGGGGCTTATATGCAATATTATCTTGCCGATGACGCCGAAATAATTCTAAACGGAGAGAAAGTTAGTGCCGATAAGCTTATGGACTGTACCGACCTTTCTTTCACAGTTGAAATTTCGGGATGCAATCAATACTCATTAAAGAAAATTACAAGAATTGAACACTGACCGGAGATGATAACGTGAAAGTTCCTTTCAAGTTAAGCCTCCGGCGGATTTAATTTCCCGTGCGAGATTTTCTAAAAAGCAATGCTTTTTAGAAACGCACATGGGTGTAAAAATCTCTTATCATTCCTTGCCCTGCCGATAGGAGATGTTACATTGCTATTTGTGCCGACACAGGGCGGCGGAATGGAGATTTTTATGTTACTTGCCGTAGACATTGGCAACACTCATATTGTACTTGGCGGATTTGAAGGAGAAAAACTTCGTTTTGTTTCACGTATATCAACTAACGCTCACAAAACCTCGGATGAATATGCTTCAAAGTTGCAGGCCGTATTGGAACTTCACGGCGCAACGGAGGAAGCGATTACCGGCGCAATTATTTCTTCCGTCGTGCCCCCTCTTACAAGCATAATGAAAGACGCGATATCACTCGTATATAATGTCGACTCTTTTATTGTAGGTCCGGGCATAAAAACAGGTCTTAACCTGCTGGTGGATAATCCTGCCGCCGTAGGATCCGATCTTATCTGTGCTTGCGTAGGAACTAAGGAATTTTATAGTTATCCTTCTGTTATCATAGATATGGGAACAGCGACAAAAATGATGATTTTGGACAAAAATGGCGCCTTTATAGGCGTTACTATATCCCCCGGAGCCGAAATTGCCATTAAAGCACTCGCGGGCGGTACCGCCCAGCTTCCGCAGATAGATTTAACCGCCCCGGCAGTACTTCTTGGAAAAAACACAATTGAATGTATGCGTTCGGGAGTAATATTCGGAAATGCCTGCATGGTGGACGGTATGATTGACCGCCTTGAAGCAGAACTTGGAACCCCGCTTGATAAAATTGCTACAGGAGGACTTTCAAATGTTATTATACCCCATTGCACACACGACATTATAATGGACGATAATCTTGTTTTGAAGGGACTTAGAGTAATTTATCTTAAAAACTGTAAATAAATCTGTATGGATTTTCTGTATAGATTTATTAATAAAATTAATGCGTTGCAGCTGCAAAAAGCGGCGCGACAGCAAGGAGGAATTTTTTATGAAAAAAGTAAAAACCACACCCACAACCACACCCACAACCACAACCACAACCACAACTGCAATGTCAACCAACACTTTGGTGATGTATGCGCTGCTTACGGCAATTGTTATTGTACTGCAGCTTATGGGCTCCTTTATAAAATTCGGTCCGTTTTCTGTTTCACTCGTTTTAATGCCCATAGTTATCGGAGCAGCCCTCTGCGGTCCGTATGCCGGAGCATGGCTCGGCTTTGTTTTCGGTATGGCGGTTCTGTTTACGGACAGTGGTGCATTTTTGGCCGTAAACACAATAGGAACTATAATTGTCGTACTTCTTAAAGGCGTGCTTGCAGGCCTTGGCGCAGGGCTTGTATATTCTGCGCTGCAGCGTGTAAATACTATATTCGCCACATTTGCGGCAGCAATTACAGGCCCCGTTATCAATACAGGAGTTTTCATTATAGGCTGCAGGATATTCTTTATGGATACTATTACCCAATGGGCATCTTCGTTTGGTTTTGCTTCTGCGGGAAAATATATGCTATTCGGCCTTGTAGGCGGAAACTTTATATTTGAGCTCCTGATAAACATTGTTTTAAGTCCCGTAATAGTAAGACTTATTCAAATGAGAACAAGCAAGAAAGCTTAGCTTTCTCTTATTATTCAATATAATCAGAAAAAAGCGAGCCTGCGGATTTGAAATGTACCCCAAAAGTTAGACACCTTTGGAGGTGCTTATTTTGGAAAGGTCAAGAAAAACTAGACACAAAGTTAAGGTTTTTAAGAATTAATTGCTTTGAATTCTGCAGGAGATTTCCAATTTAGTGCAGAATGAATGTGTTTGGTATTGTAGTAGGTCTCAATATATTTAAAAATACCCATGCGAGCTTGTTCGGGATTGTCATAATTGGCATCCTAGACAAGCTCTCTTTTTAATGTTCTATAGAAAGATTCCATTACCGCATTATCATAAGGGTTGCCTTTATATCCACTATGCCGCCGTAATTACTGTACACCATAAAAACAATCCACCCACAGCCGGTTTTTTGCCAATAGATTATCGGGCAAAGATATTTCTGAAATTACATAATCTGTTTTCTTTACATCACGAAGCTTGCGCACATAGTTTTTTTGCTGACGAACAATAATTGCAATGGTCTAAATTGTTCAGACAGCATAAAAACGCCCCTATGTAGAGAGATATTAAATTAAGTAACATATATGCCAGCCTATTAATAACTGTACATTTCTAAAAGTAATGTTGAAAATTTTTAAGTTGCCATGGGTACGTCAACATCAACAAGAATTATATCGTCACCGATTATTTTTATCTGTTCCCATCCTATCACTATATCCCTCGACTTGCCAACCCATGGCATCCAGCCGCTGTTGCCCGGAACAACTATTGATTTAAGAACTCCCTTTTCAACATCTATCTCCACGTCATATACATATCCGAGCCTTCTGCCGTCACGAACATTAACAACCTCTTTGTTTTTAAATTCTGTTGCTTTTTTCATACTACATCTCCTCCGTACAATTTAATATTATTCAATTTAAATTGAAAATATAACCGCTACTGATTCATATTATATAATAAACTTATGAGTTTATTATATGTTTTAAAAGCCCGTGCGAGTTTTTCGCCCTGCGGCTGAGCCGCATGTAGCCGAAACGCACAAATGTGTTTTAAAAAGCACAGCCAAATAAAGTTGATGTTTTTACATGGAAATATCAATATCGTTATATCAAAAGAAAATGCTTGTGGATAGTGCACAAAAAAAACATTCAATTTTCTACATATAATCCATTGTAAAATCTTCAAAAATGTAGTAAAATTATAATAACTATCAGTATATTTATCTCATAGGGGGAAACATGTATGAAAATTAGAAAAATCATCTCTGTTATGCTTATTGCGGCTATGGTATTATCCTTTGGTATGTCAGCAAGTGCAGAAGATATCACTATGCAACTGAACAGCACCGGTCACACTGCCCTGTCCGCCAACTCGGGTCCGATTGGTCTTTACGTTAATATGAATAAATCTTTTAACTCAGTTTCAGTCATCTGTCCTAGCATGGGTAACAACATCGGTACTCTTCATTTCGGCATTTATTTATGGGATAGTGACTATGCATCCACTACAGAGGGCGACGAACTTTATGGTAAAAGTTTCGTTGACTTCAAAGATAACGACGTACTTAAGTTTGACTTTCCGACAGCTCCCGCGGGCGAATACCTTATCCTTATTACTTCTGTAGGCACTGACGCGGTAGGATGTTGGTTCTCTCCCAACGTGTCGGATGTCGCAAAGGCTCGTAATCTTACGGTTTATTCCAGTGGAACCATAAAAGAAGGTACACTTGAAGGAAAGATAACCCTCGGCGACGGCTCTCTTGGAAATCTTATTGAAAGCGCCGAAGAGGAACCGGTAAGCTTGGGAACAGCCTTAACTTCGACAGTTGCCAAACAGACATTTGAACAAAAAATTGCAAACAGTATCATTATGTATACCGGCTCAAGCTCAGCTTATGTTGGTTCTAAAACAAGGATGATTGATAAATATAACAAAAAAGTTGTTCCTAAAATCATTGATGACTGCACTATGCTTCCGGTAAGATTTATAGCTGAAAATATGGGTATTACTCTTAACTGGGATAATAAAACACAGATTATGACTATGGTTAGAGACGGCGTAACAATCGAAATGCAGATTGGTTCAAAGTACATGAAGGTAGACGGAAAAGTTATTGAACTTCAAGCAGCGCCGCAGATTATTTACGACAGAACCATGGTACCGCTTCGTGCAATAGCGGATGCGTTTAATATTCCCATCTACTGGAAACAAGACGGTAAAAACGGGCTTATTATTATTGGAGAAACCTGCCAGGATTTAGGTACGGATTACACTGTAGTAGGTACTTTGTTCTCAAAGCTGAAAATAAAATAATAATCTCTTTCTTAGAGAAAAGTTGTTTAAACGTTTAGAAATATTTCATTGGAACAATTAAATTTAAATTATGTTATTTATGTATGTGGTTAAGCCCTTTATGGGCTTAACCACATTATTTATGGAATTAAAAACCTGATCCAGCTTTAAAAACAGCAACTTTAAAAATTATTTTTAAAGTCGTTGCTTTATTTTATATTTTAAACACCGTTCTAAATAAACTTGGGTATTCTTAACTGTTATATTTTAGAGGGTTAAATAAAAACCCGGTTCTTTTTACCCTGTATTTTATTTATAATCTTTTACCTTTATCGCCAAATACCTGCTTTAGAAAGAGGGAATAAAAACATTTAATCTTTCCTCTTGTTTTTCTTGGAACGGATGCGTGTTTAATTAATGGAAAATGGAGATATTCACAGGCACATCCGTTCCCGTAAATATCTCCATTAATTAAAGCGTCTCTATATGCTTATAATGACTTATAACAAGACTCTTATTCCCTGTTAAACAATGGGGTCGACAAATAACGTTCGCCTGTATCCGGCAACAAAACCACAATTTTTTTGCCCGCATTTTCAGGCCGTTTTGCAAATTCAGTTGCGGCATAAAGCGCAGCTCCAGAAGATATACCTACAAGCAGTCCCTCTGATTTTGACATTCCCTTTCCGGCTTCGAAAGCGTCATCATTGCTTACCGCTATAATTTCATCATAAATTTTTGTATTCAGCGTTTCTGGAACAAACCCTGCTCCTATCCCCTGTATTTTGTGTGGACCGGCGATTCCTTTTGATAAAACTGGGCTGTCTGCCGGTTCAACTGCAATCACCTTAATATTGGGGTTTTGTGATTTTAAATATTCTCCTGTTCCGCTTATTGTTCCACCTGTGCCGATTCCTGCCACGAAAGCGTCAACTTTTCCGTCTGTATCTTTCCAAATTTCCGGGCCCGTCGTCGCCTTATGGGTTGCCGGATTAGCAGGATTTACAAACTGTCCCGGAATAAATGAGTGAGGCGTAACCGCAGCTAGTTCTTCCGCTTTTTCAATTGCTCCCTTCATTCCTTTGGCGCCTTCTGTAAGCACAAGCTCCGCCCCATAGGCTTTAAGCAAATTCCTTCTCTCTATACTCATAGTCTCCGGCATTGTCAATATAATACGATACCCTTTGGCAGCCGCAACCGCTGCAAGACCAATACCCGTATTCCCGCTTGTCGGTTCAATAATTACAGACTCGGCACTTAATAAGCCTTTTTCCTCGGCGTCTTCTATCATAGCTTTTGCAATTCTGTCTTTTACGCTTCCGGCCGGATTAAAATATTCAAGCTTTGCAATCAATTCAGCCTGCAAATTGTTTTGCTTCTCATAATTACGAAGTCTTAAAAGGGGTGTGCCACCAATTAAATCTGTTAAACTAGAATAAATTTTTGACATTTTTTATTTCTCCTTTTTTATAATACATATATGTTTGATATGTTATGTTATTATTATATTCCAATTATTTTCATTTGTCAATAGTTTTTGAAATTTTTTTTATTTAGTACCCCTACCGAAACAATGTAAAAAAACTCTATTTAAGATAAAAATATTTATAAAAAATTCATTTTTTAAAACGGATTTCTTTCATATAATATTTTTTATTGACAATTCTTTTAACTTGTAGTATAATTAAAAAAATAAATCTTTAAACCGATAAGGAGATTTCGGCAAGGTTGTAAAATATGTATTTTGTACACGCGCGGCTGTAAGCTTTTGTGCGTCTTAGGTTATGCTTGCTTTGACTTCTGCCCGAATGCGGCGGAAGTTTTAATTTTTAACGAATGGAGATAAGAAAAATGGACTGTA
This sequence comes from Bacillota bacterium, assembly GCA_030705675.1. Lineage (GTDB taxonomy): Bacteria > Bacillota > Clostridia > RUG12999 > RUG12999 > RUG12999. The sequence goes on from JAUZPZ010000092.1 coordinate 7,116, forward strand.
CATTAGTGGGCGCAGGGGTATATTATAACGGTAAATTTACCATCTCCAACATATTCGTTTCAAACGGTATCATTTTGGCAGTTTCACCTTTTTTTATTCCGCGTGGTAAAGTGTTTGATTTTAGCGGTTGTGTAATAATCCCAGGTCTTGTGGATGTCCATGTACATCTAAGAGAACCGGGATTTTCTTATAAAGAAACAATTGCATCCGGAACGGGGGCTGCAGCCCACGGAGGATACACGGATAT
>JAUZPZ010000093.1 GCA_030705675.1 Bacillota bacterium
ACTTCGTCCAAACGGTGTTCCATTTCCTTACACGTCAAATAGAAAGGACGAAGAACAAGCAGCATAATATGATTATCGGTTACGCCCGACACAATATCAAACCCTTCCGCAAGCAAGCTTTCTGAAAGAGTTTTTGCGTTTTTGATAATCTGTTTTTGATATTCCTTAAATTCATCGGTAAGTGCTTCCCCTAAAGCGACCGCCTTAGCCGCAATGATATGCATCAGAGGACCGCCCTGTGTTCCGGGGAATATGGCTTTATCTATCTGCTTTGCATACTTTTCACGGCAAAGTATAAGACCGCCTCTCGGACCACGAAGGGTTTTATGCGTAGTTGTTGTAACAACATCAGCATATGGCACTGGGCTTGGATGAAGCCCTGCTGCTACAAGACCTGCAATATGCGCCATGTCTACCATAAGGTACGCACCCACTTCATCTGCAACTTCACGGAACTTTGCAAAATCTATTGTTCTTGAATATGCGCTCGCACCTGCAAGAATAAGTTTCGGTTTGCACTCAAGAGCAATTTCTCTCATCTTGTCGTAATCAATTTTGCCTGTATTGTCATCAACACCATAAGGAACGATATTAAAATAATTACCTGAAATATTAACGGGAGAACCATGTGAAAGATGTCCGCCATGGGCAAGACTCATGCTTAGCACAGTATCACCCGGCTGAAGCAGGGCATAAAATGTTGCAAGGTTTGCGTTTGCGCCGCTGTGCGGCTGTACGTTTGCATGTTCTGCGCCAAACAGCTGCTTTGCGCGCGCTCTTGCTATCTCCTCTACCTCGTCCACATATAAGCATCCGCCGTAATATCTTTTTCCCGGATAACCTTCGGCATATTTATTTGTGAGTACTCCGCCTGCCGCAAGAAGAACGGCTTTCGAAACGATATTTTCCGATGCTATAAGTTCAATGTTATGTTTTTGACGGTTTAATTCCTTTTCGCATGAAGCATACACTTCACTGTCATAATTTTTAAGTTCTTCAAAAAAATTCATTTTACTCAATCCTCCATATTAATGATGAAATAGTCTCATATGTGTAAACGCCATTGTCATTTTGTATTTATTGCAAGCCTCAATTACGTTTTCATCCCTTACCGAGCCACCCGGCTGTGCAATATAGCTCACGCCGCTGCGCGCCGCCCGCTCTATATTGTCCCCAAACGGGAAAAATGCATCCGATCCTAAAGCAACGCCCTTTATACCTGCAAGGTACGCTTTCTTTTCATCTTTTGTAAAAGCTTCCGGCTTTGTTTTAAAGAAGTCCTGCCAAACCCCATCCGCAAGAATGTCTTCATAATCATCTGATATATACACATCTATGCAGTTATCCCTGTTCGGTCTGCTGACGGTATCAAGAAACGGGAGTTCAAGCACTTTTTTATGCTGACGAAGGTGCCATATATCAGCCTTATTTCCGGCAAGCCTTGTACAATGTATTCTTGACTGCTGCCCAGCGCCCACGCCTATAGCCTGACCGTCCACGGCATAGCAGACGGAATTTGACTGTGTGTATTTAAGAGTAATAAGCGCGATTGTAAGGTCCCGTTTCGCGCTGGTCGGAATTTTTTTATTTTCCGTAACAATTTCCGAAAACAGCTCGTCATTAATGCTGAAATTGTTTCTTCCCTGTTCAAAGGTTATTCCGTAAACCTGCTTACATTCAATCTCTTCCGGAACATAATCTGGAGAGATTTTAACAATGTTATATGTGCCTTTTCTCTTTGATTTAAGAATATCCAACGCCTCGTCCGTATACCCCGGAGCGATAATACCATCGGAAACCTCTCTTTTTATGATTTCTGCCGTGGTTTTGTCACAAACATCGGAAAGCGCGATCCAGTCACCAAAAGAGCTCATTCTGTCAGTGCCTCTCGCCCGCGCGTATGCCGTTGCAAGCGGAGAATTGTCCAGTCCTTCTATGTCGTCCACAAAGCAGGCTTTTTTAAGGCTATCACTCATAGGAACGCCAATTGCGGCCGAAGTGGGGCTTACATGCTTGAAGGAAGTCGCCGCCGGAACTCCGAGCACGTCTTTAATTTCCTTTACAAGCTGCCAGCTGTTAAAAGCATCTAAAAAGTTGATATAACCCGGTTTCCCATTAAGTATTTCTATGGGAAGTTCACTGGCGTCATGCATATAGATTTTTGCAGGTTTCTGATTGGGGTTACAACCGTATTTCAGTTCAAATTCTTTCATTCTCTTTCTCTCCTATAACTCAAACTTTGAGTTCTGATTTTATTTCAGCCACATAGAATTTTTCTAAAACATGATCCGCGATTTCTTTTATAAATTCTTCGACTTGAGATGAAGCTCTGCCAGTATACAGAGCCGGATCAAGCTCTTTTTTTATTTCTTCAAGCGTCAGCGGGAAGGCGTCGTCCCCTGCTATGCGTTCAATCAAATCGTTACTGCCACCTTCCAACTTGACCTTTGCCGCCGCAGCATGGGAATGGGTACGAAGTTTTTCGTGAAGCTCCTGACGATTTCCGCCTTTTTTAACTGATTGCATCATTATATTTTCCGTTGCCATGAAGGGAAGCTTTTCCATTACCCTTCTCTCGACCACCTTATCATACACTACAATACCGCTACTTATATTAATATAAATATTAAGAATTGCATCTACTGCAAGGAAAGCCTCCGCCACCGCAATTCTTTTGTTTGCAGAATCATCAAGCGTTCTTTCAAACCACTGTGTTCCTGCCGTAAATGCAGGATTTAACGAATCGGTTATAACATATCTTGCAAGAGCTGAAATCCTTTCACTCCGCATAGGGTTTCTTTTATACGGCATTGCGGACGAACCTATCTGATTTTTCTCAAACGGTTCCTCCATTTCCTCAAAGGATTGAAGAATTCGCATATCATTGGAGAATTTATATGCGCTCTGTGCAAATCCTGAAAGAACGGCAAGAAAATAAGCATCCGTTTTTCTTGAATAGGTCTGTCCTGAAACAGCTACACTGCCGGGAAACTGCATATCCTCAGCAATTATTTTCTCAAGCTTTTTTATCTTTTCCTCGTCGCCTTCAAACAGTTCCATAAAGCTTGCCTGTGTGCCTGTCGTGCCTTTCGCCCCGCGTAGTAAAAGCTCGTCCAGCCTGTGCTGAAGCTCGTTCATATCCTGTATAAGTTCATACATCCAAAGGGTCGCCCGTTTGCCCACGGTCGTAAGCTGTGCCGGCTGAAGGTGCGTATACGCAAGGCAGGGCATAGACTTATATTTAAGGGCAAATTCTTTAAGGTTTTTTATTACCTGAGCGGCTTTTGCAAGAAGTATCTCGGAAGCCTTTTTCATTATTATTATATCGGTATTATCTCCGACATAACAGGAAGTCGCGCCAAGGTGGATTATCGGCTCCGCTTTCGGGCACTGTCTGCCATATGCGTAAACGTGTGACATTACGTCGTGTCTCACTTCTTTTTCGCGCGCCTCGGCAACGTCAAAGTTAATATCCTCGGCATGGGCCTCAAGTTCAGCAATCTGCTCGTCTGAAATATCAAGACCAAGCTTCTTTTCCGCCTTTGCAAGTGAAATCCACAATTTTCTCCAGGTTTTAAATTTAAAACTTTCAGAAAACAGGTACTGCATTTCATTGCTTGAGTATCTTGTTGAAAACGGAGATATGTACTTTTCCTTTGTATCCATTCTTACACCTTCCTTATTTCTGATGCTTATTTATAATGCGGTTTTCCGTCTTTCCGCTATCAAGGTCAATATAACGCACATACAAGGAAACTTTATTATTGCCGTTAAGATTATTCCACAAAATTTGCGTAAATTCTTCTATATCATCAGAAATCTGCAATCTTTCAGGCTCGCCCGTAAAGGTCGGAATTGGATTTCCGTCGCTATTGTATGTGTGAATAAAATGTCCCACTCCACACGTGGAAACATAATTAAAATAATATCTGTTACAAGCGCTACCTTCTTTATCCGCACTTTTCAATATGCTCATTTTATATGTAAAACCACCATTTTCAAAGGTAAGCATACCACTTATTCTGGGCGTAAAGTTAGGGCAATCAGGTTCAAATTTCCGTGTGTCCAGTGCTTGTTCAAAAGTTTTTCCGTCCTCTAAAAAGTCATAAATCGTATCGGTCTGATCCCCGTTTGTAACAATAAGTTTATTTTCAAGTGTACGTATCGGAGAATATATAATAAGCGACGGATCCTCGACTTTACTTTCGTCAAAAGGATAAATCGTAACATTTTCCCCTTTTTCGGTAAAAATTCTGTTTCTGCTGTTTTCGCTTCTCCCCATAATAAAATACGCGACTACGGCCTTTTTACCGTTTGGAGTTTTTCCTATTATAATCCCTCTTCCGGGATAATTGTTGCTGCTTAGCAGCTTTGCAGTATCCTGTATTTCATATATGTCCATTCTTATTTTTCTCCTTATCTGCCGATATGTCTTTTGATACCATTTCCACAGCCTTTGGAAGTATCTTCCATTCGGCAATTCTCATTACCCTTTGCTGAAGGGATTCCGGGGTATCGCTTTTACATATGTTTACGGCTTTTTGCAGAATAATTTCTCCTCCGTCGGGAATTTCATTTACAAAATGTACAGTTGCGCCCGTGACCTTTACACCATAATTAAGTGCCGCCTCGTGCACCTTTATGCCGTAAAAACCTTTTCCGCAAAATGAAGGGATAAGCGACGGATGAACATTTATTATTCTTTCCGGATATTGTGATGTAAAATCTTTGCTTAGTATGCTCATAAAACCTGCAAGGACTATCAAATCAATTTCATATCGTTTAAGATGCTCAATTATCTTTGCCTCAAAGTTCTCCTGAGACCCACACTTGCTTTTCAGCACTATCTCTTGCGGTATGCCGTTATTATACGCTCTCGTTAAAGCGGCGGCGTCAGCATTATTGGAAATGACAAGCATAATTTTTCCGCTCTTTAACTGCCCCGAATGTTCCGCATCTATAAGCGCCTGCAAATTTGTTCCTCCGCCTGACACCAAAACCGCAATTCTGGTCTTTAACATAAAATCACACCTTCATCAGATTTTGTGATTTCTCCTATAATATACGCGTCTTCACCGTTTGCGCAAAGAATTTCAATAGCCTTATCCGCATCTTCTTTTGAAACAACTATGCTCATTCCGACACCCATGTTATATGTATTGAACATATCGCGCTCCGGTATATCCCCTTTTTTCGCAATAACATCAAATATGGTAAGCACTTTTATTGATTTTCTATCAATTTTTGCGGTATACCCACCCGGTATGCTTCTCGGAATATTTTCGTAAAATCCGCCGCCCGTAATATGTGAAACAGCCTTAACTGTAATTTTTTCAAACAGCGCAAGCATGGGTTTTACATAGATTTTTGTAGGCGTTAGCAGTGTTTCGCCCACGGATTTACCGCCCAGCTCCGCAACAGGCAGTTTTATATCGGAATTTTCCACGTCAAACACTTTTCTCACAAGAGAAAACCCGTTAGAGTGGACTCCGCTTGAAGGAAGCGCGATAATAATATCCCCTTCCTTAATTTTCGAATTATCAAGTATTTTGCTTTTATCCACCACGCCCACGCTAAATCCGGCGAGATCATATTCATTTTCAGGATAAAAACCCGGCATTTCAGCGGTTTCCCCGCCTATAAGAGCAGCTCCCGCCTGTACGCAACCTTCGGCAACACCTGATACGATTTCCGCAACTTTTTCGGGAAAATTTTTTCCAACCGCAATATAGTCAAGGAAAAATAATGGCTTTGCGCCGCAGCAGATTATGTCGTTCACACACATTGCCACGCAATCAATTCCTACCGTATCATGCTTGTCCATGATAAATGCTAATTTAAGCTTTGTTCCCACGCCGTCAGTTCCGCTTACAAGGACAGGTTTTTCGATGCCGGTAAGATCAAGCTCAAACAATCCGCCGAAACCACCCACGTCTGAAAGAGCGCCGCTTGTAATTGTTCTCGCAATATGCGCCTTCATAAGTTCAACAGCCCTATATCCGGCTGTAATATCCACGCCGGCAGCTTTATAGCTTTCACTATAACTTTTCATTATTCTTCGCCTCCTCTTTCAGAAAGTTTTCTTTCAAAACGATTTTTTCTCGTGTCTTTTGGAACTTCCGTAGGATACTCGGTTCCAAAACAGCCCGTGCAGAAACCAGTACAGTTCCCGCCCTGTGCCATTTTTTTTGCATTTTCAATGCTCAAATAACCAAGGGTGTCTACACCTATAATTTCTTCGATTTCATGCAGGCTGTGATTACTTGCAATAAGCATATCCTTTGAATCTATATCCGTTCCGTAAAAACACGGATTGACAAAAGGAGGTGCAGAAACCCTTAAATGTACCTCAGTCGCTCCCGCGTCACGAATAAGTTTTACAATTCTTCCGCATGTGGTCCCGCGCACTATAGAATCATCTATAAGCACAACACGCTTGCCTTTTACTACATTAAGTATAGGATTAAGCTTTATTTTAACCTTGTCTTCGCGCGATTTCTGACCTGGAGAAATAAATGTTCTTCCTATATATTTGTTTTTTATAAATCCTATTCCATAAGGTATTCCAGATTCCCGCGCATATCCTACTGCCGCGTCAAGTCCCGAATCGGGAACTCCTATAACAATATCGGCATCAACAGGATGCTCTTGTGCTAAAAATGCGCCGGCGCGTACCCTTGCTTCATGAATTGAACAGCCATCCATTACCGAATCCGGACGTGCAAAATAAATATATTCAAAAACACAGGTAGATTTTTTTGCCTTGTTGCAATGATCCTTAATACTTTGTATACCTTTCTTTGTGAACACAAGGATCTCCCCCGGTTCAAGGTCGCGGACAAACTTTGCTCCCACAACATCAAGTGCGCAGCTTTCAGATGCGACAATATATCTGCCATCCTCGGTTTTTCCGTAGCAAAGCGGTCTGAATCCGTTTTCGTCACGCACCGCAATAAGCTTGGAGGGCGACATTATAACCAAAGAATAAGCACCTTTAATAATGTTCATTGCTCCGTTTACTGCCTGCTCAATTGAAGGCGCGGTAAGACGCTGTTTTGTAATTATATAAGAAATTACCTCTGTATCACTGGTGGTATGAAATATAGAACCTTCAAGCTCCAACTGCCGGCGCAGCTCATAGGAGTTTGTAAGATTTCCGTTATGGGCGAGTGCCATTCTGCCTTTTATATGGTTTACGACAATGGGCTGTGCATTAAGTCTGCCGTCCGTGCCTGTAGTG
>JAUZPZ010000094.1 GCA_030705675.1 Bacillota bacterium
AAAAAAGCTGCGGCAAATATTTTTGCCACAGCTGACTTTTTCTGTGTATAAAGGTTAAACCCCACCCGTGTACTTTGCACGTAAGGTAAAACGCCGTTAATGCAGGTCTTCTGACTTACACCCTTAAAAGTTATCTTTATACCCTGCCTTCTCAGTTTCCCAATGACCGGTTTTCACCGACGAATATAAAGCATAAGGTGCATACAGCGGCAGTACCGTTCGGGATTCTAACCCGATTTCCTTTTCACCCTTCACGGCCATACGCCATGAAATGCACATTAAACGGATATATTAAATTAGTCACACGACCAAATCGTTTTAGAATTGTCTGCTTTTGGTCTTTATCTCCATACCTGCGTCAGTATATGAAACCTATATTTTATTCATAAATACTGCTTTTTACATTATTCCTGATTTAACCCGAGCACACTTTCGCACAAGGGGTCAATGGAATTATAATCAATAAATTCAACTTCCCCTTTATATGTATCTATCATGGCTTTAGTTTCGTCCGTCTGTTTTTCCTTCGGCATCCTTTTTAATATCATGTTTAAAGTGGCCATCATGAATTTATGTTTCGTATTTAAACTATTATAGTTTATCCCACCCCGGAAATGAAAAATTCTGTCCTCTCTGTAAGCATTTTTCGGAATCTGACGTTTCAGTGATTCTCTTATATTCTGCACATTTTTTTCAACAAGAGGATCTGCAAGCCCCACGGTAAAAATAAAAATATGTTTACTGTCAATATCGGTAATCTTCCTCAGGGTTTTTGCCAATCCAACTGTTCTTCCGGCATACAAACCACCGCCGTATACTATTACATCATACTTATTTAACCTATCTTTATCTGCCCAGTGGTAATCAATACATTCAAATCCCAGCCTGTCTGCTACTCTCCTTGCGTATTTTTGAGTGCTCCCGTAATTCGTCCCAAAAATTACTATACCATGCATTTTAATACCCCCATTAAAGCTTATTGTTTACGGCTTTCTTTTTTAATTATACCAGTAATAATACAAAAAATCAAGGTTTTTGTGAAATAAAAAAAGCCAGCTAATATTAAGCCGGCTTAAGATTGCTGTTATATCAACGTGGTTTTTTATTTAATTATTGAAGATTAAGTCTGTTTTTCATAAAATAATGCGTTGTAATAAAATATGCCACCGCGTAAAATGCCTCAAGAATTATTACTGCCCAAATATACGGCTGGGGGATATATATATTATTTGTCATGTTATCGCCTGCTTTAATCATAAAGACAATGTTAATATAAGTAGTATTAATTATCTGTGTTAAAATGTACAATCCTATAAACGCACATACGGATTTAAATATTTTCTTTGAGTTAAAGCTGTGCCCTATACTCATTGAAGCATAAAACATTAAATTCAAACAGACAAGTGAGATTATTCCAAGTATAATCATTTCAACGCCGTATAAAGCAATATTGCCCCCGTACATTTTTAATGCAAGGGAAATTTGGTGAATCAAGTCACTAAATTTGATATGACTTCCCGCGCCTATAAAAACAACAAACAGTCCCGAAATAAAAGCCGCAAGCGTACCCAGAATTTGGTATACACAAGCCGTGATAAGCTTGCTCAATATATTTTGGCTTTGGCTCACCGGCAGGGTATTCATAAGGTATCCTTCAGCTTCAAGAAGTCCTTTTCTAAACCGTGTAACCGACATTGTAATGCTAAGTACCATCGCGGAAATTACAAATCCACCATAAAGTATCAAAGCTACAATGAACAATACCTTGACAACATTAAAATTTGAAAAATCATTAAACGGATTAATTCTTGTAAATAAAGCTGCAACAAACCCCAATATTATAACTGCTGCGTAAATGGGAAGCAGTGTTCTGCCCATCGCCCTAAACTCATATTTTAACAATTTTACTGACATTTGAATACCTCCCTAAACAGAGCGTCTACACTCATCTGACGCTGCTCTCGTATATTATCGACCGTGTCCTTTAAAACAATATTTCCTTCACTTATAAAAAGTACCTCATCGAGTATTTTTTCAACATCCGAAATGAGATGTGTTGATATTACAACCGTTGAATTTTCTCTATAATTCGATATAATAGTGTGGAGAATATAATCTCTTGTCGCCGGATCGACCCCGCCCATTGGTTCATCCAGCAGATACAGATCTGCATCTCTGCTCATCGTAAGTACAAGTTGCACCTTTTCCTTTGTCCCCTTTGAAAGAGTTTTAAAGCGTACATCTTCTATCCCAAGGTTTTTAATCATTATATCCGCTTTCTCCGTATTGAAATCCTCATAAAACTCTTTGAAAAAGCTTATAAGCTCGCTTACCTTCATCCATTCCGGCAGCGACACACAGTCAGGCAAATATGAAACCACTTTCTTCGTCTCTATGCCTATCTTTTTGCCGTTAATAAGAACTTCTCCCGACGTAGGCCTAAGCAGCCCGTTCGCTATTTTTATAAGCGTCGTCTTTCCGCTTCCGTTCGGACCTAAAAGACCTACTATCTTGCCCTTTTCGAGGCTGAAATCAATATCTTTCAGCGCTGTTTTTGTCCCATAGTTTTTGCAGAGCAATTTACACTCCATTACAGTTTCGCTCATCTTTTTCCCTCCAACTTTATAGTTTTTATCAGTTTTTTCCATCATAATTTAACCTAAATAAATTAATTTGTTAAATTTACAATTCCGTTTCTGCCAAGCTGTCTTTTATCAGCTTTATAATATCTTCCTTTTGCATACCGATTATATCCATATGCAAAATGAATTTCCTTACTTTTTCCTCCGCAACAGCGTTTTTTAGCTCACTGATTTTGTTTTCATCGTCGGTTACAAAACGTCCGCTTGTTCTGTTTGAAAAAACAAGGCCCATCTGCTCAAGCTCCGACAAGGCCCTTTGCATCGTATTAGGGTTTACGCCAGCACTGGATGCAAGCTCTCTGACAGATGAAAGCCGAGCACCGGGTTCTAACTTTCCCGAAATAATAAAGGTTTTCATCTGTTCAACAATCTGCGTGTAAATTGCCCGGTCATCGTCAAAATTCCACTTCATTGCTTCTCACCTCCTTTTAGTATTATTGTATTAATTAACTAACACAATAATACTACAAATTTTTTCTTTTGTCAATACCTTTTTTAAATTTAAAAAATAAAACACAAGACCTTATACATCTTGTGCCTTACTTCTTTGCTATTTGAACAGTTCTCAAATTCGTTCTTTTTACTGCTTTTTATAATACTTCCCATAGGTTGTTTACAGGAGGCAGGCAGCTGTTGTTCTTACAAACATAGTAAGTCGTTTTACCGTTTACAGCCGGATAGCGCGTATCATTTTCCCGCGCTACCTTTACGGACGCGCTGAGCGGAATTTTTTCTGCCCTATCTTTAACGGTACAGGTGATATGCATAGGAGGATTTAAAAATAACGATTGAGCAAGCAAAAAGAAGCTGTGCCCCATAGGATAATTATTTACCCGTGCTGACATAAAGCTTATCTGCTTCTGCGCCGCTTCTTTATATTTTTCATCTTCGGTAATCTGCCATAGCTTTGTCAAATTCCACGCCATAACGGAGTTCCCACTCGGCAAAGCATCGTCATACGTTTCTTTCGGTTTTACTATAAGCTGCTCGTTATCTTTTCCGTATAAATAAAATCCGCCGTTTTCCTTATCTAAAAATCTGTCTGCCGCAGAATTGTAAAATAAAATTGCCCTGTCAAGATATTTCTGCTGAAGGCTTGCTTCATATATATTTAAAAGTGCGTATATATAAAACGCGTAGTCATCCAAAAATCCCTTTGTAAGAGCCTTTTCGTCACGAAAACTTACATAAAGACTGTCGCCGTCACAGAGTTTCTCTTCTATGAACTCGCACGCTTTTTCCGCTGCTTTCAGATAAATATCGTCATTTAGCACTCTGTACATGAGCGCAAAAGCCGCAATCATAAGGGAGTTCCATGAAGTCAGAATTTTATCATCAAGTTTTAACTTTGCCCTTGATTTTCTGTACTCGCGGACATTTTGCAAATATTTATCAAAGCTTCCGTCCGGCTGCTGATTATTCAGCAAATTCAACACATTCTTACCTTCAAAGTTTCCTTCCCTCGTTATGTCGTAATATTTGCAAAAGCTGTCCCCTGTTTCGGTTCCAAGCAGGTTTATGATCTCATCATAATCAAAAGTGTAATACTTCCCTTCAGTGCCTTCACTGTCGGCATCCTGAGCGGTATAAAAGCCGCCGCTTTCATTGGTCATCTCACGCAATATATAATCCGCCGTTTTTACCGCCACTTCTTTGTACAATTCATATTTGGTAATATCATACGCCTTAATATAGGCTATAATCAAAAGCGCATTGTCATACAGCATTTTTTCAAAATGTGGTATCAGAAAATATCTGTCCGTAGAATATCTTGAAAAACCGAAACCTATATGATCAAACAACCCGCCCTTATACATTTGCCGCAAAGTCTTTTCAGCCATAAATAAGGCTTTTTTATCTCTCTTTTGTTCATATAAATTCATCAAAAACAGTAAATTATGTGGGGTAGGAAACTTTGGAGCATAGCCAAACCCTCCATACATATCGTCAAAGACCGCTTCAAAACTTTTCAATGCGGTTTCCTCTGCTTCATCCGCCTGTGTACTGTTTTCTTCAACAGCGGCGTTAAGCACTGATATTATTCCGTCTCCCGATTCAATCAGCCTGTCCTTTGCACTATGCCAAAGGTCGTTTATTTTTTCGAGTACAGTTATAAAAGTGTCTTTAGGGAAATATGTCCCGGCATAAAACGGCTTCTTGTCAGGGGTAACAAACACAGACATCGGCCAACCCCCGCTGTCTGTAATTATCTGGCACACATTCATGTATATGCTGTCAATATCCGGACGCTCCTCCTTATCAACCTTGACCGAGATAAAATATTTATTTAAAATATCGGCTACTTCTTCGTCCTCAAAGCTTTCTTTTGCCATAACATGACACCAATGACAGGTACTGTATCCAATGCTCAAAAACACCGGCTTATTTTCCGCTTCCGCTTTTTCAAACGCTTCCTTCCCCCATGGATACCAGTTTACGGGGTTGTCTCTATGTTCCAGTAAATACGGACTTGTTTCATTTTTAAGATTATTTGCCATAATAACTCACTATTCCTTTCAAAAACCAGGGGGAATTGTGCCGGTTTTCGGCTTTTCCGAAATTCGCGCTTTTGTTTTGGCGCGGATAGGCACAAAAACCACGCAAAAAATTTATCTTTTGTGCTAATCTCCTCATAGTTATTATTTGCAAAATGATCCCTTAAAATACCAAATTTTATTAAAAAAGAGCAGATAATAATCTGCTCAGTCCGCTGACAAACCTCTTGTTGGGGATTTTAAAGGGGGTTTCCCCCTTTTTTCAATTTGCGGGTTTCGAGGGCTTTGCCTGCAAAACCCGCTCCCTGCAAGGGCTGCGGCGGTGAGCCGCACGTAGAGTATAAGCCCTTGTTCGAAAGAAAAGTGGTAGCGAAGCGTGCTTTTCTTTCGGAGTGATGACTTTGTCATCACTCTCAGCAGATAATAATCTGCTCAAAAATTTTATATGATTATTTTTTTAAATCTTTTCAAAACCTCACCGTCATTATACGGGTCTATGAAGTGGCAATCCCTATTCTCCATAAATTTTCTGTTTTACGCTCATTTAAGCTTTTCAAGTGTGATACTTTCAAGCTTATCAACAATCTGTTCGTTTATTTCAACCATAATATGGTGCACTGAACAGGATGTTTTGTCGGGATAGTTGCACACGCTTTCATCCCCTATACACTTCATTACCGCGATCTGCCCGTCAATCACCTCTACTATATCCTTCATGGTTATTTCACTTGCGGGGCGGTTAAGGCTGTATCCGCCGCCGGCTCCCTTGCGTGAACGTATCAGCTCCGACAGCACAAGTTTACGCAGTATTTTCACGGTAAAGCGTGAGGGTATGTTCTGTTTTTCCGAAATTGTAGCAGCGTCAATAACCTCGTCCTCAGGCAGATTGGCAATCATTACCATCATTCTTATTGCATAGCCGCACTCCTGCGTAATTCTCATGGTTTTTCCTCCTTAAAAGATTTTCGGTGTTTTTCTCATTATACTATAACCGTTAAAATTTGTCAACAATCTAAAGTAAAAGTTACAAGTATTTATTGTTCAATCGTAAATTTTGCGTTACGGTTGGCTATAAGTACCTTCATTCCAAATTTCCATTGGTTAGATTTATGCTATACCAGGCGCACTAAAAAAGGGAACCGGGCAGAGGTTCCCTCAAATATTTTATCCTATCTGCGTTCCTGTGGCAATATTGCCGTCTACCGTGCATAACACAAGACTGTCATTGTCCGCAGCCGCAAGAAGCATTCCTTTTGACTCAACCCCCCGGATCTTTGCCGGCTTTAAATTTGCTACAAGAATTATGCTTTTGCCCACGATTTGTTCCGGTTCATAAAACTTTGATATGCCGGATACTATTACGCGGGTCTCCCCTCCCAGCTCAAGGGTAAGTTTAAGCAGTTTATCCGCCTTTTCCACTTTTTCCGCCGCAACCACTTTCGCAACTCTTAAATCAATTTTAGCGAAATCCTCAAATGCTATCTCTGGTTTTATATTAAGCTCAGGTTTCTGGCACTCTTCCTCTTTTGTAAGTTCTTCTATCATTTTTGCCTCGTCAATTCTCGCAAACAAAACAGCGGCTTCGCCCACTTTTGTTCCGCCCTGCATTTTCCCAAACTCTGAAAGGCTTTCAATGCTCTTTTCAGATGCGTTAATCTGTCCGAGAATTTTCTCCCCCGTCTCCGGCATAAATGGGCCTATCAGCACTCCTATGAAACGAATAGCTTCAATCAGATTGTACAAAACGGATTTTAGTCTTTCCTTGCCCTCCTCACTCTTTGCGAGCGTCCAGGGCATTGTTTCGTCTATATATTTATTGCTTCTCCTTGCAAGGTTCATTATGCTCTCAAGGCTGTCTGCAACATGATGTCCTTCCATTGCATGACAGACATCCTCATATGCTTTTA
>JAUZPZ010000095.1 GCA_030705675.1 Bacillota bacterium
TATCTTGCCTTTTCTGCTGCCAAAAAACTTTCCTTTAAACTTTTTCTTTGACGGCGAATTTGTAAACATTGCGTCTATGCTCCAATATTCCTTTGTCTCAAAGGCAATAATTTCATCTTCCCTGTCACAGATAAGCTTTGTTGCAACAGACTGCACACGTCCTGCGCTTAGTCCTTTTTTTACCTTGCGCCACAAAAGAGGGCTTATAGAATAACCCACTATTCTGTCAAGCAGACGTCTTGCCTGCTGGGCGTTTACCAGATCGTAGTCAATGCCGCGCGGCGACTTTACTGCGTTTTTTACCGCTTCTTTTGTAATTTCGTTAAAAACAACTCTTGACGTGTTTTCTTCCGAAAGACCGAGCGCCTGCATGATATGCCATGAAATGGCCTCTCCCTCACGGTCAGGGTCAGTTGCAAGAATTACTTTACTTGCGGCTTTCACCTCTTTTTTCAGTGCCTTCATCACGTCCCCTTTACCTCTTATTGTAAGGTAAGAAGGTTCAAAATCGTTCTCTATATCAATCCCCAGCGAACTTTTGGGCAGGTCTCTGATATGACCCATTGTTGCCCTTACAACATAGTTATTGCCAAGATATTTTTTTATTGTTTTGGATTTTGCGGGTGACTCTACAATTAATAATGTCTTTCCCATTGCTTATCTCCTCATTTAAGTTTTGATGTTCTTATATATTTATGTCCGGGCAGTGCGTCCGCCAATCCCGACAGCTCAAGCATAGTCAAAATTGTGCTTACCTGCGGAAGCGGAAATCCCGTACGTATACTTATTTCGTCCACCGTGAGAGCATCTGTGCGTATCACCTTTAAAATGATCTGTTCCGGCATAATCTCTTCTTCATTTTCTGCGGATTCCTCAAAAACCTGTTCTTCTTCCTGAATCTTCGGAATGTAAAATTCCGGGAACTCCTCCATAACATCATCTGTACACATTACCGGCGTAGCTCCGTTTTTTATAAGCCTGTTAGTGCCGACAGACGTAGGGCTTGTAATATTTCCGGGTATCGCAAACAATTCTTTTCCCTGTTCAAGCGCGAGGTTTGCGGTAATTACCGCTCCGCTCTCCTCCTCCGCTTCCACTACGATTATGCCGTGGCACAAACCGCTAAGTATCCTGTTTCTTTGCGGAAAATTCCATTTCAGCGGCGGTGTGTCAAAAGCAAATTCCGAAATAACTTCCCCGTTTTTCATTATTTCTATCATAAGAGAGTCGTTATCCTTAGGATAAACGACATTTACGCCGCATCCTAACACAGCTATAGTTTTACCGCCCGCTTCCAGAGCGCCCCTGTGCGCCTCGCCGTCAATCCCGGTCGCCATTCCGCTTACTATTACAACTCCGCGTTTTGCAAGTTCATACGCAAGATCATGAGCTACTTTTTTTCCGTATTCGCTCGCGCGCCTGCTTCCGACTATGCCTATACGCAGTTTTTCCTCTCCGGTTTCGTCCGACTTGCCCCTGAAATAAAGCACATACGGCATATCTGCAATATTACGCAAATCAGCTGGATAATCCGTGTCATCACGCGAAAGTATGCGAATATGAAATTTTTCGGCGATGGCAACTTCCTTTTCAGCGGCTTTAAGCTCCTTATTGCTAAGCGCGTCCAGTAGCTCGTTTTCCTTTATTCCCGCCCTTTCAAGCTCGGCGCGCTTCATTTTATAAACCCTGAAAGGATCGTTTTCGGCAGCCTCCAAAAGGGAGTTCGCAATAACCCTATGCCCTCCCGCCGCATGGGAAAACCAAATCCAATATTTAAGTTCAGCCATCTTTTGGGCTCCTTTTACTTTTTATTATGTATTTATTTCCCGTATATTCCTCTGTCTTACCGCTTCATATATGATTACCGCCGCGGAAACCGCCACGTTAAGGGACTCTATTTTTCCCGCAATGGGTATTTTAACAAATTCATCGTACAGTTTCATTACGGCGTCACTTATCCCGTTTGCTTCGTTGCCCATTACTAAGACGGTCGGACGTTTGAAATCCGTTTCGGTATAAAGTGAGGCGTTTTCCATGCGCGTGCCCACTATATAATAACCCTTATTTTTAAGAATATTTATTGTCTGCGCGTTATCTGCCGAACGATACAGCGGAACATTAAACAGCGAGGACATTGTGCCGCGCACCGTTTTGGGATTATAAATATCCACCGTGCCCTGCCCTAACACTATACCTCCGCCACCGCCGGCGTCGATTGTGCGTATTATTGTCCCCAAGTTTCCGGGATCGCTTATTCCATCGCTGAAAATCAGAAACGGCGCACTCTCCGGAGAGATTTTTTTTGCGTCCCATACCGGCATTTTTATTTCCGCCATTATTCCCTGCGGCGTTTTTGTATCGCTGATATATTCCAAAACCCTGTCCTGCAGGCGGTAAACCACGGCTTCGCCGAAATCTTCCCGTCTGTTCTCGCTTATAAGCAACGCTTCGGGCTTTACGCCATAGCTAAGCGCGTCCTTTACGGGACGTTCTCCTTCCAGTACAAAAATGCCTTTTTCTTCACGATACTTTTTTGAGGTCTGTAATTTTTTTAAGTGTTTTACATATGGATTTGACGTACTTGTAATGATTTTTTCCATTGTACCTCCATGTAAAATATTTTTTCATATAATATATATTTGGATTTTTATTCCATCTATACAAAGACACAAACTATATTGTAATACATTTTTTTTTAAAAAGCAAGTAAAATTTTTTAATTTAAGTGAATTTCACAAAAAAGCTCCCGCTTTTCTTCTATAGTATACGTTTTCATTTTGCATTATACCGAAGTCCGGCATAACTTTATGCATATTGCTTTCTCAATAACAAAAAGGTGTGATTTTTTACTTCCACACCTTTGTTTCAATATCACTTTTCCTTCCGCAGAACTGTTTTCCCGCTGCTCAGCGTTTCTTTAAGACAGATAATCCTCTGGTTTGACGAGCCACGAAACGCCAGGCTTATATCATACAGCTCCTGTACAAATTCACCGTCTACAAGCACATCTATATAACACAGCATTTCATCCGTGACCTCGCACCTTGCGCGGCTTTCAGACAATAAATCACTTTCAAGCGTATACCCTGTATAACACCATATTGTCTTTTCGGGAAAGCTTTTTCTGACTTTTTGCAAAAACCCCACAAGCCCCCGTTGATTTTGGGGTTCAAACGGCTCTCCTCCAAGCAGAGTAATACCGTTTATAAAAGAAGGTTCAAGGGCTTTCAAAATTTCCGCTTCTACCTCCGCGGTAAAAGGTTTTCCATAATTAAAATCCCATGTTTCACTATTGAAACAGTTTTTGCAGTGATGCGTACAGCCTGAAACAAACAGGCTTACACGTACGCCGTCGCCGTTCGCAATATCATAATTTTTTATTTCCGCATAATTCATTACAGATGAAGTACCCTTTCCTTTATCTCTTGAGTGCGTCCCTGATTCCAAAATTGCGACCCTATATATCCGCAGGTTCTTCTTGCGACATTCATTCTGCTTTGATCACGATTTCCGCATTTCGGGCATTCCCACACAAGTTTTCCGTCCTCATCGCTGACAATTCTTATCTCCCCGTCAAATCCACACACATGGCAGTAATCACTTTTCGTGTTAAGTTCCGCATACATTATATTATCATAAATGAAGCGTATAAGCTGAAGCACCGCCTCAATATTACTCTGCATATTCGGAACCTCGACATAGCTTATTGCCCCACCTGTTGAAAGGGCCTGAAACTGCGACTCGAATTTAAGCTTATCAAAAGCGTTTATCTTTTCGGTAACATGTACATGATAGCTGTTTGTTATATATGGTTTATCGGTTACTCCCTCTATAATGCCAAACCTCTTTTGAAGGCATTTCGCAAACTTATAAGTCGTGCTTTCAAGCGGCGTGCCGTAAATTCCAAAACCTATCGTAGTTTTCTCTTTCCACGTATTGCACGCTTTATTCATATATTTCATTATTTCAAGCGCAAACGGCGTGGCAATGGGGTCTGTATGTGATTTTCCCGTCATATATTTTATGCACTCATATAGTCCCGCATATCCCAAAGAAATAGTGGAGTAGCCGTTGTATAAAAGTTTATCGATTTTCTCACCCTTATTAAGACGTGCAATTGCCCCGTTTTGCCATAAAATAGGCGCCGCGTCGGAAAGAGTTCCTTTAAGGCGGTTGTGTCTGCACATAAGCGCGCGATAGCAAAGGTCAAGCCTTTCGTCAAAGATTTTCCAAAATTTATCCATGTCCTTTCCTGAAGAAAGGGCAATATCAACAAGGTTTAAGGTTACAACCCCCTGGTTGAACCTGCCGTAAAACTTATAATTTCCATCTTCATCTTTCCATGGACTAAGCGCACTGCGGCAGCCCATTACAGGGAAGCAGTTGCCCTCTTTAAGCTCCTTCATTTTCTTTTCCGATATGTAGTCGGGCACAAGACGCTTTGCCGTACACTTTGCCGCAAGCTCCGTAAGATACCAATATGGAGATTCCGCAGCAATGTTTTGCTCCTCAAGAACATAAATAAGTTTCGGAAAAGCTGGCGTAATATAAACTCCCATTTCATTTTTTACCCCTTCATATCTCTGAAGAAGGGTTTCTTCTATGATAATTGCAAGGTCTTTCTTTTCCTGCTCGTTTTTTGTCTCTCCCAAATACATAAATATGGTGATAAACGGAGCCTGTCCGTTTGTTGTCATAAGGGTTATAACTTGGTATTGCAAGGTTTGGACGCCTTTGCGGATCTCCTCCCTCAGCCTCTTTTCAACGATAGGCGAAGCAGCCTCCTCGCTTATATTCCCGCCCACCATCTTAATGCTTTCCATTACCTTGCGGCGGATTTTTTGCCTTGAAATCTGAACAAACGGCGCAAGATGCGCAAGGCTTATGCTTTGCCCGCCGTACTGACTGCTGGCAACCTGTGCGATTATCTGTGTTGCAATATTGCACGCGGTGGAAAAGCTGTGCGGTCTTTCTATCATCGTGCCGCTTATGACCGTGCCATTATTAAGCATATCCGCAAGATTTACAAGGTCACAATTATGCATATGCTGAGCGAAATAATCCATATCATGAAAATGGATAATCCCGTTTTCATGCGCTTCGATTATATCAGGCGGAAGAAGCAACCTTTTCGCTATGTCTTTGCTTACTTCACCCGCCATATAGTCACGCTGAACACTGTTGACCGCCGGGTTTTTATTTGAATTCTCCTGCTTTACTTCCTCGTTGTTGCACTCAATAAGAGAGAGTATTTGATTGTCCGTTGTATTCGCCGTACGTATAAGGTTACGCGTAAAACGGTAACGGATATATCTTTTTGCTGTTTCATAAGCACTGTGCTGCATAATATAGGTCTCAACAAGCTCCTGTATCTCCTCCACCGTAAGCGTACGTCCTATATTATTACAGTACCTTTCTATTTTCGCCGCAATTTCTTTTATCTGTCTGTCCGTAAGCTCACTTTCTCCGGCAGCTGCGTCGTTCGCTTTTGAAATCGCTTTTTCTATTTTTATCACATCAAAAACAGCTTCTGCTCCGTTTCTTTTGATAATTTTCATATAAAAATCTTCCCCTTTTTCTTTCTGTTAATTATTAAGCTCCGCAATGTGAATTGCTTCACACTTTGCAGAGCAGTTTATCTTTTAAGTTTTTTACTTTATATCGACATATACTATTATATTATAAATATTTTCATATTTTCTATTGCATTTGCAACTTTCTTATGATAAAATATCTATATATTGTGCTTGTTAAATTTTTTTCAATCTATATATAGGGGTGTTACTATGAGTAAAATACCATTATCCGAGGGTATAAAGGGAGATTTCAATAAAATTTTAAACTGTTTTAACCCCATAAAAGCTCATTATTCAAAAGGTGAAACGATAGAGGGCTTTTTTGATCCTTCATATGAATCCGAAAAAATCGGCATTATTGAAAAAGGGCGGGCATATCTTTACTGCGCGGATCTGGACGGTCGCTACAGCCTTCTTGAAATATACCTTGAGAACGATATGTTCGGCAAAATTTTTTTGAGCCGTCTTGAAAACCTCGAATATATTATTGTTGCCGATACCGACTGTGACATTATTTTTCTTGATTACTACCATAGCATCCGCCCGTGCGAAAAGCAATGTGCGGAGCATGGACTGCTTCTTAGCAACCTTTTCAGGACAAGCGCGCACAAAGCCGAACAGCTTGCCCTGCACACAAATATCCTGTCATGCAGAACCATCCGCGGCAAACTTACGGCATATTTTAAATACATAAGCGGCAAAAACAATTCTTTTACCATACCCATGCGCTTGAGCGAACTTGCCGATTATCTTTGCGTTGACAGAAGCGCAATGATGAGAGAGCTTGGGAAAATGCGCGATGAAGGGATAATTAATTCAAAAGGCAAAACCTTTACATGGCTTACAAAAAACTATTGATATTTTTAAGGATATGTTGTATAATAGTCTTAAAATCAAAGATTTTAAGCCATTAGAAGAATTGTTGCCCACGCATATTTCCTACTGCCGAGGCGATGGCATCACAATTTTTTAAAAGATTTGTTCAATTTATTATATGGATTTATTTTTGGAGTGATAAACATGTATGATTTTTTAAGGACGGCTGTGGCTGTGCCAAAATTGACCGTAGGTGATACCACCGCCAATGCGGCGGCGGTTATTGAAATGGCGCGGGAAGCGGACAGGCAGGGGGCGGATCTTGTTGTTTTCCCCGAGCTTTGTCTGACAGGTTACACCTGTGCCGATTTGTTTTTTCAGCGCACACTATTGGACGGAGCCGTTGAAGGACTGCGCCGTGTTATTGAAGCAAGTGAAAAAATGCGTATCACCGCCGCGGTGGGTATCCCTCTCATTATCCGGGGGCAATTGTACAACTGCGCCGCAGTTGTTTCCGAAGGGAAGGTCTGGGGAATTGTCCCTAA
>JAUZPZ010000096.1 GCA_030705675.1 Bacillota bacterium
CGATCCCACTTTCGCAAAAGCTTTGGCTTCCTTTGCTGATATTTTTGTAAATGACGCGTTTGGCACCGCTCACAGAGCGCACGCTTCAACTGCCGGCGTTGCAGATTATCTTCCCGCAGTATCCGGTTATCTTATCAAAAAAGAAATTGACTTTATGGGCAAAGCTCTTTCCAATCCCGACCGTCCTTTTGTCGCAATTCTTGGTGGTGCAAAAGTAAAAGATAAAATAGGCGTTATAAATAATCTCCTTGAAAAAGTCGATTCCATTGTTATAGGCGGCGGTATGGCTTATACATTCATTAAAGCCATGGGCGGAAGTATAGGCAACTCGCTGCTTGACGAGGAAAGACTGGATTATTGTATGGAAATCCTTGAAAAATCAAAACAAAAGGGAGTTAATATTCTTCTTCCAATTGATAACGTAGTAGCTGATGATTTCAGTAACGACGCCAATTTTAAGGTTGTTGACTCCATGAAAATTCCCGAAGGTTTTCAAGGAATGGATATCGGCCCGAAAACAATTGAACTCTTTAAAGAAACCATTACAAATGCAAAGACCATTGTATGGAACGGTCCAATGGGTGTTTTTGAAATGTCTAATTTTGCAAATGGCACAATAGCCGTAGCACAGATGGTTGCTGACGCGGACGCTATAACAATTATCGGTGGCGGAGATTCCGCGGCAGCCGTTGAACAGCTTGGATTTGCGGATAAAATGTCCCATATTTCAACGGGCGGTGGCGCAAGCCTTGAGTTCCTTGAAGGTCTCGAACTGCCTGGTATCGCATGTCTGCAAGATAAATAATTGATAGGAAAGGATTTTTAGAATATGAGAAAGAAATTAATTGCCGGTAACTGGAAAATGAATAATACTCCCAGTCAGGGCGTTGCTTTAATTAATGAAATAAAGGATACTGCAAACAATGCAGTCTGTGATGTTGTGGTATGCACTCCGTATATTTGCCTTCCGGCAGCCTGCGAGGCTGCAAAAGGTAGCAAAATTGCGGTTTCCGCGGAAAACATGCACTTTGAAGATAAAGGTGCTTTTACAGGCGAAATTTCCGCCGATATGCTGAAAGAAGTAGGTGTAACATACACAGTTATAGGTCACTCGGAAAGACGTCAGTATTTTGCTGAGACCGACACGACCGTAAATCTTAAAACCGTAAAGGCTCTTGCAAACGACATTCTTCCTATTGTGTGCGTTGGCGAGTCCCTTGATCAGAGAGAAAACGGAATTACTTTTGATTTTATTTCAATGCAGGTTAAACTTGCTCTTAAAGGTGTTTCCGCCGAAGACGCAAAAAAGGTAGTAATTGCATACGAACCCATTTGGGCAATCGGTACAGGTATGACCGCGACAGATGAACAGGCAAATGAAGTTTGTTTGTTTATCCGCGAAACCGTGAAATCCCTTTATGGTGCGGATGTGAGCGACACAATGAGAATTCTTTACGGCGGTAGCATGAACGCTAAAAACGCTGCCGGTCTTTTAGCGCAGTCGGATATCGACGGCGGTCTTATAGGCGGTGCAAGCCTTAAAGCAGCTGATTTTTGTACTATTATAAATGCCGCAAACGCATAGGAGGTAAATTAATATGGCAAAAAAACCTCTTGCTTTAGTCATTATGGATGGCTACGGTATTACCCAAAACCCTGATGTAAGTGCCATATCAAAAGCAAAAACTCCGAATATGGACAAGTATCTTGTAACTTACCCAAAGACCTCTCTTAAAGCAAGCGGTCTTGCCGTTGGTCTTCCCGAAGGTCAAATGGGTAATTCCGAGGTTGGTCATACCAATATCGGCGCCGGCAGGATTGTTTATCAGGAACTTACACGCATAAGCAAATCTATTCGTGACGGAGATTTCTTTGAAAATAAGGCTTTTGTAAAAGCTATGGACAACTGTAAGAAAAACGGTTCAAAGCTTCATATTATAGGACTTCTGTCAAACGGTGGTGTTCATAGCCACAACACTCACCTTTACGCGCTTATAGA
Organism: Bacillota bacterium; assembly: GCA_030705675.1. GTDB lineage: Bacteria > Bacillota > Clostridia > RUG12999 > RUG12999 > RUG12999. The sequence goes on from JAUZPZ010000096.1 coordinate 2,000, forward strand.
GATGGCAAAGCGGTTTGGTCTTAATGATGTGAATATCCATGCTCTTCTTGACGGACGTGACGTTTCTCCAAATTCCGGCGCGGGTTTCGTAAAAGAGCTTTCCGATAAAATCAAAGAGATAGGCATAGGCAAAATTGCCACAGTATCAGGAAGATACTATGCTATGGACAGAGATAACCGTTGGGATCGCGTTGAAAAAGCATATGACGCCATATCGCTTGCCAAAGGCGCGGTTGCCGGAGACGCGGTAAAAGCTGTGGAAGACTCTTACGTAGGAGAAGTTTTTGACGAATTTGTTCTTCCCACTGTGATTAACGGCGGTGCGAAAGTAGAAGAAAATGACAGTATTATATTCTTTAACTTCAGACCCGACCGTGCAAGAGAAATTACCCGTTGTTTTGTCGATCCAAACTTCAGCGGATTTGAAAGAAAAGTTTTTAATAAAGTTTATTATGTATGCATGACTCAATATGACGCCTCAATGCCGAATGTTGATGTTGCTTTTAAACCGGAAACCCTTGCGAATACGCTTGGAGAATATTTAAGTAAAAACGGGCTCTCTCAGCTTCGTATTGCGGAAACGGAAAAATACGCTCACGTTACATTCTTCTTCAATGGTGGTGTGGAAAAAGTATATGACGGTGAAGAACGCGCTCTTATTCCCTCCCCTAAAGTTGCGACCTATGATTTACAGCCGGAAATGAGTGCGTACCTTGTAACTGAGGAAGCATTAAAGCGTATAGACAGTGATAAATATGATGTGATTATTCTTAATTTTGCCAATTGTGACATGGTTGGTCACACAGGATTTATGAACGCGGCAATAAAAGCAGTCGAAACAGTTGACGAGTGTCTTGGCAAGGTAGTTGATGCAATAACCGCTAAGGGCGGCGCGCTTCTTATTACAGCCGATCACGGTAATGCTGAATGTATGATTGATACAGACGGCGGTCCGTTTACCGCACATACCACAAACCCGGTACCTCTTGTAATGATAGGTTATAAAGGTACTTTACACGAGGGTGGGCTTTCCGATCTTGCCCCCACAATGCTTTCTATGCTTGGTCTTTCTGTTCCGGCAGAAATGACGGGAAAATCTCTTATAGACTGATTTTTAGTATCATGCTTTCAGATACATAGGCAGTATCCTATGAATTATTAATTTCTGGAAGGAGAAATGGATATGAAACAATTTATTTCCATTGAAAGCGTAAAGGCTCGTGAGATTTTGGATTCACGTGGAAACCCTACTGTTGAGGTAGAGGTTGAAGCGGGAGGGTTTATAGGACGCGCATGTGTTCCGAGCGGCGCTTCTACAGGCGCTTTTGAAGCCGTAGAACTGCGTGACGGCGGTAATAGATACGGAGGTCTTGGCGTAAGCCTCGCTGTTGACAATGTAAACAGTACTATTGCGGATAAAATCGTTGGAATGAACGTACTTGACCAAATCGCAATTGACAAATTTCTTATAGACCTTGACGGAACGGAAAATAAGGGTGATCTTGGCGCAAATGCTATCCTCGGCGTTTCTCTTGCGGCGGCAAAAACGGCGGCGGCAGCACTTGGCACAAGCCTTTATAATTATATAGGAGGCATAAACGCTCATGTTCTTCCTGTTCCGATGATGAATATCATAAACGGCGGAAAGCATGCAGATAACAGCATAAACATTCAGGAGTTTATGATTATGCCTGTAGGCGCAAAAACTTTTAAAGCCGCCTTGCAAAATTGCTGTGAAGTATTTCATACATTAAAAAAGGTTCTTAAAGGTAAAGGCCTTTCCACCTCGGTAGGTGATGAAGGAGGATTTGCTCCCAACCTTCAGAATGACGAAGATGCACTTGCATGTATAGTCGAAGCAATAGAAAAAGCCGGTTTTAAGCCATATAACGATTTCAGGATTGCTATTGATGCAGCTGCAACCGAAATGTATGATGAAGCAAAGAAGATTGGTAAAGACGGCTATTATTTTTGGAAAACTGATATTTTCCGTACCCGTGAGGAAATGATTTCCTACTGGCAGGAATTATCTGAAAAATATCCTATCATATCTCTTGAAGACGGTGTTTCCGAGGAAGATTGGGAAGGCTGGAAAATGCTTACCGATGCGCTCGGCAAAAAAATACAGCTTGTTGGAGACGATTTGTTTGTTACAAACACAAAACGTCTCGGTAAAGGTATAGAACTCGGCGTAGCCAACTCTATACTGATAAAAGTGAACCAAATAGGTACTCTTACGGAAACGCTTGAAGCAATAGAAATGGCAAACCGTGCCGGTTATACAGCCGTAACCTCTCATCGCAGCGGTGAAACAGAAGACGTTACCATAGCTGACATTGCCGTTGCAACAAATGCTGGTCAAATAAAAACCGGTGCGCCCTCAAGAACAGACAGAGTCGCAAAGTATAATCAGCTGCTCCGTATCGAGGAAGAATTGGGGGAAACCGCATATTATCCAGGTATGAAAGCATGGTTTAATTTAAAATAAATCCGTGTATAATTCCATCTGCAGCGCCGTCGGCATTTTCCCGGCGGTGTGGCCGATTGAATATATATATAAACAACTTAATTTTTTAGGAGGAAATAAAAATGGCTACAAAACTTACAGTTGATGGTAATACTGCTGCCGCCCATGTGGCATATGCATTCAGCGACACAGCAGCTATCTATCCCATTACACCGTCTTCGACTATGGCCGAAGTCTGTGACGAATGGGCAGCACATGGCCGCAAAAACATATTCGGTCAGGTAATGAAAATTGCCGAAATGCAGTCTGAAGCAGGTGCTGCCGGCGCTGTTCACGGCTCACTTTCAGCCGGAGCACTGACAACAACCTTTACAGCATCTCAGGGATTGCTTCTTATGATCCCCAATATGTATAAAATTGCAGGTGAATTAATTCCCGCTGTCTTCCATGTTAGCGCACGATGCCTCGCAACACACGCGCTTTCAATCTTTGGTGATCATTCTGACGTAATGGCATGCCGCCAGACAGGCTTTGCAATGCTGTCGTCAGCTTCGGTTCAGGAAGTTATGGATCTTGCCACCGTTTCTCATCTTGCAACTCTTAAATCAAGAGTTCCCTTCCTTCATTTCTTTGACGGTTTCAGAACATCTCATGAGGTTCAGAAGATCGACGCTATAGACTACGATGATATAGCAAAAATGATTGACATGAATGCCGTTAAACAATTCAGAGCCGCAAGTATGAATCCTGAGCACCCCGAACTTAGAGGTACCGCTCAGAACCCCGATATTTATTTCCAAAACAGAGAAGCTTCAAACAAGTATTATGATGCTGTTCCGGAAATTGTTGAATCTTGTATGCAACAGGTTTATGAAGTAACAGGCAGAAAGTATAATTTGTTTGATTATTATGGCGCTCCAGATGCTGAAAAGGTAATCATACTTATGGGTTCAGGTTGCGACGCGGTTGAAGAAACGGTTGACTACTTAATGGGCAAAGGCGAAAAGGTGGGCGTTGTAAAGGTAAGACTTTACAGACCTTTCTCTATCAAGCATTTTATAGGTGCAATTCCGAAAACTGCAAAATCTATTGCGGTTCTTGACAGAACAAAAGAACCCGGCGCTCTTGGCGAACCTCTGTTTGCTGATGTATGTACAGCAGTTAAAGAAGTAGGTCTTGATGTTACTGTTATTGGCGGACGTTACGGGCTTGCCTCAAAAGAATTTACTCCTTCAATGGTTAAGGCTGTTTATGATAATCTCGGCGAAAAAGCTCCGTTAAATCACTTTACTGTTGGTATTAACGATGATGTAACAGGTCTTTCCCTTAAAATCAAAGAGGAAATTGATACATCCCCTGCCGGCGTTAGCCGTTGCAAATTTTTCGGTCTTGGCTCTGACGGTACCGTTGGTGCCAACAAAAACTCTATTAAAATTATCGGTAATCATACCGACAAATATGCTCAGGGTTATTTCGCATACGACTCTAAGAAGTCAGGCGGTATCACAGTATCTCACCTTCGTTTCGGCGATACTCCGATAAAAGCCCCCTATCTTCTTACTGTTTCCGACTTCATTGCGTGTCATAACTCTTCTTATGTTACCCGTTATGATCTTCTTGAAGGAATCAAGGAAGGTGGCGTGTTCCTGCTTAACTCTCCATGGAGTACGGTTGAGGAACTGGAACATCAGCTTCCGGCGCAAATGAAAAATACTATTGCAAAAAAGAAAATCAAATTCTACAATATTGACGCTATAGATCTTGGTGGTAAAATCGGTCTTGGCAGCAGAATTAATATGATCATGATGTCGGCATTCTTTAAGCTTGCAGAAATCATTCCCGAAGCCGACGCCGTTAAGTATATGAAAGAGGCTATAGTTAAGTCTTACGGCTCAAAGGGCGAAAAGATCGTAAACATGAATAATGCCGCTGTTGAAGCCGGACTTACCGGGATTGTTGAAATCAAATATCCTGAAAGCTGGGCAACAGCAACAGAAGGTGCTGTTCCGGTCGTTGTTCCCGCAACAGAATACTTTAACAATGTTGTTAAACCTATACTTGCTCAACAGGGCGACAATCTTCCTGTATCAGCATTTATTGATAACGTAAACGGTATAGTTCCAAGCGGTACGACAAAATATGAAAAACGCGGTATTGCCATTAAAGCTCCACAATGGATTATAGAAAATTGTATCCAGTGTAACCAGTGTTCTTTGGTATGTCCCCACGCTTGTATCAGACCTTATCTTCTCACGGATGAGCAGGTGGCAAACGCTCCCGAAACATTTGTTACAAAGAAGGCTACAGGCAAAGCTTACGAAGGACTTCAGTTCAAAATGCAGCTTAGTCCTCTTGACTGTACAGGATGCGGCAACTGTGCTGATGTA
>JAUZPZ010000097.1 GCA_030705675.1 Bacillota bacterium
GGAGGATATTGTGAGGATTCAGCCAATGTATGGTCGAGTTCGCTTCCTTATTTTGTCGCAAAAGCCGATCCGTATACTAAGCCGAATGAATGGACGGTAACTTATACTCCCGGGGAACTTGAAACAAGGCTTTCACAGTACGGGATAAGCATAGGCAAGGTTAATAAAATCAATGTGGAAAAAACAGCGGAGTCGGGCAGAATAACAAAACTTACATTTGTAGGCGAAAACGGGAGCTATACGGCTGAAAAAGATTCAGCTCGCTCTGTCCTTGGGCTTAAAAGCGGAATATTTACGGTGACTCCAACTTATGAAGGAACGGGGGTATATACTGCCTCCTCACAGGGGACGTCAAACGCTAACCCTTCAGCTGTAATATCGGATAAAGGAATAAACAGTCTTGGTACAAGCATGGTGGTAATAGATGGTTCGGGAAAAACAACGGTGCAAAATATATCAAGCAGTGTCAATCTGTTTACAATTCACGGCTATGGGTACGGACACGGCGTAGGTATGAGCCAATGGGGAAGCAAGGTTATGGCGGATCAGGGTAAAACCTATAAAGAAATACTCGCATTTTATTATCAGGGAGCAAGTATAAAACTAATCTCTGAAATGTGAAAAATTAAGGTTTAGAAAACATTTCACATAGTCGCAAAAGCCTGACATAAGAAACAGTATATAATAAACACATAAATGTATTTATTATATATTTTAAAAGCCCGCGCGATTTTTTCGCCCTGCGGCTGAGCCGCATGTGGTCGAAACGCACATGGGCAATTATATCATAACCTTGCGGTTACGATATAGTGATGGCTTTAATGTAAAAATATGTAAGAAAAAATCACTTGATTTTATATTGTATATATGGTATAATAGTTAATGTCGTACTAGTCGGGGAGGTAGCGGTTCCCTGTACCCGCAGTCCGCTATAGCGGGGGCGAAATCCTTTTTGAGGATTGTTGAGGTATTGTCAGTTTGTATTAGAAAATGTTGATTGTCGGGTCTTACGCAACGTGAACGCGTGAACCTTGTCAGGCGGGGAACCGAGCAGCAATAAGCGTTTGCTTCGCGTGTGCCGTGAGAGTGCCCGGCAGGAGTTTTTAAAATACAAAAACGGATATTTGCAACAATTCAAGGAAAGGTGTACGGCTTTTTTTATGCCTTAATATGTAAAGTTCCCAGTAATTGCATTATTTCAATATTGTTACAAATATTGACTTTTTACGCTTAGACTGATACAATGGAAAATGTGGAGTAGTCTTTTATTCCACTAAAAAATACATAAAGGCGGTTGCATAAGATGAAGAAGTATATATTACATGTTGTGGCAACTTTGATTGTCTTATCATGCATGGTAGTTCAAGCATCGGCAACGGAGTTTCCAGACGTAAAAGATAATTATTATTTTGCAAAGGCGGTTAATACTCTTGCCAAAGAAGGGTATTTAACGGGCGATAATAACGGGAACTTTAATCCTGATGCCGAAATTACCAGAGCGGAATTTACAGCACTTATGTGTAGATTTATGGGTATTGAAAAATATATGAAAAACTCGCCGGCTCAGGTTTTTACTGACGTTTCGGGCGACTTTTGGGCAAACGGATATGTTGAACTTGCGGTACGAAACGGAATAATTGACGGGTATGATGACGGTACATTCCGTCCTTCACAGTCTGTAACGAAAGAACAGGCAATAAAAATGATTATATGTGCCGAAGGAATGGGAAAAGAAGCTATGGATAAAGGAGGCTATCCCTCCGGATATAAATTTATTGCCGATAAATTAGGAATCACAAAAGGGTTGAATATTGAAGAAAATAAAAATTTGAAGCGCAAGGATGCGGCAGTGCTTATTTATAATATTGTAACAATGATTGAAGCTTCGAAAACGCAAAGCTCGAATTCGCAAAGCATAGCCGATAACAAAGATTTATCCCATAATGAAAATCAAACAGCCGGTAATTTAAACAGCGACGCCTTTATTCTTAAACAGGAGGAGCCGGACAGTTGTACGGCATGTGCCGCGACAATGCTTTTACGCAGGATAGCGGCGTTAAACGGAGAGGATTATTCCAGTATAACCGAGCAAGCAGTTAAAGATGACGAATCGATATGGTCAGATGAGCTTGGTCTATATGAGGAATTTGAATATAATGGGCATAAAATATCAAGTCTTAGTATAAATGATGTAGGTGACAAAGCGGGATATTTGGCAGATACTATAAGCAAACACCCTGAAGGCATTGTTATTTATGATTACGACGGATGCCACGCCCTTCTTCTGACAGGATACAGTAACAGTATTTTTTATGTATCTGATCCCGCCATAGGAATGGGGAATCTGCCGATTGGGGAAACCACTACAACAGCAGGCAGTACAGCTGAAGAAAAAATAGGACAGATTGATAAAATATGGCTATCTGTTAACTGAAAATAAAATTGTAAGCGGTCCTCCTTTTAAAAGGAGGACCGCTTACAATTTTACGCTTTGCTGAATTGGCTTTCATAAAGCTTTTTATAAAAAGTATCTTTGCACAGCAAATCATTATGAGTTCCCTGCTCAATAATATTGCCGTCTTTCATTACCAGAATTAAATTAGCCTCTTTTATTGTCGAAAGCCGGTGCGCTACAATAAACGAAGTTTTGCCTTCGGTAAGCTTTTCAAAGGCACGCTGTACTTTTATTTCCGTACGGCTGTCAATATTGCTTGTAGCTTCGTCGAGGATAAGTATGGGAGAACCTACTAACATGGCGCGTGCTATGCACAGCAGCTGTTTCTGACCTTGTGAAAGGGAGCTGCCCTCTCCCGAAATTACAGTATCATAACCTTTTTTCATGCGGGATACAAAACCGTGCACATATGCCGCTTTTGCCGCTTCAATAATTTCATCTTCTGTAGCGTCAGGCCGCCCGTAAATGATATTTTCCCGTATCGTGCCCGTTTGTAGCCAGGTTTCCTGAAGAACCATTGCGTAAAGGGCGCGTAAATCATCCCGTTTTATGTCTTTAATATCAATCCCGTCAACAGAGATTTTTCCTCCATCAATATCATAAAAACGAAGAAGAAGATTTATAAGGGTGGTCTTTCCACAGCCGGTAGGACCGACAATAGCAATTTTCTGACCTTTTTTTATGTTTGCGGAGATGTTCTGTAAAAGGGGACGCGAGTGGTCATAGGAAAAGCTAACATTTTCAAGTGAAATATTTCCACGGGCAGAGGGCATTGAAAGAGCGTTTTCTTTATCTGCCGGTTCGTTTTCGGTGTCAAGCACTTCAAATACGCGCTGAGCTGAAGCAAAGGCGCTTTGGAGCTGAGTTAGCACACCGGAAATTTCATTAAAGGGTTTGGTATATTGGTTTGCATAAGAAAGAAAACATGATATTCCACCTACAGTCAAAGACCCACCAATAACGCGGATAGCTCCCACAACCCCTACCGCCGCATAAACCATGCTGTTTACAAAACGGGTGGACGGATTGGAAAGAGAGGAGTAAAACTGCGCGTTTACACCGCATTGGTAAAGCTGTTTGTTTATTTTGTCAAACTCTTTAATATTTTCATTTTCATGAGAAAAAGCTTTAACTATCTTTTGGTTACTTACCATTTCGTTTACAAAAGAGGTAAGTTCACTCTGTGTGACTGCCTGCTGACGAAACATTTTATGTGTAAGCCGGGCAATTACAAAAGCGGTAAAAATAGAAAGGGGCGTAAGGATTATTACCACGAGCGCGGTTACAACATCCACAGAAAGCATAAATATAAGAGTGCCGACAATGGTTGCAATTCCGGTAAACAGCTGGGTAAATCCTTGCAGGAGACCGTCCGAAATCTGATCAATATCGTTTACGGTGCGGTTTACCATGTCTCCGTGCGGAGTTGAGTCAATAAATTTAAGCGGAGCGCGGTTAAATTTTGCAAAAATTTCAATACGTAGCTGTTTTACTGTGCGATACGCTATTATATTCGTGCTTTCCGAAAGCAGCCATTGGAATAAAGAAGAAATGGCTATAGTTCCTGCCAAATAAAATATTATTTTTGCAATTCCGCTAAAGTTCACGGCGCCCATGCCTATCATTTGATCTATTGCTATAGCAACAAGCCGCGGTCCGGCAAGGGTTGCGGCAATACTAATCACAGCGCTTAAGATGCCTATTATAATATATTTTCTGCATACGTAAGTATATTTGAGCAGGCGGGAAAGAACCGGCTTCTTTTTCATGTTATACCGCCTCCTTTTCGATTTGCTGTGACAAGCAGATTTCCTTATAAACCTCACAGGTATCAAGTAACTGCGCATGAGTTCCGATGCCCGCGATTTTGCCTTCATCCATCACGATAATTTTATTGGCGTGCATTATGGAAGCGGCGCGCTGAGAAACAATTATTATCGTAGAATCAAGTGTTTTAAGCGCGGCGCGCAATTTTGACTCTGTAACATAATCAAGCGCGCTGGAACTGTCATCAAAAACAAGTACTTTGGGAGCGCCCACTAATGCGCGTGCAATTGTGAGCCTTTGCTTTTGACCGCCGGAAAGGTTTTTTCCGCCCTCGTCAATTATATGGCGGGTTCCTTCGGGAAGCTTGTCAACAAATTCAGCCGCCTGTGAAATTTCAAGTGCCCGGCGGATTTCACCGTCGGTAGCGTCCGATTTGTTCCAACGCAGGTTTTCTTCAATGCTACCCGAAAAAAGCACCGCGTGCTGGGGAACAATTCCGAATGAGGAGCGCAGAGCATTGAATGTGTAATCACGCACATTTTTTCCTTCAAAAATAATTTCACCGTTTGCCACATCATAAAAACGGGGCAATAAATTTATAAGTGTGGATTTTCCCGAACCTGTACCACCTATTATACCGACAGTTTCGCCGCGGCGTATATCAAAACTGATGTTATCAAGATTGTTGACATTATCATTGTAAGAAAAATCTACATTTTTGATACTTATTATATTTTCCTCTTGCGAGTCAGTTGAAGAACAGCTGCCCTCATACAGACCCTCACTCATATTTAGAACTTCATTTATACGCGCTGCGCTTGCCGACGATTTTGTAAATATTATTACAAGGTTTGCAACCACAACAAGGGCAAGCTGAATTTGAGTGATATAATTTACAAAAGCAATGACCTGCCCTGTAGTCATCGACCCCACATTTACCAGCTTTCCGCCAAACCATAAAATAGCAACAATTGCAAGGTTCAAAATTATATAATTGAAAGGATTTAGCAAAGCGGAAATTATGCCGGCCTTTATTGCTGTATGAGTATGGTCTTCACACGCGCTTTCAAAAAGCTTCTCTTGGTTCTCGCGGCCGGAAAAGGCGCGGATGACCCTTGTGCCTTCGAGGTTTTCCGAAGTGATAAGGGAAATCTTGTCCAATTTCTTCTGAATTATTTTATAAAAAGGAATAGAATAACTCATTACAAGATAAATCACCAGAGATATAAGTGGAGTTGCTATAAGAAAAATTATTGACAGTTTAAGATTTATAACCATTGCCATTATAACCGAGCCTATTACAAGAAAAGGCGCACGCAGGACGAGGCGTATAAACATTGCGACTGCAAGTTGCAGCTGATTTACATCATTGGTGATACGGGTTATAAGAGAAGGGGTTCCTATGAGATCCAATTCACTGTGGGAAAGGCTGCTTATTTTACGAAACATTTCCGTTCGAAGCTCCGTACCAAAGCCCTGTGAGGCGCGTGAAGCGTAAAATTGACATGTATAGGAAAAACCCAAACCTACGGCCCCCAACAAAACCAAGACGCCTCCCATTTTAAAAACATAGCCGCGGTCAGGAGAAGCAGGATTAAGACCTACATCTATAAGACGAGCCATAACAAGAGGTACTATAAGTTCAAAAATTGCATCAATAAGTTTAAAAATAGGACCTAAAATAAAATGTTTTTTATATTTTTTGAGATATTTTACAAGTTTAAAAATGAGAATCATTCCCTTCGGGCATTTTGCAAAATGTATCTGTTTTTATAAGTTTAGCATATTTTTCGATTTAATGCAATAGCAGAAAATTAATACTTCAATACGAAATTTAGTAAGAATGTTGACTTTTGTAAAAAACTATGGTAAAATATGCATAAGGAGTAGGGGAGATGGTTTGCTTGAAAATAAAAATGAAGATATTGCCGATGTTGCTAAGTATTATTTTTTGCCTTTGCGCATGCGTGGGTATATTTGCCGACACGCAGGAAAATATTTCAATTTGCATAGATGGCAGAAATATAAAGACAGATGTAAATCCGGTTATTTTGCAAGGCAGAACATTAGTGCCCCTAAGGTCGATTTCGGAGGCGGTAGGCGCGTCTGTAAATTGGGACAAACAATCGCAGGGGATAGAACTTGTATATGGGAATAAAAAAGTAAACCTTAGTATTGGCAGCACTATGGCGTATGATAACGGGAGGCAGGTATTTTTGGAGGTTCCGCCTCAAATTATAAATGGCAGGACAATGGTGCCAATACGGTTTGTCGCGGAATGTTTCGGGTTTAACATTTCATGGAATAACAAAACAAATACGGTTATTATAGAAACAAATACAGACAGGCTTATGAAGGTTCATTTTTTGGATGTCGGTCAGGGGGATAGTATTTTTATACAACTTCCAAATGGAA
>JAUZPZ010000098.1 GCA_030705675.1 Bacillota bacterium
GGATTAGTCGAATCGGCGGGATTGGTCGGATCAGTTGTTTGCGAAGAAGCATAATAGCTTTCCGGGACATTGACGGCATCTTCAATGGTATCTGCACGAAGGCCGTCCTTATCAAGAAGCAGGACGCCGTCAATAGTGATGTCCCCAACGTATGTACCCTCACCGTAGCCTGCCGGAACATTGACAGCCTCTTTAAGGTTGTTCGCCGGCTTACCCTGCGCGTTAACAAGCAATACGTCGCCAATAAAAATACCTTTTTCAGAGGTAGTTTCGCTTTCGGTGCCGTTCGATGTTGTGTTCGATGCTGTGTTATTCGATGAGGAAACGGTTGGATTTGTACTGGAAGCGGCACTGCCGCTACCTTCAGCAAATGAAGGTATGGCGGAAAACAACATAAGCGCTGCCACCATTCCCGCAAAAAAATTTTTTTTCATAAAAGGCACCTCCCGAAAATTACCCGTTTATTATGAAATTTTCATAATAAACGGTTGTATAAAAAGAAAATTCCCAATTGTATATTTTGTACACACATTATACCATGAATTACATAAAAAATCAATAGATTGACGAGTGAAATATTAATGTAATATTAACAGAAATTAAAAGAACTGCCATACATTTCAAGAGAAGGCAAATAAAAACTGAAAACTATTGATTTTTTGCAAAAACGGTGGTATAATATAAAAGAAAAAGTAATTTCCGGAAATGGAGGTTTTTTTAATGGAAAATTTTGAAAACGAGTATACAGGCGATATTAAAATTTCTGATGATGTTATAGCAACTCTTGCGGCAAAGGCTGCTAAGGAGGTTGAAGGAATTGCCGGCATGACGGGCGGTATTGTGGGTAATATTACCGCGGCGGTGCTGGGCAAAAAGGATACCTCAAAGGGAATAGATGTGGATATGGAAGGCGGCACCGCAACCATAACCCTGCACGTAAAAGTAAAATACGGCGTAAAAATCCCTGAGGTTGCATGGAAAGCACAGGAGAACGTTAAAAATATGATTGAAACTATGGCAGGGATAACCGTAGATAAAGTAAACGTAAGCGTCGAGAGTGTGGATTTTACCGAAGACTCGCCCGAAAAGGAAGCTGATGAAACGGAGTCCCCAGCGGAAATTATCGATATTGACGTTACGGAGGAAAACTGATCTTTTAAAATTTATTTTTAAGTGTGACAGACACTGCTGCATAACTGAATAAGGGACGCGCAGTGTCTGTTTCTTTGTTTTAAGGAGAAAACTTATGGGAAATGCTATCGAACTTTACAATGAAGACGGAGATATTAAATTCGGCCGCCGCCTTGCGAGGGATGTTGCGTTCAAATATATTTTTGAATGGCAGTACGGTAAGGAAGAAGAATTTGAACAAATCGAAACTTTAGAGGGTATGAGCTTTAAAGACAATGATAAAGAATATATACAGAATGCTTTTGAAGGCGTCAGACAGCATTTGGACGAGCTTGATGAAATAATTGAATCCAATATAAAAGGTTGGAAAAAGGAACGCCTTTCAAAGGTGTGCCTTGCGGCTTTAAGGCTTGGCCTTTATGAAATGCTTTATATGGAAGATATTCCCATAAGCGTTACGATAAATGAAGTTGTAGAAATAGTAAAAAAATATGATTCCCCCGAAGCGGGCGGCTACGCTAACGGTATTCTGGGCGGCGTACAGAAGAGCCTGGAGGAAAAACTGTAATTTTGGGGATTGATACCAGCTGTTATACCACATTGTCGCTATGTGTAAAAAGGGTAAAATAAGTCGGTTTAAGAAAGCTGCTTGTGGTTAAAAGCGCGGAAAAATGAAAGGCGGCAGATACAGGGCTTTGTTTGCCGGCCCGAAATATTCAACCGGCAATACCTGCGGCATTGCATTGATAGGAGAAAAATTGAAATAAAAATGGACAACTTTTTTTCAGTTACTCAAATTAATAGGTACCTTAAAAATATAATAGATGGAGATCCTTTTTTGGGCGATATATGGATAAAAGCGGAGATTTCCAATTTTAAAGCCCATTATTCGGGCCATTTATATCTGACGCTGAAAGATGAGGAATCCACATTGCGGGGCGTTATGTTCAAAAGTGACGCCGCAAAGCTGAAAATCAGACCGGAGGACGGCATGAAGGTGCTGGTAAGGTGCAGGATCTCGGTATATGAAGCGGCGGGAAATTATCAGGCATACATAAGAGAAATGAATTCCGACGGGATCGGGGACCTTTATGTTGCCTACGAACAGCTGAAAAGCCGCCTTGAGCAGGAGGGACTGTTTTCTCCGGAATTTAAAAAACCCATTCCGAAATATCCGGCGACAATAGGAGTTGTCACTTCGGCAACAGGCGCGGCAGTGCAGGATATATGCAATATTCTGGGCAGGCGTTATCCTATAGGTGAGATTATAATTCGTCCTGCTCTTGTTCAGGGTGAAGATGCTCCGGCGGATATAATTTCTGCCATAAGATATTTTAATGAAAAATGTCCTGTTGATCTGCTTATTGTGGGGCGCGGAGGCGGAAGTATAGAGGATTTATGGGCGTTTAACGACGAAGGCGTTGCACGCGCGGTGTTTGCGTCGGAAATTCCTGTAATTTCAGCCGTAGGGCATGAGACGGATTTTACAATCTGTGATTTTGTGGCGGATATGCGTGCACCAACGCCTTCCGCGGCAGCAGAGCTTGCGGCGACGCCGGTTTGGGAAATAAAGGGGAATATAAACTATTTTGAAAATAAACTGCACACGCGGACAAAGGGCATTATTGAAAAAAACAGGCTGAAGGTGCAGTCGCTTGGGGTGGAAAGAACATTTGGACGTTTAAAAAACGGTATAAATGACAGACGCCGCAAGTGTGATGATATTTTTGATAAAATGACAAGCCTTTTAAGAAATGTGACAGAAAATAAACGTGCGAAGCTGAAGATAGCGGCGGCAAGACTTGATGGCTCAAGCCCTCTTAAAATAATGGAAAAAGGCTACGCGGCAATAATAAAAGAAGGTAAACCTGTAAGAAAAACAGCCGATATATCGACTGATGATAAAATCGGTTTAATATTGTCGGACGGTATGGTGAGTGCGAAGGTTTTAGAGGTGAAAGAAAATGGCGGAAAAGAAAAAACTGTCGTTTGAGGAATCAATGGAAGAACTGGGCGGCATTGTGGCAAGGCTGGAGAGCGGTGAAGCGGGGCTTGAAGAATCGCTGGAACTGTTTAAAAAAGGCGTGGTTTTAACGGAAAAATGCAATAAGCTGCTGGACGAGGCGGAACAAAAGATAAAGATAGCGGAAAATGGCGGTAAGGAAGAATGAAAGAGGATTTTTTACAGGTTTTCAAAGAACGTGCGGGGACGGTTGAAACCGCTCTTGACGGTTTTGTGAAAGTGAAAGATAATTATCAGAGCAAGATATATGAGGCAATGCGTTACAGCCTGCTTGGCGGCGGTAAGCGTTTGCGCGGAGTGCTGTGCATATGCGGAGCGCGGATGGCGGGAGGAAAACAGGAGGAGGCTTTGCCCTTTGCCTGTGCGATTGAAATGATACATGCCTATTCATTAATTCATGACGATTTACCGGCAATGGATAATGACGACATACGGCGCGGCAAACCCACATGCCACAAAGCTTTTGACGAGGCGACGGCAATTCTTGCCGGCGACGCTCTTTTAAACGGGGCGTTTGAGCTTATAATGAACGAGAGCAGGGTAAGCGCGTCAAATACGCTTGCGGCAATGAAAATCATTGCCGGAGGTGCGGGTACGGAAGGTATGATAGGCGGACAAGTTATGGATATTGATGCGGAGCATACGCAGATAGGGTCGGAGCGGCTTAGACAGCTACACAAGCTTAAAACCGGCGCGCTTATATCTGCCGCCCTTATGAGTGGGTATTCCGCGTGCGGCGGCGACGTAAAAAATGAGGAAACACTTAGGGAGTATGCCGAAAAAATCGGGCTTGCGTTTCAGGTGGTGGATGATATTCTTGATGTGCAGGGCGATGAAAAAACTTTGGGCAAGCCCCTGAAAAGCGATGAAAAGAACGGGAAAAGCACTTTTGTCACTTTGAATGGAGTGGAAAAATCTAAAATGCTTGCGCGTACGCTTAGCGGCGAAGCCGCTTCTTTGGTGAAGGATATGGGTGAAGAAGGGGCTTTTTTGGCATGGCTGGCGGAATATTTAAGCGACAGAAAATTCTGATGGGGAGGATAAATTATGACGCCTGACGAAGTAATATATGAAAACAGCGAAGATAAAGTTTATGACACACGCGTACTTGCGGCGAAGCTCACGGAAGCTTTAAAAGCTAAAAAAATGACGGTTTCAACGGCTGAGTCGTGCACGGGCGGATTGATTGCGGCGGCGATTACCGATATAAGCGGGTCGTCAGAGGTTTTTCACAGAGGATATGTAACCTATGCAAACAGCGCGAAACACGAATTGCTCGGAGTAAAAGAGGAAACGCTTGAAAATTACGGCGCGGTGAGCCTTCAGACAGCCTATGAGATGGCGGCGGGGGTGAGGAAAGCCGCAAACAGCGACGTGGGTATTTCAGTTACCGGCATAGCCGGTCCAAGCGGCGGCACAGAGGAGAAACCGGTGGGGCTTGTATATGCGGGAATAGCGACGGAGGCCGGGATTAAACTGCTGGAAATGCATTTTAACGGCAGTCGTGATAATGTGCGCTGTGGCACCGTATATACAGTGCTTAAAAATGTAATAAATACGCTTTAATAAAAGGAGTGTAAAGAATATGAAAAAAGAAAATTCCAAAGCAACTCCCGTCATCATTACTGGCGAATCACAAAAAGAAGAGGCTCTTCAGGCGGTATTCACACAGCTTGAAAAGCAGTTTGGCAAAGGTACTGTAATGCGTATGGGAGACGGAAAAAAGGTAAATGTTGAAACGATCCCCACGGGTTCTATAGCTCTTGATATGGCACTCGGAATAGGGGGTATTCCGCGCGGTAGGGTCATAGAGGTATATGGGCCGGAATCATCGGGTAAAACCACCCTTTCGCTACATATAATAGCGGAGGATCAGAAGCAGGGTGGCGAAGTCGCGTTTATCGATGCGGAGCATGCTCTGGATCCCATTTATGCCGCAAAATTGGGCGTAGATGTTGATAGACTTATTGTTTCTCAGCCGGATACGGGTGAGGACGCGTTGCAGATTGCCGAAACTCTCGCAAGAAGCGGAGCCATTGACATCATCGTTATAGACTCGGTTGCCGCGCTTGTTCCCAAAGCCGAAATTGAGGGTGAAATGGGGGATGCGCACGTCGGAGTTCAGGCAAGGCTTATGTCACAGGCACTCAGAAAAATTGCGGGCGTAGCAAGTAAA
Organism: Bacillota bacterium; assembly: GCA_030705675.1. Classification (GTDB taxonomy): domain Bacteria; phylum Bacillota; class Clostridia; order RUG12999; family RUG12999; genus RUG12999. Next base: position 5,331 of record JAUZPZ010000098.1, read on the forward strand.
ACAAACACCACGATTTTGTTTATAAATCAGCTTAGGCTGAAAATAGGGGTAATGTACGGAAACCCTGAAACCACGACCGGGGGCTGGGCGTTGAAATTTTACTCGTCTATAAGGCTTGATATAAGAAAAACAGAGGCAATAAAGTCCGGAACAGAAGCAATAGGTAATAGAACAAGGGTAAAAGTGGTTAAAAACAAGCTTGCACCGCCATTTAAAGAATGTACTTTTGATATTATGTATGGCGAAGGCATCTCCCGCACGGGCGAGGTACTTGACCTTGCCGTTGATTTGGATATAGTTAAAAAGGGAGGCGCGTGGTACTCTTACCATGACGAAAAAATAGGTCAGGGACGTGATAACGCAAAGCAGTATCTTAGTGATAATCAGTCTGTTCTTAAAGAGATTGAGTATCTTGTAAGAACGAAACTTGACATACCGATTCCGAATTATTTAAAAGATGTCGAGGTTTTTGTGGAAGATGACGATAAACCCATTGCCGCCAAAGTAGTAAAAGCGTCTGCGCCTGAAGATGATGTTGATTTAGAGGACAAATTCGACGGGGAATTTGATAATGAGTGAGAATTTTGAAAAGGCATCGGAAACAGCACTGAAATTACTTAAATTCAGAAACACGCGACGCGGACTTATAGATAAACTGCGCCGAAAGGGATTTGAAAAAGAAATCTCGGAAGCGGTTGCCGATAAAATGGAGAAGTTAGGATACATAAATGACGAGGATTATGCGAATGCATATGTAAGCGATTGCATAACCCTTTGCCGCTACGGCAGAAGAAAAATCCGCCTGGGCCTTGCCCAAAGGGGGGTTGATAAGGCGGCGGCAGAAAAGGCGCTAAAAATGACAGACGAAGAGCAGGATTTGGAAAACCTGCGCTATTTTCTGCTTAAAGCTTTTGACGATGAAGAATGTATAACGGCAGTTGATGCCGAAAAATTCAGAAAAAAAATGACAAACCGTGGATTTCTGAGAGGTCAGATTGACACGGTATTGTCGGAAAAAACCATAATCTACAGCGAGGATTACAATGTATAAAATAGGATTTATTTCTTTGGGGTGTCCCAAAAATTTGACCGATACCGAAAGTATGATAGGACTGCTAAGTGGGCAGTATGAGATTGTAAA
>JAUZPZ010000099.1 GCA_030705675.1 Bacillota bacterium
CGATAGCTTCGTAAGTTTTCACACGGCCGACAACATCATCCGACTTAACGGTAAGAATTTCCTGAAGCGTATATGCTGCACCGTAGGCTTCAAGAGCCCAAACTTCCATTTCTCCAAACCTCTGACCTCCAAATTGCGCCTTACCGCCCAAAGGCTGTTGGGTAACAAGCGAGTAAGGACCTGTTGAGCGGGCATGAATTTTATCATCAACAAGGTGATGAAGTTTAAGCATATACATATACCCTACTGTTACTGGATTATCAAAAGCTTCTCCCGTACGTCCGTCACGGACAATTGACTTGCCGTTTCTGTTATATCCGGCCTTTGCAAGGCATTCTTCAATATCATACTCCTTTGCGCCGTCAAACACAGGAGTTGCAATTTTCCAACCGAGTGCCTTAGCCGCGTATCCGAGATGCACTTCAAGTACCTGTCCTATATTCATTCGAGAAGGTACACCAAGGGGATTAAGCACAATCTGAAGCGGAGTGCCGTCTTCAAGGAAAGGCATATCTTCCTGAGGAAGAATTCGTGAAATAACACCCTTATTACCGTGACGTCCCGAAACCTTGTCACCTACGGAAATCTTTCTTCTCTGCGCAATATATACGCGCACAAGCTGATTTACACCGGGAGACATTTCATCTCCGTTTGAACGTTCAAAAACCTTAACATCCACTATAATACCCGCTTCGCCATGAGGTACGCGCAAAGAGGTGTCTCTTACTTCCCTTGCCTTTTCCCCGAAAATTGCGCGAAGCAGTCTTTCTTCCGCCGTAAGCTCGGTTTCACCCTTTGGCGTAACCTTACCTACAAGAATATCACCTGGACGAACCTCGGCTCCTATTCTTATAATACCTCTTTCATCAAGGTCTTTAAGCGCATCCTCGCCCACATTGGGAATATCTCTGGTAATATCTTCCGGACCAAGCTTTGTGTCTCTCGCTTCAGCCTCATATTCTTCAATATGAATAGAAGTGAACACATCATCTTTTACAAGCTCCTCGCTGATAAGAACGGCGTCCTCGTAGTTGTAACCTTCCCATGTCATGAAACCTATGAGGATGTTACGTCCGAGAGCAATTTCTCCTTTATCGGTAGCCGGTCCGTCGGCAATTATATCGCCTTTATTTACAAAATCTCCCCTATCTACAATGGGATGCTGATTTATACAAGTGCCTTGGTTTGAACGCGTAAACTTTATAAGCTTATATGTGTCCGTCTCACCGTCGTCTCTCTTGACAACTATTTCACTCGACGAAACCTTTTCAACTACACCTTTATTTTTGGCAAGCACAACCGTACCTGAGTCGCGCGCCGCCTTATATTCCATACCCGTTCCTACGATAGGGCTATCCGGCACAAGTAGCGGCACAGCCTGACGCTGCATGTTAGAGCCCATAAGCGCACGGTTTGCGTCATCGTTTTCAAGGAAAGGAATCATTGCCGTAGCAACAGATACAAACTGTTTCGGCGACACGTCCATGAAATTCAATCTCTCAACAGGCACTTCAACAAATTCACTTTTTATTCTTGCTGTTGCCTTTCTGTTTAAAAATTTGCCGTTTTCATCAAGTTTTTCACTTGCTGTGGCAATAATATACTTATCTTCCTCGTCTGCCGGCATGTATACGATTTCTTCTGTTACAATACCGTTTTCAACGCGTCTGTAAGGAGCTTCTATAAATCCATACTCATTTATACGGGCATAGGTTGCGAGAGAGCTGATAAGTCCAATATTCTGACCTTCGGGAGATTCAATGGGACACATTCTGCTGTAATGTGAGTGATGAACGTCTCGAACCTCAAATCCGGCACGGTCTCTCGAAAGACCGCCAGGTCCCAGGGCACTAAGTCTTCTCTTATGCGTAAGCTCCGCAAGTGGGTTATTCTGATCCATGAACTGTGACAGCTGAGAACTTCCGAAAAATTCCTTAATAGTTGCCACAACGGGACGTATATTTATAAGATTTTGCGGAGCCGCAACGTCAAGATCCTGAATAGTCATTCTTTCTCTTACGCTTCGTTCCATACGTGCAAAACCTACACGGAACTGGTTTTGAAGCAGTTCGCCAACGCAGCGAAGCCTTCTGTTTCCGAGGTGGTCAATATCATCCTCGTTTCCGATTCCGTATTCAAGATTGGCTACATATCCCACAGTCGCGTAAATGTCGTCCACTGTGATATATTTGGGCACAAGATTATCTATACTTGCCGCAACCGCCATTTTAAGGTCATCCGGATTTTCGCTTTCCTGTGCAAGCACGTCCATCATTGGCTTATAAACCCTTTCCGATATACCAAGATCAGACAGGTCATATCCTTCAGGGAAATATTTTGAAAGAGCAACCACTCCGTTTGAAACAACACGTACTACCGTGCCGTCCATATCAACATCAACGGCATTTATACCTGCGTCCTGCACGGCATTTGCAAATCTCTCCGTAATCACATCTTCCTTACCGACAATGATTTCGCCGGTAAACGGATCAACTATCGGATTTATGGATTTTTTGCCGATTATTCTCTCTGCCAATGACATTTTTTTATTTATTTTATATCTTCCGACTTTTGCAAAATCATATCTGCGTGGGTCAAAAAACAAAGAATTTATAAGAGCCTCTGCCGTATCCACAGTTGGCGGATCGTCAGGGCGGATTTTCCTGTAAATTTCAAGAAGAGCATCTTCTCTTGTTTTAATGGGGTCTTTTTCAAGAGTTTCAAAAATCTTTTGATCTTCTCCGAACTTCTCACGTATTTCATCATCTGTGGCAAGACCAAGTGAACGAAGCAGTACAGTAATAGGCATTTTTCTTGTCTTATCCACTTTTACTGAAAATACGTCGTTTGAATCCGTTTCATATTCAAGCCATGCGCCACGGTTCGGAATTACTGTAGAGGAATATTTTTTCTTACCGGCACGGTCAAATTCAAATGAATAATAAGCACCGGGGGAACGAACCAACTGGCTGACGATAACACGTTCGGCACCGTTGATAATGAAAGTTCCGCTATCTGTCATAAGAGGAAAATCCCCCATGAAAAGTTCCTGTTCTTTAATTTCTCCCGTTTCCCTGTTTACAAGTCTCACATTAACTCTGAGCGCAACTGAAAAAGTCGCGTCTCTTTCCTTACATTCCTCAACGGAATATTTGGAGTTTTTATCAAAATGATAGTCGTAAAACTCAAGTGAAAGATTACCTGAATGGTCGGTAATCGGGGATACGTCATGAAATACTTCACGCAGTCCCTCGTTTAAAAACCAATCATAAGAATCTTTTTGCACTTCTATAAGGTTGGGCATTTCAAGAACTTCATCGATCTTTGAAAATGTCATTCTCTCTGCTTTGCCAAGTTTAACGGGCTTTGGACGTTGAACTGTAGCCTTTTGCTGCATTAAATCACCTCATTAAAAATATTGTATCGACCCTCATACAAAAACAGAATACGAAAACCGCGGAATTATCAGATATGACCCTAACAGCGCCACCGCTGTCATTTAGCGTCACTTAATCTGCGCACACGCACAAATTCTTTTGCAGCCATGCTCGCTGCCTTGTCTTAATAATAACCGTTTACGCAACATTATCTCTGCACAAAACGGACGGATACCGGCATATGAAATTGTGTAAAGCCGCACAACTCTCCGCATGTAACAGCTTTTGTCCACAGGAAGAAAACTCCTGTCATATATATACATTTTTATACATGGGAGGATACATATGCCATTTTATCATTATATATCATTTTTAAAATTTTGTCAATAGTTATTTATTAACGAATTTTGCACTTTTTGTGCCCTAAAAACTGTTATTTTTTATTACTATGTTGAAGAGGAAATACCACTTATATGGAGTATCGCAAAAAATACCAAACAATACCAATTATGCCCAATAATTCCGTTTTTTAAACATCATAAGCCTACACACTCCATTGTTTTTGGCTCAAAAAAAATTTTATACCCCGTTTTTCGACTTAAAACCCTTCATCGGAATATTTTCAGCCATTAATGCCAATCCGATGATTTTTGACAAATATCTTATTTGGAGAAACAAAGCATATTTAAAAGGAGAGTATGTGCGGACTTGCAAATCCGCGCATACTCTCCTTTTAAACCAAACAATTTACTTTGCCATACAATATCTGCCCATAAACAATATCTCATTATTATCGGTATCAACTATTGCATAGTAAAACGGCTTGTTGGCGTTAAACTCGCGAATGATGTCAGGAACTTGAATAGAAGTCGCACCCACCATAATGGCTGTAACCGCCGCCGCTTCCGTTCCGTTTTCATCAACATTTATATAAGTTTTGTGAATTGCATCCGAAACGAAAAAGTTTTCGCTTCCGCCGGTTTTCATCTTATCAAATTGAGCGTTTTCGGAAAACGCTTTATTTATACCCAAAGTCTTAAATATATCTTTCAGAGATGTTGAATATTCTGTTTTGAATTTTGGCAACCTTACGTGAACTTTTTCTGACGACATCTTTGCGTTTTTTATAAGAGCCGCAACATCAGTCTGTTTTCCGTCCTTAGGTAGCACAATGCACATTGCAATGTTAAGCTTGCTGTTTTCACTATTTATAAGCTTTCCGTTTTCATCTGTAGCGTCGTTTCTTTTGCTGTACGGCATACTGATTATCTGTACTCCGCCGTCCTCATAATACTTCATATGCTCGGTTTCGTCCATAAAAGGAATTTTCTTTTCCTCTCCGTTTAAATTTGTAAATGTGTCTTCTGAAGTTTTGTCTTTATCAAACTGATACAGCCATGCGCCTTTAAAATATATAGCGTTTATAAGACACGCCGCAAACTCGTTATCTGATATTATAGATGGTATTTTCCCGTTAGTCTTATCGTTTACCCATGAATTTATTTTATTTACCGCATCATCATTGTTTACAGTATTGCTTTCGGCACTGTAATATGTTTTGACTGCGTTTATGTATTCATCGCTGAATTTTGCGCCAAAGCTGCGCGACTCGTTAAGCCATACGGAATTTGCCACGCTGAGCTTTAATATTCCTTCAGCGGTATATTTGTCTATCTGCGCTTTTGAATTTTCATTCAGCGTATCCGCACTTTTTTCATCTACCGCGCAAAGTATTTCCTGAAGGGTTTCACCCTCCGCGCCGCACGCCAGCAGACCGAGCGCCATTTTTATACTAAGAGGGGAAAACATATAATTTTCATTTTGCGGCATAAGGGCGTTTAGCTTATCGGCAAATTCCGTCTTTTTGCCGTCCACATAAGCCGCAAACTCCTCCTCGTTCCATTTTACCGTATATCCCAACGCTTCTGCCACCGCTCTCAAAGGAACGCGCGTACTGTTCGAAATTGTTTTCTCCATATTTGTGTCCAATGTAATGTCAAGCGGCACTTTTTCACCGTTTGCCACCATAAAATTCTCACCCGCGGTAAAAGAAACAGACTTATCCCCCAGTATTATAACAGCCGTTTCATTTTCATATGTAACACCCGCTCCCAGAGCCTTTGCTATTTCCCCTAAAGCAACCAGTGTGCGACCGTTTTCTACGACCGGCGGCGCAGAAAAATCAACCCTGCCGCCATTTATCACAACCCCGGCGCTTTGTGCATCTGCCGCAAAAACAGGCACTGCCGCAAATGTCATAATAAGCAATATTGCCGTTAGCTTTCTAAAATTTTTCATTTTTCTCCCCCTCATATAATCTCCATTTACAATCAAACAAAGACATACGTGTAATTCAGCTTATTTATACAAAAACATTGTTTGTAAACTCTTATTTTTTGTTACTTTTATTATAACATCGTTTGTTTTATATGTCAATGGCATTGTCCGCTTTTGCAATTTTACATTCTTATGTCTTTTTTGTAAAAATTTTGCGCTATTTTGATGTTTTTTTGTGCAACTGTCTAATTTTGCATATTTATTATTGCATAATGTGAAATTTATGGTATAATAGGATAGATAGCTGTATGCTTAAATAAGATTTCCGAAAGGAGTAAAAAGAATATGAAATATTCAGCAGAAGTAGAAGCAATGTGCCCTCTTGCCAAGGGTGCATATCACGGTCCTGCGCCCATCCCGCAAGAAGGAAAATGGACACAGGCGAAAGAAATTAAGGACATTTCAGGTCTTACGCACGGTATAGGTTGGTGTGCTCCTCAGCAGGGTACCTGCAAACTCACATTAAATGTAAAAGAAGGTATTATTCAGGAAGCTCTTGTTGAAACGGTGGGCTGCTCGGGCATGACTCATTCTGCGGCTATGGCCTCAGAAATTCTCATTGGGAAAACCATTCTTGAAGCGCTTAATACAGACCTTGTCTGTGACGCCATAAATACCGCAATGAGAGAATTGTTCCTGCAAATTGTTTACGGACGTACGCAAACCGCATTTTCTGAAGACGGTCTTCCGATAGGTGCCGGTCTTGA